>CAYGOB010000001.1:0-79022 GCA_964351475.1 uncultured Candidatus Saccharibacteria bacterium
AGTGCTACTCGTTGGAAATTAGATTGGGGTAAGTTTAGACTATTTCTTAGAAATAAGTATGGGGTTGAGAAGGCCTTCTTGTTTATTGGTTACATAGAGAGTAATGCAGATCTATACAAGAGATTACAGGAACAAGGATTCATTCTCATATTTAAAAATGTTTTAGAGATACAAGATGGAGACTCTGTTACATACAAAGGAAATGTAGATGCAGAATTAGTACTACATACCATGATAGAGTATCCCAACTATGATAAAGCAGTAGTAGTAACAGGAGATGGAGACTTCTTTTGTCTAATAGAATACTTAGAAGAAAATGACAAATTAAAAAAAATAGTTACTCCGAATAGAAGGTATTCTTCTTTACTTAGGAAATTTAGTAGCTACATCGTAGATTTACATACCCTTAGAGGGAAGTTGAACTATACTGGAAAGAAAAAGAAGAAAGAGAATGAGGATAAATAACACAAAGAGAGGCATTCCCGCGGCAAACAAGGTTAGCCTTTGGTAGTCCTCTCATCGTGATATTTCATTATATCATAGTTTGAAAAGGGTCAAGATACTATTTGACATCTCTTTAACCAAGTTATAATATATCAACTGCAATTGATATAGTTTTAACAAACATGAAAAACTGTTGTACAAATAATAACCAAAATTACAAAAAGATAGAAGAATCTGCGGAACTACTAAAAGCTGTAGCAGAACCCAATAGACTAAGAATACTCTGTGCATTATCAAAAGAAAAAATATGTGTTTGTGATTTAGCTGAGTCTCTAGAAATTCCCCAAAACCTACTCTCCTTCCACCTTAAAACACTCTACGAAGCAGGAATATTAAAAAAGCAAAGAGATGGAAACAACATTTACTATCTAATAAAGAAAGATTGGAATGAAAGGATAGAAAAGATATTTGAATTTCTAGGTATTAAATAAATTTTGTTATTAAATTAATATGAAGATAACGGTATTAGGACCTGGTTGTCCATCATGTAAAATTCTACATGCGGCAGTTTTAAATGTTGTGGGAGACAGAAAAGATATGGAAGTAGAATATATAACAGACATTAATGTAATGATAAGTAAGGGGATAATGTCTAGCCCTGCTTTATTAATAGAAGAAGAATTGGTTTTTGCAGGAAGAATTCCTTCCGAAGATGAAATACTAGAAAAAATAAAAGAGTTTGAAGAAAAATAGGTTAATATTTTCCTGAAACTATTTATACAAGATTAAAATTTTTTGTTTATAACAATACATGAAAAAGCTATTAAAACTCGTAAAGAAAAACTGGGTTATATTCCTTCTCTTAGGAGCATATTTAGTTATATTTCTCTGGCAAGAACCAATAGGAGGTTTTCTTGTTAATGCTGAGACTCAAAGATTATTAGGTCAGAGCATTTACGATGGATGGTTGGGCTTGGTAGATTATCTCTCTGCTCATGTTTTACTATGTCTAATCCCTGCATTTTTTATAGCAGGTGCTATAAATACCCTTGTAGATCCCCAAGCTATTCTTAAATACCTAAGCAGTAAAACTAAAAGAGGATTATCCTACCTCATAGCATCAATGGGAGGTTTCTTTATACAGGTATGTTCATGCACAATCCTTCCTCTTTTTGCAGGTATATGGAAAAAAGGAGCAGGTTTAGGTGTAGCTATTACTTTTCTTTATGCAGGACCAGCTATTAATCTTCTTGCTTTTGTTCTTACAGGTCAGAGATTAGGATGGGATTTTGGAATTATAAGATTAATACTCTCAATAATATTTGCAATATTAACAGGTGTATTAATGGAATTAATATTTAAAAATGACAGAAAGGATGAAGGAGATTTAGTAGTTACAGAAACTAAAGAATTCTCTCTGAAGGGTAAGAAATCTACAATATTCTGGGTCTTACTTGGGGCTATATTAATAATAGGTACAGCACCATTAGATGATACGTTTAAATATATCTCCGTTGGAATTTTAACGCTATTAGAAATAATAATTGTATTTAAATGGCTTACCTTTGGAGAAAGAAAAGCTTGGTGGGAAGATACTGTTAAGTTTCTAAAGGATATAATTCCTTTACTTCTAATAGGTGTGTTCTTTGCAGGGGTATTAACAAGTTTAATACCACAAGATAAATTCCAACAATTTGCAGGACAAAATACACTTCTTACAAACTTTGTAGCAGTCTTATTTGGTGCTATTGCATACTTCCCAGCATTGGTAGAAGTTCCAATAGCAGAGAATTTCTTAGAGTTAGGAATGCACAGAGGTCCACTAATGTCATACCTTTTGTCTGACCCAGTACTTTCTTTACAAGGGTTACTAATTATTGCGAAGCTTATTGGAGTTAAGAAGACATTGGCGTATACTGCTATAATTATTATTTTAACTACCTTAGCAGGATATATGTTTGGTATTCTTTTTTAACTATAAGGTAGCGGGATTGAAATAAAATAGAAATATTTACTCTTTATATTACTCACAGTACATACTATATTAAATTCTGAAAAACAACCCATGATAAAGAAAATTATTCTTCTAGTATTCTTCCTCTTCCAGTTTTTTCCTACTTCAAACGTTAGGGCTCAAGAAGAAACTTCCATTTCTAGCTCTCAAGGAAGTATATATCTTTTTTGGGGTGTAGGATGCCCTCACTGTAAAGATGTTGAGGAATATATGGAAGATGAGGGCATAGATGAAATTTTAGATATAGAATTAAAAGAAATATACAACGATCAGGACAATGCAAGTTTATTTTTGGACAAAGTAAATGAATGTGGCTTACCTCAGAACCGTGCAGGAGTTCCAATGCTCTATTTTGATGGAACATGCTGGATGGGAAAGTATGAGGCAATTGCTGGATTAGAATCAATTATGGAGGGTGAGAGAGTAGAATCCCCTGTTACAGAGGATTTAGGCACACAAGAAACATCTGTAGAGGAGGAGGAAGGGAACAAAAATACTGTAATTATGCTTGTTGGAATACCTGTACTTTTATTTGGAATAATACTCTTAGGATATTTACTTAAAGGAAATAATAAGAAGAAAACCCTCTTAGTTTTAATTTTCCTTCTTTCCATTACCTCACTGTATTTATTTATCCCTGCCCCAACATACGCTGTGTGTCCTGTATGTACTGCTGCTGTAGGTGTGGGATTAGGTTTATCTAGGTATTTTGGTATAGACGATCTAATTATGAGCCTCTGGATCGGGGGTGTTGTTCTTTCTATGACTATTAGTGTTGCTACGACTATTAGAAAAAAAACTAAGATAGAAAGTAGTTTAATGGCTACTTTAATCTCTGGAACCATTTTCTACTCTCTCCTTTTTGTTACTCTTAGCGTCTTGGATATTACAGGTAATGTATTAAATAGATTTTGGGGAGTAGATAAGATAGTTTTAGGAACAGTAATAGGTTCACTGTTTTTTGCAATTGGAGCTACGATACACTTTTATATTAAAAAAAGGAATGATGAGAAATCTCTATTTCCTTTTCAAAAAGTAATAATCCCTGTTGGATTTTTATGGTTAGCTTCAGTTGTCTTTTATTTTATCCTTAACTAAATTATTATTTAACAAAATATGAAAAAGAACAAAGATATAGATATGAAGGAGGTGGAGAAGTTGGTAGATAAGTATGACTCCTTAAAGAAGGATAATAAACTAGACTTGTCAGCAGATGAAGACCTCTCCATTGCTATTATGAACCTAATTAGTATAGAAGAGCATCTATTTTTTAGTGGAGCTAAAACCAAAGATAGTAAATACTACACTGTTCTTAGAGAAATTAGAGAGATGAGGAAAGAGTTGCTTAAAAGAATTATAGTAGACTATGAAGGAGAGGTTTGGTGTATTGGCAAACACCTCCTAGGTGCTAGTTACAGATTAATGGAGTATGGAACTAAGTATTTGGGTAGGGGTGATGATGAGTTAGCCGAAGAAATGTTTGAAAAAGCCTACAACCTTTACTCCCTATTTTGGGGGTTAGTTATGGGTATAGTTGGGCCACAAGAAGTGAATACCGAAAAAGAGATTGAAAAAAAGACCAGAAAGAAAAAGTAATTTTAGTTTAATAGCATATGCCAGAGAAAAAAGTTAAAAGAAAAGAAGAAAAGAAGAAAACGAAAGAGAATAAGGAGAAAGATTTTTGGGGAGATTTAGGTAAGTTTGTAAAAGAAAAAATAGATTGTTGTTTGGAGTAGTCTTTATATTTTAATATCCCTTGTATTTAAGAAGTATTTCCTTTGTGATTTTGCAATATGTTTATTGTAATAAAATGGAAACATTTTGTATTTACACTTTAGATAATAATAAATTGTAAGTATAATATATCTATATGAAAAAGCTTTCTAAATATTTGTTAATACTCTTACCTCTATTATTACTTGTTCCACTGGGGGTCTTAGCATATCCCACAGAGTTTCCACACGGTGTAACCATTCACAGAGAACAGAGAACATATGAAGGATTTACTCTCTATACACCCTTAGGTGGAGGTACTGGGGTAGATGGCACCAATGAGGTTTACCTCATAGATATGAAAGGAAATGTAGTACATACATGGACGGTAGAGCATGCTCCAGGTCTTTACGGCTTCTTACTACCTAATGGGAATCTTTTGTATGGTGGAAATACTCGAGAATTACAACCAACACCAGGAGGTGGTGGAGGTGGAACAATTCAGGAAATAGATTGGGATAGTAATGTAGTTTGGGAGTATACAGGTACTGAGATAAGTAAATATATGCATCATGACTTTGACAAACTTCCTAATGGAAATATTCTTGTTTTAGTATGGGAAGAGATGAGACCTGAGAATATGGACAGGGTAAAAGGTGGTTTAGAGGGAGAAGAGTTTGTAGATCCTGAAACTGGTGAAAAGAAGATATGGTCTGATGCAATATATGAAATAGATTATGAAACAAAAGAAATAGTTTGGCAGTGGCATGCGGAAGAGGAATTGGTAATAGAAGATTACCCTTTGTCCCCATTAAATAATAGACATGAGTGGACACATGCAAATTCTGTTGTATATCTTCCGGAAGGGAATCCTTACAATGGTAAACCTGCTGTTATGACAATGTTTAGACAGCCTGATTTAGTAATAATAATCGACTATGCTACAAAAGATCTGTTATGGGAATGGGGCCCTGGTGAAATAAAGGTACCACATGACCCTACATTGCTTGACAATGGAAACATACTTCTCTTTGACAACGGTATGCAAAAACCAGACACCATGAGAAGTGGTATACCAGCATCTAGAGTTCTAGAGGTTAACCCTAATACAAATGAAATAGAGTGGGAATACACAGGAGATGGTCTTAGAGGTTTTAGATTTTTCTCAGGAGTTATTAGTGGGGCTCAGAGATTACCAAATGGCAACACCCTAATCTGTGAAGGAGTACCAGGGAGAATCTTTGAGGTAACAAGGGGTGAGAAGATAGAGTACGGTGAAGATACACCTGACGCTATGAGGGACCAACTATTTGATAATGAAATCGTATGGGAATATCACAATCCATTCTACAGTCCTAACCAAGTAGAAAATGCTGTTTTCAGAGCATACAGATACGATATAGATGATATTGATTGGCCTGTTGATATGCCAGACCCTAATCCACAAGAGAGTACTGAAGAAACAGAGGGTATTTCTCTGCTAGATGAGGAAAACAGAACTCTACTCTTGGTTGGTGCTATTGCAGGATTAAGTGTGCTACTAAATGTCTACCTTTTACTAAACAAGAAGAAAAATGAAAAGTAATAAATGGTTAATAATAGTAGGGATTGTTGTTCTCATTTGTTCTTCAGTTGGTCTGTACTGGTATTTCTCAGGCAATCCATTCTCTCAGAAAACAATCAATATATATATGTTTTACTCTGAGGATGACAGACAAAGTAGTCGTGCTAGGGCATTTGTAGAAAACTATGTAGATAAGCATGAAAATGTAGAGCTAATCAAATATGACGTTTGGAAAGATCCTGAGGCAAGAGAAATAATAGACACATTAGATAAAAGAGTTGATATACAGGGCTGTGGAATTCCGCTTGTTATTGTTGGGGAAAAGGGTGTCATAGGTTATCTCTCCGATGGGGTGAGTGGAAAGAAGATTATTGATATAATAGAGAGTTGTGGCAATGACTGTTATATGGAATTAGACGACATTGAAAAGCTAGACCTTGAATACGAACCATCCGTTGCCCCAATAAACCGACCAGAGGATGAAAACAAAGGAGCAGATGTATGCTAAAAAAATCTTAATAATTGAAGATGATAAGGATATATCGGAGTTGATAAAACTGTACTTATCAAAAGAGGGATATATCTGTTTTCAAAATTATACGGGACAAGGAGTATTAGAAAGTATTGTAAAAGAATCCATAGACCTAATTATCCTAGATATTATGCTCCCTACTTCTAATGGGATTGAAATAGCAAAGGAGATTCGTAAAGAGTTTTCCACACCAATAATATTTGTAACTGCAAGACAGGAAGACGACGATAAAATAACAGGACTTCAAATAGGGGGTGATGACTATATTACAAAGCCTTTTAACCCAAGAGAATTAACAGAAAGAGTAAATTCAATATTTAGAAGGTTAGAGAACAAATACAGAGAATTAGGCTCTATGAATCTTTCTTTAGATTTAGATAAAAAGCTCGTTAAGATAAATGGTAAGAAAATTGCTCTACCACATAAAGAATTTAAACTGTTCTCTATTCTTTTTACAAATCCTAACAGAGTATTCTCAAGAGAACAGTTGATTGAAAGAGTATACATAGATTCTGGAGAGGAAGTTTTTGACAGAGCTATAGATGTCCTTGTCTCTAGATTAAGAAAAGAAATATCAGATGAAAAAGGTGAGATAATTAAAACAGTAAGAGGTTTAGGATATAAGTTTGTGGATGAAAAAGATGAAGATAAAGTTTAATATAAAAATAATAGCAGCATTGCTTGTAACTGTGGTGTTAACAATTGCTGTAATAAGTGTTTTAAGTAACTACTACATAAGAGAAAACTTCTCCATATTCTGTGAACATTATGGTCATGAAATACCACAATGTTTAAGAGATAGTGCAGGGCAAAGTTTTTTGAAATCTATCCAACAATCTCTTCTTGTAGCAGGAGCAATAGGTATACTGTTTTCATTTTTACTTGGAACTTTCATAACTAAAATTCTTTTAAAACCTATTAAAGAAATAATTAAGGTTAGTTCTAGTTTTTCTTCAGGAAAATATTCAGAGAGAATTAATATTAAGACTAATGACGAGTTTTCTGATTTAATAGAGGTGGAGAACAAGCTTTTTGAGAATGTAGAAAACCAAGAGATATTAAGAAAGGATTTAGTTGCAAATTTCTCTCATGAGATAGCTACTCCTTTAACAAATATCTACGGATATATTCAAGCATTACAGGAGGGGGTAATAAAGGGGGACAAGGAGAAAGAGAGAGTATTAAGTCTCATAAAAAGAGAAACAGAGAGATTGATAAAACTTTCTAATGAGACAAAGAATCTAGCACTTCTAGAATCTGACAATGCTCAATATAATATTACAGAAGTTAATCTAAGTAATTTAATTGAAGATGTAGTAGATCTGTTTAAACAAGGGGCTGACAGAAGGGATGTTAAGATTAAAGTAGAGAGAAAAGATTCAAGAGCCTCAAATATCTTAGTAAGGGTTGATAGTGATAAAATTAAACAAGCAATTGGTAATATTTTAGATAATGCTATTAGGTATTCGCCTAAAAACTCGGTTGTTAAAATAGGTGTTAAGTTAGAATCTGATTTTGTATTCATTAGTATAAAGGATGAGGGTGTGGGGATAGCCAAGGAGGAGCTTAAGAATGTTTTTGAGAGGTTTTATAAAATTAGGTCTTCTAAAACAAAGAGTGAGGGTACAGGTATAGGTTTAACAATTGCAAAAAAGATAATAGAGGCACATGAAGGAGATATAGATATAATAAGTAAGAAAGGAGAGGGTACAACTGTTAAGATACAGTTACCAATTTAGATAGATAAGTTTGTTAATAGAATTATGACAGAAGGAGTCTTTAAAAAAACAATGAGGTTTGTTTTTTCTGTTCCGTCTATCCTTATATTGTTAGCAGTATTATTAATATCATATGTTTTAATATCATCAAGCTTAGAATCTTCATCTGTAAAATCTAACCCTGATGTTCTTGCAGGAACGACAATTACTGTAGCAGTTTGTCCAACTTACTATGATTCTGTAAATAATTTAGGAGATGAATATATGGTTGTAAGAACAGAGAGTACTGCAGAGAGTTTGTTGTTGTTAGATTCTAAGAGGGTAGATTTTGCTATTGGTGGTAGAACACTTATGCCTGAGGAAGAGCATTTAGAATATACCGTATTGGATGACAAGGAGAGGTTTTCTTTTCTTTTTAAGGAGGGCATTGTAATTATGGAGGAAAAATTAAGGGGTATGGTTGTTTACACAGACCAGGATGTTGATTTAATTAAAGAAATTTTTGGTATTACAGATGTAAAAGAGGTAGAGGATGTGTATGAGTATGTACAGGAGTTTGTAGTAATAACTAGTTGGTATAATACAGATTATAGTAAAGGAAATATTGTTCATTTATTAGATAGTAATGGAAAGAGGAATTATAATTCTAGAATACCTATTCTTTATTACAGGCAAGAGGGTGATGTAGAAGGGTTTGATTTAACTAGGATTGATATTTAAATGAAGGGTTAATTCTAGGGTTATACAGGTCTATAAGGAACCAGAGGATAATGGCGGGATAAACACGCCTGGAATCTAAAGGGAGACAAATAAGACAGTATGGGAAAGTATGGAGATGTGTTATGTTTGTGATATAATACCCCTATGGACAATCTAGAAATGTTTGAATTTGAAACAAATAATGGAGATCAAGGGAATTTAAGTCTGAATCAGCAGTCTGAAATGACCTCCGAAATAGATTCTTCTTTAGCATTTATCACGGAAAGTAAATATATATCCGAGGAAAGAGCTTTGGATGAAATAGAAAATCTTCTTTCAGAGGATAGTAGTAAATATTGGGTTGTAAGTGGATTGGCAGGTCTAGATTCAGAAAGGGCATGGAGAATCAGGGAGAGAGTTCTTTCAGAAACGGGGAAGAAGGGCCCAGTGGTAGCAGGCTTAGCGGGGCTGGATTCAGAGAGAGCTTGGCAGACGAGAGAGAGATTTCTCTCCGAGGGAATTTTCAAAGGTTGGGTTGCTGAAGGTTTGGCAGGTGTTGATTCAGAGAGAGCTTGGCAGATGAGGGAAAGTATAATGGGAGGAAGCTGGTTAAATAGATATTGGATTTGGGTTGCGGGTGGTCTAGCAGGTTTAGATTCTGATCAAGCGTGGCGGATGAGAAAAAATCTAATGTCAAGGAGGATAAGTGGATCTTGGATGGCAAAGGGATTAGCAGGGTTGGATTCTAATAGGGCATGGAGGATGCGAAGAGAACTTTTACGAAAGGGTGCAGACAAACGCTGGGTGGCCGGTGGTTTGGCAGGTTTGGACTCTGAGAAGGCATGGTGGATGAGAGAGAAGCTTATCGAAGAGGGAGCAGATAAAGATTGGGTAGCAAGGAGCTTAGCGGGTTTAGATTCAGAGAGAGCCTGGCAGATGAGAGAGAGATTTTTCTCTGAGGGTGTGCGCAAAGACTGGATTGCACTTGGCTTGGCAGGATTGAACTCGGATAGGGCGTGGTTGATGCGAGAGAGACTCATCAAAGAGGGAGCAGATAGAGGATGGGTCGCAATGGGCTTAGTAGGAGAAGGTTCAACATTTGTATGGCAATTAAAGAAGACTTAGATGTTTGCGGTAATTGGTTTAACATTTACTTCCCGTAAGGTCCTAAAATTCTAATAACAATCCACATAAGCATTCCTGAGTATATTACACAGGTCTATAAGGAACCAGAGGATGTGGTGGGACATATACGTCTGGAACCTAAAACGAGACAAATAAGACAGTATAAAAAAGGGGGAGATTCTTGTCTAAATAATTCTTGTTTTTTATTATACCTTTATACACAAACACAAAATTCAAAATGTTAACTTTTTCTTTGCGTTTGATTCCGTCTAAACGGTTGATTTTTGTTATAGAAATTTAAGATACTAACCACTAGTAGGTGGTTTTTTAATTTTAATAACAATATTATGAGAAATGAAGGAACATTAAAAATAGTTAAAGAGATATATGCATCGAGAGTACGACCCTATTCATATCTTAAAGCATTAAGAGCTGATATCTTTTTAACTCTTCTAGCTGGGAATATACCAGTAATTAGACCTACAATTAGGGAAATAAGTAGTATTATTAGTACTAGGGAAATAGGAATGTAGGAGACATCAATACCTTCAAAACCTCTAAATGCTGAGAACATACTTAACAAAAGACTTAGTGATTTTCCACATAACCAACCCAAAATTAAACCTAGTACCCCTCCTATGAGTCCCATAATCATAGACTCTGTAAGGAATAATTCAGATACTTCTTCGGCTTTCATTCCCATAGTTTTCATCAAACCAATTTCTCTAGTTCTTTCTAAAAGAGATACAGTCAAGGTATTAAACATACCTAAAGAAGCTACGGTTAATGCAATCATACCTACTATAGCTAAGATTATTCTAAATGTAGCAAAAAGAGATCTAATTTGTGATACTGTATCAACCACGGACCTAGTAATATATCCCATGGACTCAATAGTATTTCTTGTACTTTCTAAATTATCTGTATCATTCACAACCACTCTTAACTGAGAATAGTTTGATATCCCTAACTGTCTTAAATCTACAAATGGGACATAAAATAATGGTGTAGACTCATCAGGTATTACACCCAAAATAGTATATTCAGTAGGTACAGACTCAATTTTCTCTATCTCACTTTCTAGTAAATCACCAACTACTACATATGTTACTTCAAATGTTTTACCTAAAGCATCATTTTCTTCCAAATTTAACATCTTTAACATAGACCTGTTTACCACAGCCTCTCTTTCTCCATCAGGTAGTGCAACCCTCTTTAACTTGTATGTGGCTCCTGTTTCAAGCTCCTCTTCTATCTCTACCCAAGGAAGGGCATTTGTAATACCTAAGACATCTACATATCTTGGGACAAGCTCTTTTATTGTAAGCTCCGGAGTATTTTTGACATACCCGACTCTTTGTACTTGCCTATTATTCGCCCTCTGCTCCATATATGTACCCTCACTCTCCTCCCACATATAGAATGTACCCTTGATGTAATCAAAATAATCCTTCTTTATTAGTTCCCCATAACTTACACCTTCTACTCTTCTTGTATAACCAATTAATTCCTTTTCATCCTCCAAATTGTCATATACCTCTATCCAAACTTCAGGGTCAATTTTGTATGACACATCATTTTCACCAACAAACTCAGATACTCCTTTAACCGCATCTGACTCCACTATCTCTACCACAGTATCATTACTCTCAAACAATTTACCACTTGTAGGTTGTAAAGCAGATTGTTTAAGATAGTCATGAGTTACTCCATACACAGCCATATCAGATACAGAAGATTTGTAATTCACTCTCCCAACTACAGATATCAAAGGTAATGCCTGCTCTACATGAGGTAAATCACTTATTTGAGAAATAGTCCTATCATCAATGTTTAATAATCCTCCTGGTTGTACAGATACATCAGCTTGTCTCATCTCATTTAAACTCGCAACCCTAGTTATTACTAACTCCTGAAGTCCATATCCAATAGAGACTAAGAATACAATTGCCCCTATACTAACAGATATCCCCCCTATGGTAATAAGGGTTCTTGCTTTCTTAGCATTCATATTATGCAAAGAAAGCCTAATTAGTTCTAACCTTGATATTGTCTCCCCATTATTACTATCTAAAAACTTTCTTAAGAACTCATATGCTGGATGAAATATCTCAGAGGCATCTTTTTTAACAATAGATTTAAATATTTTTGTGTTTAGTAAACTCTCAAAAAGAAAGATTGTAAGATACAAAATTAGAAGGATGATAAAGGATACAGAATGCCAGATACTATTAAGAATCTCTTTTGTTTTTACTAATACTTTTTCTCTCATTGTTTAATCTTTCTTAGATTATTCATTACCTCTTTTGTATTTGTTTTTTCATACACCTTAATTATCTTCCCATCAAACATACTAACAGTTCTCTTTGCGTATGATACGTACTCAAGATTGTGTGTAACCATAATCACAGTCTTTTTTTGCTTCTTGTTTAATTCTGTTAGTATATTCATTAATTCTTCTCCAGATTGGTAATCTAAGTTACCTGTAGGCTCATCAGCAATAATTATCTCTGGATCGTTTACCAATGCTCTTGCAAGAGATACTTTCTGTTGTTGTCCACTTGATAGTTCTGAAGGTAGGTATTTGGACCAATCTGTCATTCCTAATTTGTCTATTTTTTCTCTAGCAATTTCCATACCTTTAGACCTTTCTTCTCCTAGTAGTAATAATGGAAAAAGTACATTTTCTTCTACAGGTATAGATTTGATCCAGTTGGTTTGTTGATATACCATACTAATATATTTTTTTCTTAATTTGTTTCTTTCTTCTTCTGTACTACCGTTGTAGAGGTGTTTACCTTTAAAAAAGATATTTCCTTTTGTTGGTTCTTCTAAGCCTAGTATTATGTGTAACAGAGTAGATTTACCACATCCTGATGGTCCGAATATTATAATAAAGTCACCATCTTGAATATCCAAAGATATGTCTTTTAATACAGGGATATCTTGGTCTCCAACGGTAAAGGATTTGTAGAGGTTTTTTATTTCAATTATTGAGTCAGTTTTCATCATTCTTAATAATATATATGAATTATTGAATTAGGACAAGATTTTAGTTTGATATTGTATACATTCTATAATATATTATATCTATGATTAATGCCCTAAAAGAATATTTTTTAAAGCCAAGATTTCATATATCTAGGTTTGAGTTTAATTTAATAGGAACACTGTTTTTAACAATAGGATTGGTAGTAGGTACATATTTAGGATTGTACAATGTATTTAAGGGATTAAGAGCATTTAATGATACTATACATGTATGGGAGTATAGTGAAGAGAATATATCAGAATATATATATGATGATAGTATAGTAGGTATTAATGATGAAGGATTGTATGCACCATCTAATAGGTTAGAGAATGGAGGGTTTGAGGAGGGGTTGGGGGGGTGGAGTAAGAAGGGAGAATATATCCTTAATGATGAATTTACTACAGATAGAGTAGCAGGAGAGGTAGATGGTACATCTGCTGAACCTACTGGGGGAACAAGGACGGTAATTGATTCGGAAGATTTTATTTCTATAGGAGAAGGAGTGTTAAATGTTGCGGGTGGAACTGGTACTGAAGGAGACCCAGGTCTTTGGTATCCCTTAGCAATAACCAGGATCCCAGGGAGAATGATTGTAGGTACAATAAATCTGTCAACATTAGGAAACACTCGTTTTGGTTTTGACCTTAACACAAGTGGAGGAATTAATTTTGGTATTAATTTTGGGAGTTCTAGTAGTTTGGCTCTTTACGATGGTTTATCTTCAGTAAACGTTGGGAGTGCATTATCTACTGATACGAATTATCAACTTGCAGTTATTTTACGTTCCACTGGTACATATTATTACATTAAGGGTGGGACTTTTGTTAACTGGACTCTATTATGGATAAGTGATAATGCCTCAAATAGCACTGTTTATCCCACAATTGTAGGTAGAACTGGAATTTTCACCGCTGACAATATCCGTATCCCCACCCAAACCTGGCTACCTACCCCCTTAGTACATGATACATTTACAAGAGTTAATGGTAATGTAGGTAGTAGTGAAATAGTAGGGCCAGATGGACAAGAAACACCACAGTTACAATGGAGTTCAGGAGAGATAGAAGATAATAGGATGGTTATTAGACCAGAGTTAGGGGAGGAGGTTATCGTAAATGGGGATATGTCTTCTTCAGAGGGTTGGAGTGTAGGTTCAGATTGGTCAATAGCCGACGGCATTGCTTCCAAAGTTGCTGGTACTACGAACCAGAATATCTCCCAAGGTGTTCTTACTTCGGGATTATGGTACCAGGCAGTTTGGACACTAGAACGTTCAGCTGGTTCTTTCTGGGCCATGTTTGGTACAACTGCTTTGACATATAGTCACACTACCTCTGGGACTTTTACTGAAACAGCACGGGCAAATGGGGGAACAGCAGGTATACGTGGACAATCTGTGGCGGAAGGCTCGGTGGATAACGTCTCGTATAAACCCCTTACCCTCTCCTCCCTCTTTTCTACAGTTTCAACTTCGGATGCGGATGTGATTGCGGATGTTAATATAACAGTAACCGCAGGGACACAGGCGGGATTGGTACTGAATTTGGATAACACTTCAAGCCCTGCTAACTTCATCATTGTATATACAAATGGAACCCAAATCCGTGTAGATGAGGTTGTGAATGGTGTTTATACAAATAAACAGACTACATCATCCACTTTTACATCTGGGAATTTAAGAGTAATTAAAGATGGTACTAAATACAGAGTATATTACAACAATGTATTGGTAGGTACTGAACAAACAATAACAGATGAAAGTATAATAAATAATACTAATCATGGACTATTTTCAACCTACGAAGGTAATAGCTTTGATAATTTTACAATATGGCCAAGAACAGGATTTACAGATGCACCATTTGAAGAATTAACACCAAGTATAGATACAGAAATAAAATACAAAGGTACTAATTCAGTAAAACTTCAAACAGGGGGAGTGGATGCTAACTATTTACAAACAACAAACCTAGGAGATACAGAGATATATACATTAACAGGATATGCATATACAGATGGTAGTGAAGTAAGTAGTGAAGATATTAGTTTGTATTATGATAATGACATACTAGAAACAAGATATATAGATATGGGAGAAGGATGGTATAAGTTAGAAGGAGAAGTAATAGGAGAGGATAGTGAAAAGAGTTTTGGAGTAAGAGTAAAAGCAAATAGGACAGTATATATAGATGAGTTTAGTTTGTATAGAAAGATAAATAGGATAGATAATGGTATGTTTATAAATGGGTTAGAGGGGTGGAATGAGCAATCACCTAGCGACATAGAAGATCTATTAACATGGATAGATTTTTCAGACAAAGATACATTATTTATTAATACAGGGGGGACAACTCCTGTTAATGTAGACGGAGATTTAATATATAGGGTAGCAGATAAAAGTGATGGAAATGATTATTGGTATGCTATTAGTGCTGGGGTAAGACCTGTATATAAGGAGAACCAGCTCAATGGATTAAGTGCAGCACATTTTCCTGCTGGAAATTATTTAAGAACGATTAATAGTTATGGTACTTATAATAAATCCATATTTACAGTAGCAAGACTTTTAATAGATGAAAACAAAAGAAATCTTTACAACAGGGTGTCATATAATTTTTGGACGCGTGATGGTGCGATACATCTTGGCAGAGATAGCTATATATCTGTGCCTGCTGTTTCTGATACAAACTACATAATTACTGCTTTATGGGATACAGGTTCTAATGCTAGGTTAAGGCTCAATCGGGGGATAGAAGAAGCTACAGGAATTGCGGAAGGTTGGGCTTCAAATTATATGTGGCATCTTATGTCTACAGCAGCTGAAGAAGGAGGAGAAGGATACATATATGAAAGCATTATTTATGACAGGATATTATCAATCGAAGAGTATACAGCAGTTGAGTCATATCTTAATAACAAGTGGTTTCTAAACTCTTCTCTCTCAACCACCACCAAATACACCGGTCCCTCCTCCGCCCAACTTCAAACATCAGACTCTGATGCTACCTTCGTCCAATACCTAAACCTAGCTAACACCGACACCTACACCCTTACTGCATACGCATATACAGACGGTAGCCCAGTAACAACCGATGACATTAATCTGTACTTTGACAATGACATACTCCCTACAACCTTTTTAGATGCAGGTAATGGTTGGTACAAACTAACAGCTACTCTAACAGCAACAGACTCTTACAAAGCCTTTGGAGTACAAGTAAAAGCAAACAAAACAGTAAATGTAGACAATTTTAGTTTAGACAGAGGAGAGCGATATGTAATATATACATCCAATGCATACACAAATGAAACAATGACAAGTTGGGATACCTTCTGTGAAGGAGATTTGGAATACCAAACCTGTACCCCTGACTCAACACAAGAAGGCTACTCAGAAATCAGATACCAACTCTGTACAGACGATGGGTCAGTGTGTGAAAGTGAAAACAAATGGCAATACTGGAATGGTACAGAGTGGGTAGTAGCAACTGATTTGGACATACACAACAACAGTGCAAGTGATCTAACCCAACAAGTAATGCAAACAATAGATACGGAAAACAAAAAACTCTCTGTTAAAACAATACTAACCTTTGATGGATACAATCCTCCCATATTACCTAAGGTATCCATAGGACTGAGTGCAGATACAATACCACCAGAGACAAATGCAAGTAACCTAATCATGAAAACACAACCAGGAGGAAGAACCATAACTAACGAAGGCTGGAACAATACTCTAATGCCATACATTACCTGGACCCAAGGAGCAGACAACAAAGGAGGCTCAGGCCTTAAAGGCTACTGTGTATACCTAGGCCAAGATCAAACTGCAGACCCTCAAACTAGTAAAGGAATACTAGGAGAATCTCCAGTAGACTTAGAAACCTCCACCTGTGGATTCATAGTAGAGGATAATATACTAGATCTAAGTAATACAGACTACCATTCAGAACCATGGCTAACTAGTTCAACAGAACCCTACTACCTAAAAGTAAAAGCCATAGACAGAGGAAACAATGTGTACGAAGGAGAAAGTGAAACCTTTACATTCTACATAGATACAACACCTCCTACTAATGTATCCTTCCTTTCTTGTGCTTCAGGTAATTTCTCTAATGCTTTGGATATGAATTTCTCTTGGCCAACAACAGCAGGCCCAGAAGCAAAAGATGATTACTCAGACATACTAGGTTGGCAATACAAGCTTAATGATATTAATGCACAGTGGAAAGGTACTCAAACACACACAGGATTAGAAATTGAATACATACCTCTTGGTCAATCAATATATACCCTTAAACAAAGTGATGCAGAAACAATCATATCAGGAAGTAATGTAGTTTACTTTAGAAGTGTAGACAATGTAGGTAACTTTTCATCAGGAGCAACCATTAGAACATGTAGCATATCCTACGGAGGAGCAGCTCCTAACTTTGAAGATACAGACAAAGTAACAATTACTCCTAATATATCCCAAGACAACCAATACTCTTTAAGCTGGCCAAGTGCCACCCCCGCTCCAGAAACCCAAGTATCTAAATACTACTACATGATAAATACAGCTCCTCCCTCAACACTTTCAACCTTAGAAGCAAACCCAGCAACATACATTAACAATTCAACATCAACAGCAGTACCTTTAAGAGCACTCCCTAATGTAAACAAAGGAGTAAATACAGTGTATGTAGTTTCTGTAGATAACAGTGAGATACCTAACTACTCTCCAAGTAATTACATAACAGGAACATTTACTCTTAATTCAACAGACCCAGACAATGTAGGAGATTTAGTAGCATCAGACTCATCCATAAAGTTAAAATCTCAATGGAATGTAACCCTAACTTGGGTAGTACCAGAATACAAAGGAGCAGGTAATTTAACGTATGAGATATACAGGTCAACTAATGGAGTAGACTTTACACATGTGGGATCAACCTCAGGACTTTCATATGTAGATAGTGCACCTCAGTCACGTATGTATTTTTACAAGGTATATACTAAAGACGGAGCAAATTCTTTAAGTTCAGGGAGCAATGCAGTATCCATAACACCAACAGGAAGATGGACAACGCCACCAGAACTCATATCCGAGCCTGAGGTAGAGAATGTAACAACACAAAGAGCAACGATAGTGTGGTCTACATCTAGGTCAGCAGACAGTAGAATTCAGTTTGGAACACAGAGTGGTAAGTATGCAGATGTAGAACCTTCAACACCTAATCATGTAACCTCTCATGTAATGTCTCTTTCAGGATTAACCCCTAATACAACATATTTTTACAGAGCAAAATGGACAGATGAGGATGGTAATGTAGGTATTTCAGAAGAAAAAACATTTACAACAGCACCACCACCGGTAATTAAACAAGTAGAAGTAAGAAATATTGGATTAGAGTCTGCAGTAGTTAACTTTACATCAGAGGGAGCTTCGGGAGTTAAGATATATTACGGAAGAACATCCTCTTTTGGGGGAATTAGAGAGATATCAACCTCTAGTTTAGAGTCTACCTATTCAGTAGAACTCTCTGATTTAGAGGACGGTACTAGATATTACTTTAAGATTAATACTTTAGATGTGGATGGTAGTGAATACGACAACCAGGTTAACGAGTTCCAAACCTTACCTCGTCCTCGAGTAAGCAATGTAAGATTACAACAGGTATCAGGTACAGCACAAAGTACAATACTAGTAACATGGGATTCAAATACAGAGATATCATCCATAGTGACATACTGGCCAGAAAACAATCCATCTCAAGCAAGAGATGAGGTATCAGTAGAGTTAAAGAAAGGAGAACACAGAATGATGATTAGAGGATTAGAACCTACAACTGCATACAATCTCCAAGTAAAAGGAAGAGACAAGATGGGTAATGAGGCTGTATCAGATACCCAAAGATTTACAACAGCAACAGATACAAGACCTCCAGTAATTACAGATTTAAGAGTAGAAGGTTCAACCATCCCTCCATTTGCAACAACAGCCCAACAGACCTCAGTACAGATAGTGGTATCATGGACAACAGATGAGCCAGCTACAAGTCAGGTAGAGTTTGGAGAGGGTACAGGTAGTACGTATGCACAAAGAACACAGAAGGATTCTAATTTTAGTTACAATCATACAGTAGTAATATCTAACTTAGTACCATCTCAGGTATATCATCTTAGAGCAGTATCAGAGGATATGGCAGGTAATGTAGGGTATTCCATAGATGTAGTAACAATAGCACCTAAGGTAACAGACAATGCCCTAGATTTAGTAATACAGAATTTAATGGAGACATTTAGATTTTTAAGAAGGTAGTATGGCTATCTAGAGTTGATATATACAATAATATTGTTAAAAGCAAATTACTAAATATAATTTGATTTTTAATAACTTAGTTTTTAGATCTCGAAATAATCAAGGTTTAACAACCTTTCTAAGGGGTAGTACACAGGTCTATAATGAACCAGAGGTTATTGATGGGACATGCATGTCTGGAACCTAAAATGAGACAAAAGAGACAGTGTAAAAAAGGGGAAAAAAAGGTGTCCAACTTTTGATATAATGGACATACATGATAAAGACTATTACTAAATCCAAAAATCCTAATTTAACAAGACCCAGGATTTTGCTCGTAGTTCGAATGATTATCATCAATAATGGAAAGATACTCCTTATACAAAGAAGTGGTGAAGAATCTAACAATCCTCTTAGATGGGAAATTCCAGGAGGGAAGTTAGATAAAGGTCAAGATTTAACACAAGCTGCAACAAGAGAGATGATAGAAGAGGTTGGTCTATTTGCAATCCCAGTTAAACAACTTGTATTTTTTGATTCTGATATCAGTAGTAACAATAAATATAAAGGAATTCCGTATATTCAGTTGGCTGGACTTTATGCTTCCGAAGGTAATAAGGTACGAATCTCAAAAGAACATGAAGACTACAAATGGGTTACTCTAAGTAATTCTCTTAAATTAGACCTAACTGAATTTACTAGGAAAGCACTGTTAGCATGGGAGGTAGATATCATGAGGTTTTTGTCCAAGAAGAAATGAGATGTAATCTGAAGGTATACACATGCCTGGAACCTAGTATAATTAAATCATTAATTTGATTAAGGGTTAATATGTCTCAAGTAATAGATAAATTAGTATGGATAGATTTAGAAACAACGGGATTGAGTATTAAGAAGGATAAAATTATTGAAATAGCAGTATTGATAACAGATACCCAATTAAATCTTCTAGATGAGAAGGGTTATGTAGCTTTTGTAAATATAACTGACAAAGATATTGCTCTAATGGACGATATTGTAAAAGAGATGCACACTAAAAATGGGGTGATTGATATGTGTAAAAAATCTTCCTTTACAATAGAGGATATAGATAAAGGAGCCGTGGAATACATATCTAAATTTGTTCAAAAAAATGAAGCTCCACTTTGTGGTAATAATATCGCTTTTGACAGATCTTTTATTGAATATAATATGCCATTACTTGTTGACTACCTTCATTACAGAAATATAGATGTTACTACTATTAAGCAGTTAAGTCAGATTTGGAGAAACGATGTTTGTAAAAAGACAGATTCAACTCATGAAGCAATGGATGATATAAAGGAGAGTATAGAAGAATTAAGGCATTATAAAGAAAAATTTTTTGATTGAGTATAGTGGATGGGTCTAAGAGGAACCTAAGGGATTTGGCGGGACATACACGTCTGGAATCTAAAATGAGACAAAAGAGACAGTATCATAAATAGGGTAGTGTGATATTTAATCTTCTATATTAGGACGAAGAATCCAATGAAGGGTTCGAACTTGATCCGACATGTGTGGTACGTCTCTAAAGAATTTGTCAGGGGAATCCCAAATGAACTGAGCGGCGTTTCTAATTCTTGTCTCAAGGGGTAAAATATTGGTATCCTCTGCTTTTATCCCCAAAACTTTTTCAACATCCTCAATTTTTTGAATAGTGTTTCTGCAATCTTTTGGTTCAGTTTTTTCCCAATTTTCCATATTTATAAGAATTAAGATTATATTGATATTAAGAATATATCAAAAACGGAGGAATTTGTCAGTGGAACAACTCAATAATGGCGGGACATACACGTCTGGAATCTAAAGTAAGATAGTATTACAGGAAAGTGCCTTGTTAATAATAACCATTTAGTATCGTGTTATAATTTAGCATAATACTAATGAAAACCTTAAAACTTTTAAAAAAGTTAAACCTAATTTTCTCCATTATAATAGTTGTTATTGCTATTTATATTCTAATATATCCTCTTATACCAGAAATAGCTTTTAGAATGAGTGCTAATAAATTCCAGGGATATGCATATCAATCTACAAAGACGATAGAAGTTTTACAAGAGGAAGCTAAAGAACTTCCTCCAATACCTGAAGATAATAGACTTGTTATTCCTAAAATCTATGTAAATGCTCCAATAGTAGATGGAGAAGATGAGTCAGTCTTAGATTTTGGTATGTGGCGTATTCCAAATACAAGTACTCCAGACAAAGGGGGCAATACAGTTATTGCTGGTCACAGAACTCTGTATACAAGTGGTCCAGATACCTTATACAATTTAGATAAGATTGAAATAAATGATTTACTATTGGTATATTGGCAAGGTAAGGAATATGTATATAAGGTTTATGATATTACAGAGGTGAGTTCGGAGAGTATGGAAATTTTAGATAATACAATAGATTCAAGAATTACTTTATTTAGTTGTACACCAAAATGGACATCAGAACAAAGATTGGTAGTAAAAGCCACTCTTCAACAATAAAATCTAGGATCATTTTTGAATTAATAACTCTTGTATTTAGAACAATTCTAGTCTCTATTGGAATCCTATATATTATTCGACATTCTCAAAATATTATCTCTCTTTGGAAGTTCTTGACGAGAACATAGTTTCTCTTCGAGATAATACCAACAGAAGGGTAGAGATACCTGCAAGTACTAATATTACTATATTCCATGTAATTCCTTTTGTACTTAAAGTAGTACCATTTGTACCTGGTAATTTAGCGGTAGTATCTGTGCTTGTGTCTGTGGTTGTGGTCGTGGTTGCAGAGGCTACACATATCTCACTAGTAATAGTATCTGAATCTAATGTAACCGCAGCATTTCTAGCTAATAATCTTCCATAAACTGTTACGTCGGTGGTAGCAGAGATTGATGTTAATGCCATTATGGTTCCTACAAACGTTGAGCCTGTACCAAGTGTTGCAGAACTTGTAACTTGCCAGAAAACATAACATGATTGAGCACCATTTATAAGTCGGACTTCACTGCCAGAAGCAGTTACTAAATCTGAAGAAGCTTGAAAAATGAAAACTGCATTTGGATCTCCCTGAGCATCAAGTATTAATGGGCTCTCAGCTGTTATATTTGCGGTTGTAGCATTTCCAAAAGCATAAACACCTGAAGTTAAGGTTTGTCCACCAAGTTGGTTATCTACATCAGTAAATGTTTGAGTTGGTGTTCTACCAGCAGCATCAAGATAGGCGGTTGTAAGATCGTTTTTAGCTTGAGTTAACAAATCAGGATTATTTACTGATCCTGCAGGTCCGGATGCATCTACAGAATAAATAGTTCCAGTTACTTCCTCAGCTGTTAGACCAGCATAATTACTACCAGAGGCAGGACTTAAACCAACATCTCCTGTAATAATAGAAGTTGGAATATTCGTAATTTCTGTACCAGCTAAAACTGCAAAACTTTCAGCAGTACCAAGATTTACTGTTGTTAGTGCAGTTTGAGCATTTACAAGTTGAATTCCAATTATAGCAATAACAAAAGATACAAGCATTGTTATTGAAATCTTACTAAATGTTCTCATTGAAAAGCCCCACTAAACTTATTAATTACAACATAATTGTAATCTTTTATATTTTAAGGGTTTTAAGGAGAAATGTCAATTTTTGAAGGTTTTCTACTAATGATTGATATTGGCGGGACATACACGTCTGGAACCTAGAATGAGACAAATAAGACAGTATAAAAAGGGGAGGGTATATGTCTCAAATTTGTTTTTTGAACCTTTTGTGAATAAGTTGGGATGCAAGTATGCAACCGACACATCTTCTTGCAAAATATTTTTATTTCTTGTAAATTATACTAGGATGCAAAAAACAAACAAGAATAAAGAGATGACCAAGTTAGAAACAGTACTAATTATTTTGATAGCCATAGCAACTATTGGATCATTTCTGGCAGGAAGGGCAGTAGCAGAACAACATGAGGGTACTCCTAAAGCAGATTCAACCTCAATAATAAAACAACTATCCGATGACCTTACAGCACTAGGATACGGTTCAACTGAACCAGGTAGTTGGGGCAATGCTGGTGAAATGTGGAATAGGATATATTCAGCAGGAGTATGGGTACCATCTTTAGCAGATGCTCAGGACTCAGATGTAGTATCTGGAAAACAATTCTATTCAGGCTCTGACCGCACATTGAGAACAGGCTCTTTTCAAACTATAGATTGGGAGAAACAATCTCTACTTCAAATGGATAACAGGGATAGTACAGACTATGGAGAGACAAGTAGTTGGGACAAGACTAATAATAGCCCAGAGGTTTGGTATGATGAGGTAACAGGTTTGTATTGGAGTGCAAGTCAGGGTAGTATGGCAAATGATTTTGTAAGGTCTACCTGTGATTTTTACACTACAGTCCCAAGAGGAGATTATAATGGGGGGGATGAGAGTTGTGATGCCGCAATAAATCATTGTGCAACATTGAGCCTAGCTACACATACAAATGCTTCAGCAAAGACAGATTGGTATTTACCATCTCAGATAGAGTTAATGCAGGCATACATAAATGGAATATACAAGAAGACCAGTACTGGTTGGGTTACTACAAGCCAATTTTGGTCTAGTACCGAGTTTCAGAGTTATCCTACTATTGCATGGGGCACTTACCTAGGTAATGGACAGACGAGCCCTCATACTAAGACCACGAGCCTCGCTGTTAGGTGTGTTCTCCGGGATTAAATACTATAGGGCGTTTGGTTGTGGGTATTTTAAATATTTCCCCTTTTTCTTTTTGTAATACCTATTTTAAAATCAAAACAACGCCCGATTTACAGTGTATTTATACACTGTAATTTAAAATTTAAAAAATTCCTTGCAACATACTAATTAATATGCAACAATTATCATAAGCAAGATCTTACAATCTCAACTCCAAAGATGAGCAATGGGTTGTGAGGGAGGCATAATATTTAATCCTACTTGCTGTACCTATTAGGTAATGTTATACAAAGAATCTTCTGTTTAATACATCAGGTTCTTGGTGGATTTAAAAATTAGCAAGTTTAGATTTTGGTCTAGTACCGAGAATCAGAATAATACAACTAATGCATGGAACACTAACCTAAATAATGGAAATACGAACAATAATACTAAGACCACGAGCCTCGCTGTTAGGTGTGTTCTCCGGGAGAAGATATTATGCCTCAGGCAAATAATACAGACAAACCCTTATATTTAGCTGTGTACAAGCTCATTATCTATCTGTATAGTATAGTTCACAATCTTCCAAAAGAACATAAGTATAGATTAGGAAATGACATCATAGACATTAGTTGGAAGACCCTAGATTCCATAATGTACACAAATACATTAGGAAACGAAGATAAACATATCCAGATAAAGAAAACCTTAGCAATATTTAATACCTTAAAATATAGGTTAAGGGTTTTAAGTGATTTAAAACTCTTAAGTCATAGGCAATATGCACACATAATTAAACAAACGGTAGAAATAAATAAAATGCTAAGGGGTTGGTACAATTGGTCTAAAAAACTTGTATGAGTCTTGAGGTTCTAAATAGGACTTCAGTATCCCAAAATGCTTTTCATATATATTCTTCCTTAAACGATACGAGTTACTCCATCTTAGGTGTCCAAAAGTAGAGTTAATACTTGTACAGATAGATTCAAGATCTTCTTTAGAAGGAGGTAATTTAATCTGGACAGCCTCTTCAATACAAAAACGTCTGTTTATGAGAAAACCGTTATTAAAGTAATGTAATTTTTTCTTCAGATTTCCAACTGTCCTGTTTCTGGATAGTATATATTCTGGTCTAATAACATATCCTACAAAATCAATCCCCTGATACACGCTACCATAGGTGGTTTTTTCTTTCTTTGTATTTAGTTTTAATTTTTCTAAAAGAAAATTCTCTGTTAGTTTCTCTGCTTTTTGTAATTCTTTTATGTTATTACTAATCAAAAGCATGTCATCGGCGTATCTTAAATAGTATTTGATTTTTAATTGACGCTTAATGAATTGATCTACTTCATTTAGATACAAATTAGCAAAAAACTGTGAAGTCAAGTTCCCTATAGCTAAACCTTTCTTTTTGGGTATAGTAAAGAGGCTTTTACCTTTGGGTAGAAGCTGTAAGAGTGTTTTGTCTCCCTGTAATTCGAAGTCTTGGCAGGGGTTGTGATAAATGATCTTCATAGAAAGCCACGTTAGGTCGTCAATATCTTTTGTTGGCATAGGAAGTTTTGAGAGATCCTTCAAAAGTATTTGAGCAAGTATATCTTTATCTATGGAGTAGAAGAAACTTCTAATATCCATTTTAAGGTAATATGCTTTAGAGGTATTATTATGTGTGATCTTATTAAGAAAACTAGATGTTCGTTGAACACCTAGTAAGCCACCTTTATTTTTTCTACAAGCAAGAGAGTCAAAGATAAATTTTTTATCTATTTCATCTTGAATGTACATGATTAGTAAGTGATGAATAATTCTGTCGTTAAAGTAGGCGGCAAATATTTCACGAATGGTAGGGTAAGATATTACAAAGCATGAGGAGGTCCCTATTTCATAACTTTTTTCTCTGAGAGCAGTTGATAGGATGTGGAGGGTGTCTTCATAATCTAATTCACAATAGAGTGCATGATTACTATTTCTTTTGCCTTTTCTACAAGAATAATATGCTCTAAGTAAGGATGAGAGATTAAAAATCATCTCTGATATTATATCATTAGGTCCTTGGGATTAACACAAAACTAATTTTCTTCTATTTGCCGTACTCTATTTTTAAAAAGACTCAATGTGTTAAACTCTATATAGTCTGTATTCTTGTCTTTTAAGCGATCTAATGCTAAACTTTTTCTAACATGAAAAAACCTGTCCGGATAAATATAAAAATACCAGCATTAACGTTACTCCTCTTCGCTATTATAGGTATATCAATATTCTTCCTCTCCAGAGTATATGCTACCAACCAAACTCCAATTAAAGGAAGTGCTACTGTACTAAATACCTCTAATGAAATATTCTTTACCTCTAGTGTATATGGAGCTAACGTAGTAATATCGGATCCAGACCCCGAAGATGAAAACAAACGTACAATCTCTGGATATGCATGGTCTCAAGATATTGGGTGGATAAAGTTTACTGCAGGAGAATCCCCTGGGGTATTTGTAGATTATGCAACAGGACAAGTAAGTGGTTCTGCCCATGTAATGAACACAGGTAATGAAATTAAATTTGATTCTAACAACAGTAATACAATTGTTAATACAAATACTGGAGTATTTAGTGGATATGTTTGGTCTGAGGATGTAGGGTGGATAGATTTGGGAACAGACCAAGTATATGTCCAAGACACACTACCTCCTCACAACCCAGATGAAATATCAATATATTCAGATGGAAGTAGAACAAAAGAGATTGTGATTTTGGAAGGAAATGTTTACAACTACAGTAATCCCCATATAGAGTGGGAAGAACCCATAGATCCCAGCACAGAATCTCACGGTTATCAGTCTAGTGGCATATCAGGATACTACGTATATTGGGGGCCAAGTAATACAGCTATACCCACAAGCTCAGGTACTTTTCAAACAGATAATTACATAGATGTAGAAGTAACCCAAAGTGGTATGCACTACTTAAACATTCAAGCAGTAGACAATCACGGAAATATACATACCAATCCTGAACATGAATATACTGTTTTAGAGTACAAAGCAGACATTATTCCCCCAACCAATGTTAAATACATAACTACACCAAGTGGAAATTTTGGAAATGTTAATGACATGTTCTTTAGTTGGCCAAGTGCTCCAGGAGTAGCAAGCAGTGATGAAAATGGAATACTCGGATGGCAGTACAGTCTTAACGATGTCAGCAGTTGGACAGGAACCCACGAAAGTGAAAGATTTGACCTTGAGTACATACCATTTGAAGATACTACCTACTCCCACTACTTTACAGAAGAAAAAGACCTGGGAAATATGGTAGTAGGTAACAACATCATATATTTTAGAACCATAGACAATGCAGGCAATTTTAGTGGGTATATATCTGGAGGAATCTCATACGGAGGTTTGGCTCCTACCTTTGGAGAAGAACACAATGTGACTGTAACTCCCAACACCAACACCTCTAACGAATTCTCTCTCTCATGGCCCTCTGCCACACCAGAGGAGGGAAGAACCATAGTCTCATATTACTATATGATAAATAGAACACCTCCTAGCACATACAATACTTTAGTAGACAACCCCTCTCTTTATGTCCCTGTTACAACAACATCTGTATCTACAAGGATGTTAAACGGAGCCGTAAAAGGAAGCAACACAGTATATGTCGTAGCTGTAGATGACTTAGATGGATACTCTCCAAGCAACTTTATTACTGGCACATTTACCCTTAACAGCACTCTCCCAGACCCTGTAATTAACCTAAGTATAGCAGACACCTCAATACGTGAAGCCAAACTATGGAGAGCAAGTTTAACTTGGGAGGCTCCTGCTTACAAAGGAGATGGTAACCTCTCCTACGTTATACAAAGAAGCCTAAATGGTAGTACATGGGCTACGGTAGGTTCAACAACAGGAACGTCATTTTCTGACATTGTCCCAGAAAGTAGAACATACTATTACAGAATAGGGGTCTCTGATGGTTCTGACCAAAGCATAGCAAATCCAACCCCCTCAACCACAGTATCCTCCTTTATTCAAGGAAGATACACAGAAGCACCAGAGTTACTCTCTGGAATCATAGTATCTAATGTCGGAACAAGAAAAGCTACAATATCGTGGGTAACAAGTAGAGAAAGTGATACTAAAATTGCATTCGGACTAAGTAGTAATGACTACTTTGAAGAAGAAGTATACAGTTCAAAACAGGTAACAGAGCATGAAATAACGCTACATAATCTCCAACCTGAAACGACATACTACTTCAAAGCCAGATGGACAGACCAAGACGGCAATACAGGAGAAAGCAAAGAAGTCTCCTTTAGAACAACTGACTCTCCCCAAGTTTACTCTTCAAATGTAGATATGGTTGGGCTAGATTATGCCATAATATCCTTTGAGGTCTTTGGTGCTAGCAAAGCAGCCGTAGTATATGGAAGGTCTCTAGCATATACAGCAATTGAAGAGATAAACACCTCTCCTGCAAGAAGCAAATACTCTGTAGTTTTGGAAGACCTAGACGATGGGGTTGAATACAATTTCAAAATTAGGTTAACAGATGCAGATGGATATATCTATGACTCCATAGAAAACAACGTCTTTAGAACACCTCCTAGACCACAGATATCGAATGTACGAGTACAAGAATTAAGAGAGGTAGCAAGTCCCACAGTCGTATTTAGTTGGGAAACAAATACACATACTAACTCAATAGTTAGATTTAGAGAAGATTTTGAAGGTGCAAGAGAAAGAGACCAAGTAAGTATGGAAAAAATAAAGGGAGAGCATGAGATGACATTAACAGGACTGGATTCAGAAACCCCATATATTGCCTATGTAGAAGGAGTAGATGACTATGGTAACAAAGCAGTATCCGAGGGCGTGAGATTTACTACCGATGTAGATACCAGGCCGCCTAAAATATTGAATGTGAAAATTGAGCAGGACTTACAAGGTCGCTCTGTACAAACTGACAGAAGCAGAAGTGCCCAATTCATTATTAGTTGGGAAACGGATGAACCAGCAACAAGCAAGATAAATTATGGAGAAGGAGGGGGAGGAGCATATACCTCTAGTTCAAGATTAGACCAAGAGTACAGAATGAAACATCTTGTCATAGTATCTGGTCTAACACCTTCAAAAGTATATAGTTTAGAAATTGAATCCACCGATCCATCAGGAAACACAGGCAGATACGGTCCACTAGTATCCATAACTCCAAAATCTGCTAATACTGTTTTAGAAACAATACTCAATACTATGTCAAATATGTTTAATATATTCTAATGCCAAAAAAGAAACTAATAAGTGTTAAAAATATAAATAAGAGCTTTCTCCTAGGTAAAAGAAGAAACAATGTTCTTAAAGATATAAATCTAGATATCTATTCTGGTCAACTAACAAATATCTTTGGACCATCAGGATGTGGTAAATCTACACTTCTAAACGTCATCATGGGTATAGAGAAGCCAGATACAGGCATTGTAAAGATACATGACGAAGATCTATGGAAGAAAAACACCGACGAACAAGCAGACATAAGAAAAAGAGAAATTGGAATAGTATATCAACAACAAAACTGGGTAAGGTCATTGACAGTCATAGAAAACGTTGCTCTTTCTGCACAGCTCTTAGGGTTTGGTAAGGCAGAATCCTTACAAAGGGCACAAGAGGTATTAAAAGAAGTGGGAATGTTTAAATTTAGAAACTTCTACACCTCAGAACTCTCCTCAGGAGAACAACAAAGGGTTGGTTTAGCAAGAGCCCTCATAGCCGACCCAGAAATTATCCTAGCAGATGAGCCAACAGGGAACCTGGATACAGAAAATGGGGATGAGGTTGTTAAAATATTGAAGAGTTTAGCTAAAAAAGGCAAAGCTGTAGTTTTAGTAAGTCACAATCCCGAATATTTGGACACTTCTGACACTATAGTAATTATGAAAGATGGCTATATCATTGACTCTCTCAAACAACAAGAGGGAATTGTAAAAAAAGTTAGAACTATTTTAGCCCAAACAGAATTAAACAACGAAGAGAAAATCTTTGAAAATGCTAGGAGCAAACCAAACATATCTCAACCATACTATCCCACAGAAACCCTATTTGAGAAAATCAAAGTATATTCTAGGTTAATTTACAGCTTCTTTTACAAATCTTTGCTACTTTTTGTAATATCTGCTCTTACAATTTTCAATCCTACTAAAGCAGAAGAATTTAGAAAGAAAGCAACTGTTACAGGGGAGAATAATATCCCTATCCTAGATCTAACAGAGCTCTCTTTTAAAAACCTTTTCTTTAAAAAATTCAGAACGGTAGTAACAATATTGGGAGTAGGATTAGGTACGGGTTTTGTAGTTTTACTTCTCTCACTGGGTTACGGTATGGAGAGGTTAGTTATTGATCAGATAACAGCGGCAGAAGACTTAAGTCAGGTTGATGTTTTTCCTAAAGTTGGAAGCCAATTAGAACTAACCGATGCACTTATTGAGAAGATTGCAGGTATATCTGGAATAGATACAATATATAGAATAAAAAACTTCCCAGGGAGGATAGATTACAAAGGCTCTACAGTAGATGTAGTAGTGTATGGAGTAGAGTTTGAATATTTAGAAAATTCTCCTGTTAGAAAAGTGGCAGGTGAATTCTTAGAAGAAGAGTCAGACAAATACTCTGCAATTGTTAACAAAGAATATGTTGATTTACTAGGGTTGTTGGGGGATGACGTAGTAGGAGAGAGATTAGATTTAAGTGTCATTCAGTCCATGCCACAGGAAGACAGTGAGCCTCAAAACATTCTAGCCCAGGTATTAGGTGTTGTTGAAGATGATTCTCCTCCTGTCGTATATCTTAAAATGGGCTCAGTTAGGGACTATACCACTGATGAGTATTCTGAATTGACAATAGTTGTTAACAGAGATGTTTCCTTGGAGGTAGTTAGAAAGCAGATAGAGTCTTTAGGGTTAGAGACTTTTTCTGTAATGGATACAATAGAGCAAGTACAAAACATTTTCACCTATGTAAGATATGGGTTGTTAGGTTTTGGGGTATTGGCTTTTGCCATAGCATTTTTAGGTATGATAAATACATTGGTTGTTTCATTACTTGAAAGAACTAGAGAGGTTGGGTTATTAAAAATTATTGGTATGAAGAGAAATGATATTAGGTTTTTGTTCATAATTGAGTCTATGTTTATTGGACTTTTGGGGGGTATAACAGGTGTTATTCTGGGTGTTCTTGGTGGATATTTAGTATCTATACTGATATATCTTTTCTCAATGTCAAGAGGTGTAGAGTTTATGATAATTTCATCTTTCCCCCTCCTTATGATGATACTTGTTGTTTTTTGTACAACGATGTTAGGTTTCTTTACAGGTCTTTACCCAGCAAATAGGGCTGTTAAGATACCTCCTCTTGATGCAATTAGGTATGAGTAAAGAGTTTATGAACGGATTAGATTGTTTTAAACTATACCTGTACGATAGAAAGAACTTTTAGTTAGGGTACATAAGGCTTTCACCTTCGAACCGAGAGCTCTTAAAAACATCTCTTTTTTGACTATTTTCATCCACCAGACCTTATTTTTGAGAACATCTCTTTTTTAGCATTAAATAACTCAATCCCCATAAGGGTTTTAAAACATAGTGTACAGGTCTATAAGGAACCAGAGGATATTGGCGGAATGGACGGGACTCGAACCCGCAGCCTTCGCAGTGACAGTGCGATGCTCTAACCAATTGAGCTACCACTCCTTACAGCCAAAAAGTATATCAAACTATACCTAAAATAACAACAAAACCCTTACTCAATATACTTCTCTATACTCTCCATATAACTATCCTTGTTCATAGCCCCTATCAATCTCTCTACAATCTCTCCATTTTTAAAAACAAATACCGCAGGTATACTCATAATCTCATACTCCTGACCCAAAGAACTCTCCTCATCAACATTAACCTTGCCTACCTTAACTTTACCTCCCATCTCCTTTGCTATTTCCTCCATCATTGGAGTAACCATATGACAAGGACCACACCAAGGAGCCCAAAAATCTACTAATACAACCCCATTAAAATCTAAAACCTCTTCCTTAAAATTCTCTTTAGTTAAATGTAATACTGACATGATATATAATATTAAAACTTAAAAACACTGTAATATGGGCATTTACTCATATAACTAGTATAATACCATTATACCATGAACAAAGTAGACATTAAAAAAGAAAAAACCTTAGCAATTAAAAAAGCCGTTGAGATACTCAAAAACGGTGGGTTAATAGTATACCCAACTGAAACATGCTACGGACTAGGAGGAGATGCTACTAACCCTAAAGCATTAAAAAAGATAATGCGGTACAAAAAATTAAGAGGATCTAAACCAATATCCATAGCAGTAGCAAACAAACAAATGGCTCAGAGGTATGTAAAAATAAATGAGATGGCAGACAATATATACAAAAATTACCTACCAGGTCCCATTACAGTAATATCTATGAGTAAAGGCAAACTAGTTCCTCCAGTAGTATCAATACAAGGAGCAGTAGGTGTAAGATATCCTGACTATGACTTTACCTTAGACGTAATTAAACAGTTCGGTAAACCCATCACAGCTACTTCAGCTAATGTATCCTACAGATCTGCACCTTACAATATTGACAAATTAATAGAGAATTTACCTAAAAAAAGCTTAGAGTTAATAGATCTGTTTCTGGATGCTGGAAGTTTACCTAAAAATGACCCATCCACAGTACTAGATACTACAATGAATCAATTAAGTGTTTTAAGACAGGGAAAACTAGAATTTGAAGATGCATTAATTAAAAACAAAAAGATTGAAGAAAAAGAAACTAAAACAACTCAAGAAACCATCGACTTAGGAAAAGAATTTACAGAAAAACATCTCAAAGGAGAGCAACCCATAGTAGTAGCCCTAAGTGGGGAGTTAGGAGCAGGTAAAACACAGTTTGCAAAAGGAGTAGGTCAAGCTTTAGGAGTAGAGGAAATTGTTAACTCTCCTACATATACAATAATAAATGAATACAATTACAAAAAAGGAAATGAAGAAAAAATATTAGCACATATGGATACATGGAGATTACAGGATAGTGAATTGGATAAATCGGGGTTGATTGAGAATCTAGAACAAGGAAATATTGTTCTAATTGAATGGGCAGACAAGTTCTACCAAGAGATAGCAGCAATATGTGACAATATGAACATACCAATATACAAAGTCACTATTAAATACATATCATTAAATGAAAGAAGTATTGAAATCTATGAATAATAAATCATTAATACTAGCATTTGACACAAGTTGTGACGACACCTCAGTTGCCGTTCTAAGAGGCCCTAGAGTACTCTCTAGTGTTGTATCTTCCCAAGTGGATATCCATGCTAAGTGGGGTGGTGTAGTCCCAGATATTGCAAGAAGAGAGCATGAGAAGAATATCCCTATGGTCTATGGAGAAGCTCTCAAGAAGGCTAAGGTTAGTATTGAAGATATTGAATATATTGCCTGTACATACGGCCCAGGTTTAGCTATAGATTTGGAAGTAGGTTTAAATTTTGCAAAAGATTTAGCAATTAAACATAACAAACCATTCATACCTGTAAACCATATGGAAGGACACCTACTTTCAGGATTATTAGAAAATTCTAAAGGTAAATCTTTTACCAAGGATGTTGAGAAAGCAAAAGAGGAAACAAAAACAGAAATGAGAGGGGTTGTTAGTGAGGAATTTTTTCCTGCATTAGGATTACTAATATCAGGTAAACATACAGAGTTAATATATGTAAAAGAGATTGGTAAATACAAAAAACTTGGTCAAACATTAGATGATGCAGTAGGGGAGGCTTTTGATAAAGTAGGTAGAATTCTTAATTTTGGTTATCCAGGGGGACCTACATTAACAGAGTTTGCAAAGAAAGGTAAGGCAGGAGATATTGTTTTTCCAGTACCTATGAAGAATTCTAATGATTTGAATTTTAGTTATTCAGGTTTAAAAACAGCAGCACTTTACAAAAGTAAAGAGTTAAGAGAGGATGATGTGCCTGAAAAAGAATGGATATATGATTTTTGTAGAGGTTTTTTAGATGCAATTATTGAATCATTAATTATTAAATTGGAATTGGCAATACAGGAGTATGGGGATGTGAAAAGTGTGTTTGTGGGTGGTGGAGTGTTTAACAGTGAGGAGATTATTAGAGAAATCGGTAGGGTAGTAAGGTTATATGATTTGAAATATGTATATCCTGCTAAGGAGTATAGAGGGGATAATGCAGCTATGGTTGGGTTAGTTGGATATAACAAATCTCTAAGGGGTGAAGTTCTTAAAGAAGATACAGAAATTAAAGAAGTGGACAGAGAGCCAAGGTTATCCCTTTAATATCTCCTCAATCTCCAACAATCTATTATATTTAACAATCCTCTCTCCTCTAGAAGGTGCTCCAAATTTACAATATTGTGCAGGTGTAGCTATTACTAAATCAGCAATAAAATCATCATTAGTTTCTCCACTCCTATGAGATATTACAGCACTCATTCCATTATCTATACTCATTCGTATAGCATCTAAAGTCTCAGATACAGTCCCTATCTGATTTAATTTAATTAAGACACTGTTTATTGCTTTTTCATTAATCCCTTTCTTTATCCTCTTCGTATTTGTAGTTAACAAATCATCCCCTACAACCATATATTTATTTCCAAACTCTTTTGTAAATTCTACCCATCCATCCCAATCATCCTCATATAACGGATCCTCTATAGATGCCATAGGGTATTTAGAATACCACTCTCTTTGTAATTTAATAAACTCCTCTCTGTTTAAAACCTTGTTTTCTCTTCTAAGTTGATATAGTTTTTTTTCTTTGTTAAAAAATTCAGACGCAGCTATATCAAGTGCAATACTGAAATCTTCTTGAGGTTTGTATCCGCTTTCTTGTATTCCCTGTAATATGGTATCAAAAGCCTCTTCATTGCTTGAGAGTTCTTTTGGAGCATAACCACCCTCTAAACCTAGACCTACGGAATATTTCTTAGAATCCAAAATGTCATGTATGGTATGAAATATCTCTGCGCTTGCTCTTAGGGCTTTACTAAAGGTTTTAAATTTCTCCATATTAGGTACAAGCATATACTCCTGGATATCTGTAGACCAATTACCATGCTTAGCCCCTTCCATCATCAGTATCTGTGGGGTAGGAAGCTTAAAGTTTTTCTTATCATATTCCTCCTCCCAGTAGGTCATACCAAGGTATTCGTACAGTTCTAGACCAAACGCATTAGATACTGCCCTTGCAAATGCCATAGAGCATGAAAGTATTGAATTCCCTCCTAAATTCTTTTTAAGTTCTGTACCATCTGTATCTATGAGTAATTGGTCAAATTCTCTTTGGCTAGTAAATTCTTTACCTACTAGTAAGTCCTTTATTTTAGTATTTACAATCTCTACTGCTTTTAGTACTCCTTTTCCCTCATACCTTTCACTATCTTCATCTCTTAATTCAATAACTTCTGTCTTTCCTGTAGATGCTCCACTAGGGACATCTGCTCTTCCTTTCTCTCCACTTAAAATCTCTATCTCTGTGGATATTGTAGGAACTCCATTAGAATCTAGTATTTCTCTTGCATGTACGTTTTTTATCTTCATAGAACTGTAGGTAATATTATGTAGTACATTTTGCATCAAAAGAGAGATTTTTGCAATAAATCCCAGGTCTGTCCCTCTAGAGATTGAGTTTGTGTGTTGGGTTTGATAGAATTGCTGTATAATATGCCGGGGTGGTGGAATTGGCAGACACGCTACCTTGAGGTGGTAGTGGGATTTATACTCCCGTGCAGGTTCAACTCCTGTCCTCGGCATGTGTTCATTAAGGGCGATTAGCTCAGCTGGCTAGAGCATCTCGTTTACACCGAGAGGGTCATAGGTTCGAATCCTATATCGCCCATTTCACACCCCCTACCTTTGACTTAGCTTAAAACCCTTAGAGTGTCAAGCACTATATGTGTTTTCCACATCAAATTTAATATTCTATGGGTTAACCCAATACTTTTATCTAACAATATTGCCAACCCCCTCCCTAATATGTACAATAAAGTAGTTAAAAACACTAAATTATTTTTAATCTACTTTTATGACAATGGGTAGAATAATAGCAACCCTCATAGGATGTTTAATACTCGCAGTAATAGCAGGCCTTATTACTAGAAACATTATAGTTGCTATTACATTCCCATTCTTACTTGTAGCATTTCTTTTAATGTGGAGAAACCTAAAACAAACTACACCAAAGGAAGAAGTAAATAAGGAGCAGAAAATCCAAAACCCTCTACAATCTGAAGTTGTAGAAAAACAAGAACCACAAGAAGTACAAAATACTCCAGCCCCGGTATCTACAACATACCCTCCAAGACAAGCAAACCCTCCAACCTACAATTGACTAGTACAGAAAGGACACCTAGTAGCCTTAGGTTTAATCTCTGTCCTACAATAAGGACATAATCTCTTTTTCTTCTTTTCTTCTTGATCTTTCTTATTCATCCTATTTATAATCTTAGCTGCTTGGTATGTAATTAAGAAAAGAATAAATGCCGTAATTAGAAAAGATATAAACTCACTAATAAAATTACCGTAATGAATTACTACTACACCAGCCTCCCTTGCTAATTCCAAAGATTCAAAATTATTCTTACCAAGAACCCAATACAAACTGGTAAAATCAATACCTGAGGTAAAGTAACCAATAGGAGGTGTTAAAATGTCATTTACTAAGGAATTAATTACATCCCTAAAAGCACCCCCAAGCATAATACCAACTGCAGCTCCTAGTGTAGCTTCTTTAAATGCAAAATTTTTAAATTCCTTTCTTAATTTCCCAACCTTCTTTGTTACTTTCGTCTTAGTCATTTCTATGCTGTCTTAACTTAAATATTAAATATATTGCTGTAGAAAGAGCCATAAAACCATATACAATAGCCTGATTAAACATCACCATATCTAAATTCTCATTTCTAAATATGAAAAATGCAATTTGAAGAGCTGTTGCAATAACTAAAATATATAGATAATTAAAATACTCCTTTGAAATGAAATAATTAGCAGCCATATATACAAATGCAAAAGCAGTCATACAAAGACCAAAACCGCCAATGTAACCACTTACCATAGAATACTGACTTCCTACAGTAAAATTTACAATTAAACCATTAAACAAGAAAAACAGAAGAGAGATAAATAAGCCAATTGAAATGGATAAAGCAAGAGATATCATTAAACTTTTCTTTTGACTCTTTTCTACCTCCTCGTTAGTTAATCTGGCAAACAGTACAGAAGCAGTCATTATTGATGCAAAATATACTAGTTTTCCAAGTATAGATACGGCTGAAAACTCTGCTCTAAATTCAGGATTTACCAAAGGAAGACTTAACATGAAAGGACCACTTAAAAACAGAAAAGAAAGGGTAATTAGGATGACTTCTTTAAAATCAATGTTTACTTTCTCGTCTCTTTCTTTCTTAAACCTAACTACTGGGAGTATAACAATTGTTGTTAAAATAGCAGGAACAGAGTTTGCCAGAATTAGAAGAGGAACAGATCCTCCCATTCTAATAGCAATCCACCCCATTGCAAACCTAAGAATTGTTTCTAAAAGTAAGATTAGGTTTACGGTAGTAATTCTTTCTTTCCCTAATAATAGACCTTTACCTACGGGACTAACAAAAGCAAAGAACATTGTTATAGCAAGAAACAGAATTATTTCTGTGGGAATATTTGCAATATCAGCAATAACTCCTCGGCTCAAGAAGAAGAGTGTAGAGAAGACGACCCCAAGTATTGAAAAGATAATAAAGGAATACCATTTGTAGTGATCTAGGTTGGCTCCTTTGTTTTTTGCTACTGCCTTGGTAACTACAGACTGTATTGCGACAGCAGGAACCTGCACCAAATATATTATTCCTAGGGCTGCACTAAATGTGCTAAAGACAGTTTGATCTGTATATCTAGCAACAAATATATTAAAAAGGTAGTTCAAAATCCCTATAATTCCACCTAGTATTGTAGTCAAAAAAAGATTTTTAACAAAAATACTTTGTTTAGTAGATAGTGTCATGTTCATATTTGTACTATAATATCACAAGATAATATTACACATTTTACCACTATGATTGAAGTAATAGTAGCATTAATAGGAGGAATTTTACTAGGAATAGGTTTTTTTTACATACTAAAAAGAGGACAAGGAGCTAGTAGTGAAGATATCTCTGAGAGTATACAAGTAAAGCTTGATGAATTAGTACCTAAAGCCTTGATGGAAGCAAATGAGTATTTAGTAAGAACTGCAAGAGAGTCTCTTAGCTCGGAAACTAAACAGAGTAGAGTAGATTTGGAAAACAAAAGGGAAGAAATCTCTAGAATGGTTAAAGGTATGGAAGAGTATCTTAAGATAGCTGAAAAGGAAAGGATTAATACATACGCTACTTTAAAAAATTCTGTAGAGGAGAGTAGGAAGATAACAGAACAACTTTCTGTTAGTACAGAGAATCTTAAAAAGGTTTTATCAGATAACCAAGTAAGAGGTCAGTTTGGAGAGAGAGTAGCAGATGACCTTTTACAGATGGCTGGTTTTGTAAGGGGTGTAGATTATGAATTTAATAAAGCTCAAGAGGGTTCTAAAACACGTCCTGACTTTGCAGTGTTCTTGCCTGACGGTACAAGAATAAATGTGGATTCTAAATTCCCTTATGCTAATTTACAAAAGATGTCTAATACTGAAGATAAGGGTATGAAAGAAAAATACATGAAGGATTTTGAAAGGGATGTTAAAGAAAAAATTAAACAGGTTACCTCTAGGGATTATATTAATCCTGAGGATAAAACTGTTGACTTTGTAATACTGTTCATACCTAATGAAATGATATTTTCCTACATCTATGACAAGATGCCAGAGCTTTCTCAGGAAGCTATGGCAAGTAAGGTTGTGCTTGCAGGTCCATTTAGTTTTACAGCAATATTAAGAATGATAAGACAGTCTTACGAGAATTTTAGGGTACAGAAAAATATTTACAATATAATTGGTCATGTTAAATCTTTTGAGAAAGAGTTTGACACTTTCTCAAGTGAGTTTTACAAGATAGGGGATAGAATAGGGTCTTTGAGAAAACAATATGACACAGTAAGCACTACGAGGTTTAATCAATTAGAAAGGAAAATAGATAAGGTTAAAGAAGAGGGTATGGGAGTGGAAGAAGGAAAGCAGAGGAAATTGCTAGAGGAAGTAAAGTAATAATCCAACATATTTGGAAATAAACCACAATATATGCTAACTTATATGTAATGAAACCTGCCACTTTTAGAACAATCTTAGGCACTAGTCCAATACTACTCTCTGCACCTCATGTGTATCCACACAAAAGACCTAAACTAAGTATGGCATACAAGATAGGTGAACCTTTAACAAACAATATTGTAGAAGAGGTATGTAAGCAAGTTAAAACCTTTGGAATAGTTCTTACAGATGAGTCAGAGTACGACTTTAATTATCATAAGATTGAAACAAATCCCTACAAACAAGAGGTTAAGAAAATTGTTGAAGATAATAAAATAGAATATTTTGTAGATATACATGGTCTAAAAGATGGTAACAATTATGATGTTGCAATTTATTACCCCACTAAATTCTCAAAATCAATTAGATTAGCCAGATCAATAAAAGAGGGATTAGATAAATATGCTCTAAGGGGTATAAATATAGTTATTTTAAGATTTCCAGACGGTCCTCAGGAGACCCTAGGGGAATATGTAGCTTCTAATTTAAGAGTTCCTTCTGTTCAAATAGAGATAGCTAGATACATTAGAGAGAAAAAAAATCTAAGAGAGGCCTTTATCCAAAATCTAGGAGAAGTATTAGAAGGCTTGGTAATATAGAAATTATTATCGGTTAATTAAATAGACAACTTTTCACTTTGACCTATCCAGTTTACTCTGTTATTCTGAATAGTAATAATTTTAAGATAAACAACAATGCCAACAACTAAAAAGACAAAAACCGTGAAAAAAACAAGCAGTAAAGAAGCTTCAAAACAGATAGATTCTCCTAAGAATAAAGCAATAGATGTAGCTGTTTCCCAAATAGAAAAGCAATTTGGAAAAGGTTCCATAATGAAACTAGGGGGAGATAAGAAAATAGATATAGATGTAATATCTACAGGAGCGCTTTCCTTGGACATTGCTCTTGGGATAGGAGGGGTACCTAAGGGGAGGATAGTAGAAATATATGGGCCGGAATCATCTGGTAAAAGTACCCTAGCACTTCACATATTGGCAGAAGCTCAAAAGAAGGGAGAGGCTGTTGCTCTCATAGATGCAGAGCATGCTTTTGATCCAACATATGCTAGGAATATTGGTGTGGTGCTAGATGATCTTTACATCTCTCAACCAGATTTTGGAGAACAAGCTCTTGAAATTCTCGAGACCTTAGTAAGATCTGCAGCCTTTGGTGTAGTAGTAGTAGACTCAGTAGCAGCTCTTACCCCTAGAGCAGAGATAGAGGGGGACATGGGAGATAGTCATATGGGTTTGCAGGCCAGGTTAATGTCTCAGGCATTAAGAAAAATTACGGCTGTAACTAGTAAGACAGGAACCACTGTAATCTTCATAAACCAACTAAGAATGAAGATTGGAATAATGTTTGGAAATCCAGAAACAACAACAGGTGGTAGGGCTCTTAAGTTTTACGCTTCCATCAGATTAGATATTAGACAGAAAGATAAAATACTTAAGGATGGAAAGATAATTGGTCATGTTAGAAAAGTTAAAGTTGCTAAAAACAAAATGGCACCTCCATTTAAAGAAGCAACTTTTGACATGATATATCCTTTCGGTATAGACAAAGAAAGTAGCATTATAGATGCAGCCTTGGAAGTAGGAGTTGTAGAAAAGAAAGGATCATGGTTTAGTTATGGAGATCTTCAATTAGGACAAGGTAAGGAAGCAGCAGCAGACTTTTTGAGGGAAGATAAAAAGATTAAAGCAAAAATTGTAAAAGAGGTAAAAGCAAAGATTTAATAATGAAAGTAACCAAACTATCCTCTCAAAAGAAAGATAGTTCTAGGGTCAACATGTACATAGACGAGGAATTCTTCTGTGGACTTTCGCTAGATGCCCTTTCGAAATTCAATATACATGATGGTAAAGAATTAGACCCAGAAGAATTAGAAAATATTCTTTTTGAGGAATTAAAATCCAGATTTTCACAAAGAGCTCTCTCATACATATCCAGAGCAATTAAAACAGAATTCCAACTTAGAAGATATCTAAGAACACTTTCAATTAAAAAAAGGGGTACTTGGTACAAAGAGATAGAGAAAGAACAACTTGAAAGAATATTTAATGAAGTAATAGAAAAATTAAATGAGTATGGATACATAGATGACGAACAATTTTCAGAGCAGTTTATACTTTCAAGAATAAAAAACAAACCTAGGGGTAAAATAATCCTAGTATCAGAGCTAATGTCTAAGGGTGTTGATAAAGAAATTGCTAGAAAGAAGGTTGATGAATTAATAGAAGATGAATTTGAAGTTTTGAAAGAAACATATAGGAAGAAATTTAGAGAAGAAAATATTACAATTAGGGATAGAAAGAAAATAGATTTTTTAAAAAGAAAAGGTTTTAGTTGGGATTTAATTGAAAAGTTAATTAAAAATGAGTCTGAAGAGTGAGAGAGAGTGGGTACTCCCCAAAGAAAAAACAAAAGATGTAGTAGAACATATACTCAAGGAAAGAGATATTAAAGAAAAGGAAATATTTCTTAACCCAAATATTGAGGATATTCCTAACCACAAAAAATTACATGACACTAAGTCTGGAGCTAAGAAGATTGTTGAACATATTAAGAAAAGAAACAAAATAGTAATCCATGGAGATTATGATGCAGATGGAATATGTTCAACCAGCTTGCTGTGGGATTTTTTATACAGAGATGTTTCTAAGTTTTTAGAAAAAGAAATAGATGTTCTCCCATATATCCCAGACAGGGTAGAGCAGGGTTATGGTCTTACTAAAGATTCTCTGGATGACGTTTTTAATTTAGGAGCTAAGTTGGTAATTACCGTAGATTGTGGGGTTAGGGACAAAGAATTAATACATGAGTTTATGCAGGAAAAAGATTTAGATTTTGTAGTTACAGATCATCATCTTCCTCCAGAGGATTTGTTAGAAAGTAAAGAGCAAAAAAAAGAGAAGGAAAAGGACAAAGAAGACAAAAAAAAGAAGAAAGAGGAAATACGATATCCCTTAGTACACCAAATGTATCCGGGATATGAATATCCTTACACAGAAATATGTGGAACCTCTGTAGTGTATTTCCTTATTCAACAAATTCGTGACTTACTAGATATGCCCAAAGATCTTAAATATGGTTTAGACCTAGTCGCTTTAGCTACCGTTACAGATGTAATGCCTCTTTTAGATGTAAATAGAGTTTTTGTTAAAGAAGGTTTAGAGGAAATAAACAAAGGTAAGAGATTAGGACTAAGAATGTTAGCTCTAAGAGCAGGTATAGAACCAAATGAAGTACAGTCATATCATCTAGGTTTTGTTCTTGGTCCAAGAATTAATGCTTCTGGGAGAATAGCTTCTCCTATGGAAGCTGTACGATTATTAGTTAGTAATGATGAGAACCAATGTAAAGAGATAGCAAATCTTTTAGAAACAACCAATTTTGAAAGACAAAAAATGACCACTGAAATATTTGAACAAGCAAAAGAAGAGATTAAAGAGAGTGAGGATAATTTACTCTTTGTAATAGGCAAAGATTGGCACGAAGGAATTATTGGTTTAGTTGCGGGTAAATTACAACAACTGTATTACAGGCCTGTTGTAGTTGCTACTAAAAGTGAAGGAGTTATTAAAGGCTCTGCTAGGAGTATTAAGGGTTTTAATATTACTAATGCCTTTGACAAATTTAAAAAACAGTTAGAGAGATATGGTGGACATGAATTAGCAGCAGGTTTTAGTGCTACCGAAGAAAAGATAGAAACATTCAAAAAGAGTTTAGTAGAGTATGCGAATAAGGAGATTACTAAGGAACAGCTACAACCTAAGTTGGATATAGAGATACTTTTAGGGAGTGAAGATGTAACCAAGGATTTAGTAAATGAATTAAAGAGATTAGAACCTTTAGGGTTTGGTAATCCCAAACCTATGGTTTGTTTGAAGGAGCTTTTAATTAAAAGTAAACAGGTTATTGGAAAGGATGGTAATCATCTTAAATTGTTTGTAGGCGATAAGAATACAGAACCTCTCACACTATTACTCTTTGGTTGTGGTGATGACGTGGAGATATTAAAAGAAGGAGATAGTATAGATGTAGTAGGTTATCCTGACATTAACGTATGGAATGGGAGAGAAAGTATGCAGTTTAATGTAAAAGAGTGGAGATAGTTTTTTAGGTTTTTGCAATTAACTTTCCTAATCTGTTTGGAGTATTTGGCAAATAGGTTGTTTCTAAAACACTTGTGTAATCTAGCATCTTCATCAAAAGTCTCTCAGTACCAATTGCAAAACCTCCGTGTGGAGGACAGCCATATTTAAAGTATTCAAAATACTCTTCTAGGGTATCTAGCTCTATACCTCTTTCCTTAGCATTTTCTTTTAAATTCTCTATCCTGTGTTCTCTTTGTGCTCCTGTTGTTATTTCTACACCATTCCAGAAGAGGTCGTACCCTAAAGCAAATTTAGGATTGTTAGGGTCCTTCATATGGTAAAAAGCTCTACTTTCATGAGGGTATTCAGTAACAAAAACAAATTCACAACCTGTCTCCTCCTTAACTATTCGAGAGAGTTCTCTTTCTTCCTCTGGAGAAAAGTCCCCATCACTTTTACTCTGTATTTTTTCTTTTGCTAATTTTTCTTTAGCTTCTTTAACCGTTATGTATTCAAAATCTCCTTTAGGGATAGTGATATCAAGCTCGAAAACCTCTTTAATTCTCTCTCCGTACTCTTCCTTAATATCCAATAACATAGATTTGATCATTTCTTGTTCAAATACACAAAGCTCTTTATATGAATCAATATACGCAATCTCTACATCAAAACTAGTATATTCTGTTAGATGTCTTGTGGTAAATGATTTCTCTGCTCTAAATACAGGTCCTACATTAAAGACTCTCTCCATGTCTGCTGCTATAGCCATTTGTTTATGGAATTGTGGAGATTGAGCAAGGTAAGCTTTCTTGTCAAAATATTTAACTTCAAAAACACTTGCACCAGATTCGCTAGCTGCACTAATTATTCTTGGAGCTTGTATTTCCTTGAAATCTTTTTCAATACAAAACTCTCTAAGCTTATTTGTCATTAATGTTGCGATGGACATCATTAGGTTGTTTTTTGTGGACCTTAGATCTATCCATCTGTAATCTAACCTGATATCCAGAGCAGACATGTTATCGTTGTGTTCACCCTCTATGACTATTGGTAGGGGAGCTTTAGAAAGGGAGTCTATATTTATATCTACTATTTCAATTTCATAACCCTGTTCTACTTGTTTGGCTTCCTTTACTTTTCCGGTTATATCTACAACCGATTCTAAAGTTAGGGGTTTAATCTTATTAATTAAATCTTGATTATTCTCTGCTAAGGCTACAGTTTGTATTTTGCCTGTTCGGTCTCTTATTATTAGAAAAACAATCTTCCCCTGATCCCTTATTGTGTCAACCCTTCCTCTTATTCTAACTTCTTTTCCTATGTAACCTTTTAGTTGTGCAATTAATGTTCTATTCATTCTCAGACTTTTTAAAAAATGTAGATTAATTTAAGCATATTATATATTATTAAATATTTCTTTAATAGTTTTTACTAGAAGAAACCACTCTCTTCTACAATTTCTGGTTCTGGTAATATTACCTCATCTTGCACAATCTCATAATTTATCGCGGGATAGAAGAAGTCAAAAAGACCTTTAGTATCATTGTCAAAGATGGCTTCTCCAGATACCACATAAACTGGTTGTAGAAACTCTAACTCTCCTCTGTCTTCGTAGTAAACCACAAAGACATCAAATACTAGGAACTTCTTAACTCTTTTTGGAGTATACTCAATCACATCATCACCATCTACTTCAAAAAGGTACACTAAACTACCTTCTCCAGACTGTACTTTTTCAATAGCAACTTGGGGAGAAAGAAGTTCATATGTTCCACAAGCTTCGACCTGTATTGGCCAGTAGATATACTCTATTTGGTAAACACCTTTAAGAGTGGTGCTTCTTTGACTTTTATCTTCTGCCCCTATATATACCGAGATATTACTTCTTTGAGTTTGTGGGAAAGAGACCAAGGTATTAAAAGTATATATTTCAATTCTTTGGTCATTAACGATGGGAGTCTCTACTACTGGAGGTTCTGGAAACTTTCTGTTAAGTGTTTGTACCATACTGTTTGCCCCTACAATATTTGAAGGTATTGTTATCATAGACTTACTTCTAACAAAATCAATTCTAATTAAATCTGCTTCAGCAGCAGCAGAAGCTTTACTAAAAGAACCATCAGGATTAACCCTTATGTAAGTAGTCCGGTGATTACCTTTCGAATAATCCTCTGAATAAAGACCAAGAGACCTTAAGGCGTTAGCTGCCTGAGACCTAGCTTCTTGTTCAGAAGGTAAAATTCCCTCTCTAGAGATTTCCCTTACCCTAGAAGCCTCTGTCCTCAATGTAAAGTTTAAGTTTTTTGCTAACACCTCTAAAGTTCTTCCTGTTTCTCTGTCTACCCAAACATAACTCTCTGTTCCTCTTCTAATTACTGCATCAGGATCAAAATCTAATTTGTTTGCTAAAACTTTTGCATCTGCCTGAGAGCTAAGAGATTGAACGGGATTGTTAAATCTATAGACATTAATAATTTCAGGTAAAGAATCTATTTTCCCAGTATCAGTATCAATTTGAAACACCATTTCAGAACCCTCTGCTAAGTCTAGGGTAGGGATTTCTAATCTGTGTGGAAGAAATTCGTCTTTTGTTTCAGTACAGGCATAATTAGCCGTAAGATATTGAGGAGGCATAACCCCCTCTCTTCGTAGGGTTAGCAGTAAAACAATTACTGTAAACACAACAAATGCGCCTAATGCAATAACGCCAAACCTTTTTGTCCAGAATGCTGCCTCAGTTAAAGTCATGATATAATCTTAACAGTACTTAAATATTGTATCAACCATAATATTACCAGTATTATTATGAGAACAAAAGAGCAAAATATTCAGTTAGCACAAAAGCTTTTCCCCAATGTGGAAAAAACTCCTGAGGATGTAATTAAAAAATACCCAGAGCGAAAAGTTAAAGGTTTGGTGTTAAGATTTGCCCCAAGTCCTACAGGATTTATGCATATTGGGAATGTATTTACTGGTTTAACATGTACAAAGTTAGCAAAGCAAACTGATGGAGTGTCAATATTAAGAATAGAAGATACAGACAAAGAAAGAGAGGTGGAAAATGGAGTTTCTCAAATAGTTAATGGACTTAAGGGATTTGGCGTAGAGTTTGATGAAGGTATGTTGGATGACCAAGACGAAAGGGGCAAGTATGGTCCATATATTCAAAGTAAAAGGTTAGAGATATATAAAATTTTTGTTAAAGACTTAGTCTCAAAGGGTTTTGCATACCCATGTTTTCTTAAAGAAGAGGAACTTGAAGAAATTAGAGAAAAACAGAAAGAATTAAATATTAGGACCGGTTGTTATGGTAAATGGGCTAAGTGGAGAGATGCTAATTTGGAACAAATAGGGGAGATGTTAGATAGGGGAGAGGAATTTGTAATTAGATTGCATTCTACAGGGGATAGTGAAAAAACATTTAACATAAAAGATTTGGTTAAGGGAGGAGTTACCTTAAGAGAAAATGACATGGATGCAGTATTACTTAAATCTGACGGTTATCCTACATATCATTTCGCACATCCAATAGATGACACATTAATGAGAATAACGCATATTATTAGAGGAGACGAATGGTTTTCATCCTTACCTTTGCATGTAGAACTTTTTGACAAATTAGATTTGCCTCTTTTAGCTTACGCTCATCTCTCTCCTCTTATGAAGTCAGAAAATGGTAAGAAAAGAAAATTAAGTAAAAGAAAAGATCCTGAATTTGCAGTGTCTTACTACATTGAAAAAGGATATCCAAAGAAGGGTATTATTGAATACCTTCTTAATATTGCAAATTCCAACTTCTATGACTGGAGGGTACAAAACCCTGAAAAGGATTTAGATGAGTTTGAATTAAAGATTGAGAAATTTAATAGCTCAGGTGCACTCTTTGATATAAATAAATTAGACAATACCTGCAAGAACTACATAGCTACACTTACAGCTCAAGAAGTTTACGACAAAGCTTTTGTATGGACTAAAAGTTTTGATAAGGAAATATATTCTTTAATGGAAGAGAACAAGCAGTACTGTATTAATATTTTCAACATTGAAAGAACAGGAGATAAAATTAGAAAAGATTTAGTTAAATACGAAGATGTTAGAGACCAGTTAACTATCTTTTTTGAAGAGTTGTTAGAAAAGGAAAAAATAGAGGATGTATCTCAAAAAGTAGAGCAAGAAAAACAGGTTGAGATACTAAATAAATATCTAGAAGTCTTTGATGTAAAGGATAATCAAGAAGAATGGTTTGAGAAGATAAAAGACATTTCAAAGGAATTAGGTTTTGAAAAGGTAGGTGATGTAGCAATGGTACTAAGAGTTGCAGTAACACACAGAACAAAAACACCTGATCTTTATCAGATAATGAATGTTTTAGGGGAAGGAAAAGTGAGGGAAAGGATTCAGAGATATATCGATATAATGATATAATAGGCACATTGCCGGATCGTCTAATGGTAGGACGGCGGTCTCTGAAACCGTTAATCCTAGTTCGAATCTAGGTCCGGCAACCATATGATAAGTAATAAAGATTTAATAAAAAGTTTAGAGGAGGGAGGAGTTTTAAAAAGCAAACATATTAAAAAAGCTTTTTTAAACATTGATCGCAAAGATTTTGTTACAGAAGAATACAAGGATCTTGCATATATGGACACAGCATTACCCATAGGTTATAGTCAGACCATATCTCAACCATATACAGTTGCTTTTATGTTAGAACTTTTAGAACTCAAACAAGGACAAAAGGTTTTAGATATTGGGACTGGTAGTGGATGGAGTACAGCGTTGCTTTCAAACATCGTAGGAAGTACGGGTTGGATTCAGGGAGTAGAAAGAGTGGAAGGGCTGATTGAATTTGGAAGGGGAAATATTAAAAAATACAATATTGATAATGCACAGATTTTTAAAACTGAGGGGAATATAGGTGTTCCTGGAGAAGTTTTTGACAGAATTTTAGTTTCTGCAAGTGCAGAAGAGTTTCCTGAAGAATTATTAAACCAATTAAAGGATGATGGTATAATAGTTATACCTATTAAAGATTCTATATTTAAATTTAAAAAAATCTCAAACAAAGAAATATTGAAAGAAGAGTATTATGGATTTTCTTTTGTTGAGTTAAAATAATATGGATACAATAAAAATGGAAGGGACAGGTTATACAGATAGGAGCTATGAGGATAATGTTACAAAAGATGCTTGGTCTACTTGTGGATTAGAACCAAATAGAAAAAACAAAATTGTTGATGAAATAATAGAGAAAAATCCTTTGAAGCTACTCTTTGATGAGAGAAATGACTCCAGCCTTGAGCTAATGTTAGATTATGTTAAGGAAGCAAAGAAGAGTGTAGATTCCTTTACGGAAGTATTACCTACTGCTGGAGAGTTATCAGAGAATAAGGAACTTGTAATGCTATTTAGAACTACATCAAAGATAGTAGGTGCTGGAGAACAGTCTCCTTTTAATGAACTAAGTCTCATAGTCGGTTGTAAAGGAGTTTTTCTAATAAGGAATTTAGGGAAATACGGCAAAAGAATCTCTGAGGGAAGTATAGATGTCTCTCATCCAAGTGAAGGGGGAGTATCCAAGAATCCAATAAGTGTAGATCCTGAGGTTAGAAAGATGGTAGAAACTTTTGAACAAAATCCTTCTGTTGAAAACAAAGGGAAACTTCTAGAGGCTTATGAGAAAATAAACTCTGTTGTATCAAGAACATCTAGCTCTTAGTAGTCTCTATTGTCCTCTCAAAACTTTCTAGATTCTCTTTGACACTCTCTATCCCTCTTTCCCAAATATCTTTTTTAGTAATATCTATACCCATTCCTTCAAATAATTCTCTTGGAGACTTTGTACTACCAGATTTCAAAAATTGTTTAACTAGTTCTACATTCTTTTTATCTTCTTTCACCAAACCCTGAAGCCCCTTAGAAATTAATAATCCACTAGCATATGAGTAAACATAAAAAAACATTCTAAGATGACTCCAATATATCCAACCATTCTTCATTCCTTCATCCTCCTTAACAGCATCTCCTAAATATGCAGACATATGCTTAGTAAATAATTCAGAAATATATTCCTTACTTAAATACCCCTTTTTACGAAAATCTTTATGTAATTCTTTTTCAAAATTGTAAAACGCTACCTGTCTAAAGATTGAGGATATATCTGAATTAAGCTTTTGAGCTAGAATAGTAAATCGAAGTTCCTCATTTGCTCCCTTCAATATCTCCTCTAACACAAAGTCCTCAAAAAAAGTGCTAGCAACCTCTGCTAAGGATGTAGGATACCCACAGTTAAGAGAATTTTGGACCTTTGACATCTCAGAGTGAATCCCATGCCCACTCTCATGAGCGATGGTAAGAACGTCATTAAGTTTATCCTTGTGGTTTAAAAGTATGTAAGTAGGTAAGGACTTTCCAGAGGAAGTACAGAAAGCTCCACCAGATTTCTTCGCTTTGGGAAACACATCATACTGTCCACTATCCGTGAATTTTTTGATGATATTAGCAAAAAGAGAGTCAATATTTTCAAAAGTACTTGTAATTAGTTCCATGGAATCCTCATAGGGATAATCAGAATCAATCTCTCCTAGGGGAACATTCCTTTCATGATACTCAAGGGTTTTTTGTCCAAGAAGATCAGCTTTTAATTTGTAATACTTTTTTGAAACATCAAAATTATTTGTAACAACTTCTAGCAGTGTGTCTACGACCTTAGAATCAATATCGTCTGAGATATGACGAGCTAAATCTGGACGAGAAAGCCCTCTATACTCGTCATTAATCTTCTTGCTCTCCAATATGGAATTAATTTCAAACTCTGCTATCTCTGAATATTTCTCATTTATCCTGTTAAATTCTTTAGCAGCATAATCTCTAACCTTCTTGTTTTTTGAATCTAAATACTTAAAAACTTCGCTGTATGGAATCTTTTTATTATTCCCTTTTTCATCTATTATTTTCAGTTCTTGCTTGCTAAGTAGCTCTTCCAGCATATTGGCCCAATTTGAAAAAGAAGCCTTACTTGTTAGAGTAAAGATATTCTCTTCCTTCTCGCTTAATAAGTATTTTGAAGAAAGAAATAACTGTTCTAGGTGGTGCTTGTACTCTTTTATGTGTGTGGAGTTAGTAAAAGTGGTGTATAACTTAGGATCTATCTTAGAGACATTTAGTTCAAAGAACTGTACCTCATTAGAAAGTTTTACTGCAGTATCACGAACTTTATTTAGCTTCCCTTTAACATCAACATCTGTTTGGTCAAGTGCGTTCTTCAGGCCTAAGTAATACAGGGGTTTGTCACAGAAAGCATTTCGTTTATGTAAGTTTTCGTAATCATCAAGAGCCTCTTTTAACGTTTTCGGTTGTTTAACGTACTCTTCATTGCTCTTCCATTTTTTACAAAAAGAAGAAACTAGCTTTTTACTTCTCTCTATGTCTTCTTTAATTTTGGGGTCTTGGGGTGATTTATACAGTAAATCTAAATTCCATTTGGTTTTCATATTGTCATTATATCCTAATAGGTCAGGCTTGGAAAACCTATAGCGATTAGTTCTGTTTAATTTGATTGTTATATCAATCAAATCATTTTCGCGGCTTTTCTTTTGAAGGGTGTTTCTAAAATTTTCTCTACAGGATAGCAGAAACTCTTGAAGCTAATCGCTATAGGACCAGTAGGGCAGACCTCTTGTGATATAATCGAAGGATGATGGTTGAAAAGTTAAAAGATGTAAATCCAAAACAAGATTTTGTACGGATGGAAAAGGAACTTCTTAAGAGGTGGGAAGAGGATGGTGTCGTGCAAGGGTATTTGGAAAAGAACAAGGATTCTGAAAAGCATTTCTCTTTCATAGATGGGCCGATCACTGCGAACAACCCTATGGGTGTACATCATGCATGGGGAAGAACTTACAAGGATTCTATGCAGAGATACAAGAACTTAAAGGGTTTTGAGCAAAGATTCCAGAATGGGTTTGACTGCCAAGGGCTTTGGGTAGAGGTTCAGGTGGAAAAGGAATTAGGTTTTAACAGCAAGAAGGATATTTTGGATTACGGTATGGACAATTTCACCAACCAGTGTGTTGCGAGGGTAAACAAGTATGCGGGTGTTCAGACGGAGCAATCTAAGAGATTAGGTATGTTCATGGATTGGGAAAACAGCTATTACACGATGTCTGAGATGAATAATTTATATATATGGAATTTTTTAAAGAAATGTCATAAGAAGGGATTAATATATAGGAGTAAATCTTCTACAACATGGTGCCCAAGGTGTGAGACGGGTCTTTCTCAGCATGAGCAAGCGGATGCTTATCAAAACATTGAAGATACAGCGGTATATGTTTTCTTTAAATTGAAGAATGCCTCAAAGAGTGAGCAAGTAAGTGAGGAATATGTTTTGGCATGGACTACTACACCATGGACTCTTTCGGCCAATGTTCTTTTGGCAGTGAACTCCGAATTAGATTATGTTAAAACCCAGATAGATGACAAGAGTGTCTATTTAGGAAGAGATGCAGCAGATAGATTAGGTCTGGAGGATTTAGAAGATATTAAAGCAAAAGAATTACTAGGAAGGGAGTATGAATCACTGATGGATATCCCCGCTCAGGGTGGAGTAAAACATTATATTGTAGAGTGGGATCTGGTTGACTCAGAGAGTGGTTCTGGAGTTGTACATATTGCTCCTGGATGTGGTCAAGAAGACTTTGAGTTAGGGCAGCAATTAGGTGTCTCTTCTCTTTCCCCCCTAGACACCTCTGGTCATTTTGAAGATGGCTATGGATTTCTTACTGGAAAGTATGCTCATGATACTGCAGATTTAGTTATAGAGCATTTAGAGAAGAAGGGTTTACTCTTTATGACTGAGGTTTATGAACACAGTTACCCTCATTGTTGGAGGTGTAAAACAAAGTGTTTATTTAGATTAGAGGATAACTGGTTTATTAATATTGACAAAATAAGGGGGGATCTCAAAAGGGAAGCTCAGAAAGCAAAATGGATGCCTGAGTTTGTTGGTAAGAGGATGCAGGATTGGTTAGACAATATGGATGATTGGATGATTAGTAGGAAAAGATTTTATGGGTTAGCACTTCCTTTCTACGAGTGTACTAAATGTGACACTTTGCATGTTGTAGAGAGCAAAGAAGAACTAAAGGAGTTAGCGGTAGAACCTGAATTGGTTGATAAACTACCTAGTGTACACAGGCCTTGGATAGATGAAATAAAAATCAAATGTCCTAAGTGTGATCAGGAAGTTGAGAGAGTTGTAGATGTTGGGGATTGTTGGTTAGATGCTGGTGTGGTTCCATTTTCTACCCTTAAATATTTAGAGGATAGGAAATACTGGGAGAAATGGTACCCTGCCGAGTTTGTAGTAGAAATGATAGAGCAGGTAAGGCTTTGGTTTTACTCTATGCTTGTATTCGGTGTCATATTTGAGGATAGAATACCTTATGAGAGAGTTTTAGGATTTGCAGAAGTAAGAGATGAGAATAACAAGAGAATGAGTAAGACAGCACATAACTACATTCCTTTAGATGAAGCAGCTGATAAGGTAGGCACAGATTTAATAAGATGGAATTTTTTAACTTCCTCAGTTGGTGCAAACATACGTTTTGGTTTTAAGATATTAGATGATGTAAGAAGGAGATTTTATATTCCTCTTTGGAACACATATAACTACTTTGTTACCTATGCAAAATTACATAATTGGGATTACTCAAAATATGATGTAAAGAAGGTAGAGAATGTAATGGATAAATGGATAGTCGCTAAAACAAAAAAATTAGTAAGAGATGTTGCTTCATATATGGATGAGTATGATATGGCCTCTTCATCAAGAGAAATAGAGGCTTTCATAAAAGATCTTTCTCAATGGTACATTAGAAGATCTAGGGATAGGTTTAAGGAGGGAGATTCTGATGCAATTGGGACTCTTCACTATGTCCTTTTGACAATATCTAAATTAGTTGCCCCGTATGTTCCATTTGTAGCCGATGAAATATATTCAAATATTGCAATTAACCTGGAAATACCTGGTAGTAAGAGGTCGGTACACTTGGAGGATTATCCTGAGGTTAAAGCAAAGGAGATAGACAGTACTCTTGTAGATCAAATGAAAACTGTAAGGGAAATATGTTCCAACGGTTTGAAGGCTAGAGAAATGTCTAGGCTAAGTTTAAGACAACCATTAAATAAAGCATATATAGGTTTTAAGGATGAATATGTACAGGAAATTGTAAGAGAGGAGCTTAATCTTAAAGAGGTAGAGTATTCTAAGGAACCTGTTGAGGGTAAAGGTATTGTAACAGTAGGGGAACATGAACTTTATGTCTCCCTAGATACTAATATGACCAAAGACTTACAAAGAGAGGGCATAGTTAATGACTTCCTAAGGAAGTACAGGAATTTCCGAAAGAAGAATGGATTTAGAATGGGTGATGTAATAGAGATTGTTATATCAATGGAGGGTGAAAACAATGAGATATTAGAAGAGTTTGTAGAGAAGAACAAAGAAGAGATGGTAGTTAAGACAGTGGATTTTGTTAGTGAAATGCATGATCCTGATGGCGAATTTGAAGTTGCAAAAACAAGGATACTGATAAAAGGCAAAAAGTACATCTAAGTCGGACTTAGTCATAAATCCTTACTATTACAATAACTATTAAGGTTTTCTACTAGGAATTTAATATACTATAAGCTCTCTAAGATAGTTGACAGAGCTTTAAATAGGTGATAAATTTTAAATGTACTTTAACAGTCTTGAGTTTTTAACTCATGCTATGCGAGGTGTTGTAGGTTATTAGAACCTTCCTTCATTTCTACTTCCTTCGGGTTGTAGGGCATCCCTTTTCTGCTTGCAGGATTGCGATGTTTTGATGTTCCGGTGTAGGTCCGGCTCCTTGCTTGTGCAGGATGTTGTTGGTTATTAGAACCTTCCTTCTTCTTACTTCCTTCGGGTTGTAAGACACTGCTTTTTTGCTTGCATTAATGTAGTGTTTGATGTTCCGGTGTAAGTCCGGCATCCTGTTTATGTAGGGCGTTGTAGGTTATTAGAACCTTCCTTCTTCTCATTTCCTTCGGGATTTGGGGCATCTCTTTCTATTTATAGTTTGCGATGTTTGGAGCTCCGGTGTAAGTCCGGCGTCCTGCTTTTTTGTTTCTTAATTGGTGAAATTTACTCTTCTACTTCTTCTATCTCTATCCCCGTCATGTCAGTGAATCTCTCAGAGGCTGTTTTGAGTGTAACACCTCCAGATACTGCTAATTCTCCAACAATATTCCTTATAGCTCCCTCTAATTGCTTTTCTATGGTTATAGGTATTAATCTTCCTTCCTTCTTTCTTTTCTTTTTTACATAATTACAATACTGGATAATCTGTATAGAAGCACCTAACTCAGAACTTTCTTCTAAATCTTTGAACACCTTAATCATCATATTGAAATCCTTAACCTTAGGGTTAATCTCAGGAGTTTTCTTTAGTATTTTAATTCCCTCCTCTATCTTCTTTGTTGGTAAAATTCTTCTAATACCTAAATTCTCTACATTGTCTACAGGAGTAGATATACTTAAAGGATTAGTTACTAATTCAAATTCAAAATACTTCTTTTTTTCTCCATCAAACTCTATTTCCTTTTCTCTTTTAATAACACCAGCTCCGTGTGAAGGGTAAAAAACTTTTGATCCGACTTTAAACTCCATAAAGCGCCTTCTTTTAATATTAATTCTCTATTATATCACGAAAATGATATAATTTTATATGAACATACTGGTAATTGGGGGGGGTACAGGTTCTACGGTAGTCCTAGAAGGAATAAAGAGATATAAGGAGTTGAAGTTAAAGGTCATTGTTGCAATGATGGACGACGGAGGAAGCAACGCTGTGGTCCGAGATGAATTTGGACTCTTGCCCCTTAGTGATGTTAGGAAATCAATAATTGCTCTTGCAGATACCCAGAGTAATGAAGTTTTGAGAGATCTCTTTACATATAGATTCCATGACTCAGAAAGTATGCAAGGACATACATTGGGGAACCTTCTTATGATTGCAATGACAGATATTATGGGCTCAGAAATAGGGGCAATTGAAATGTTTAAAAACATGTTTAATGTAAGAGGGGATATCATTCCTGTTACTTTAGATGATGTCAGATTAGTGGCAGAGTATGACGATGGAAGTAAGATAGTGGGGGAACATCGCATTGATGACCCTGAAGTTCATAAGAATATAATTAAATTCTATTTAGACTCCCCAGCAAAAGCCCTAGATTCTGCCCTAGAAGCCATAAGAAAGGCTGACTTCATAATCTTGGGACCTGGAGACCTATATACTACTTTAATCCCTAATCTTTTAGCAGAAGGTGTTTCCGAAGAAATAAAGAAGTGTAAAGCTAAAATAGTTTTTATTTCTAACCTAATGAGCAAGATTGGTCAAACCAGAGATAAAACACAAAGTGACATTTTAAATATTATTGAAGGGTATCTAGAGAAGAAAATAGATTATATTTTAATAAACAGTGGAAAACTACCTCAAGAAGCATACCAAAGATATATCGAAGATGGAGAACACATAATTGAAGACGATTTACACGATGGAGATGGTAGGGTAATTCTTAGAAAAGATCTTATAGGGTCTGAACCTATCAAGAAACAGAAGGGAGATAAACTTAAGAGAAGTTTTATCAGGCATGACAGCAAGAAATTAGGAAAACAACTTTATTCGATATTCAATAGTGAAAAGAATAGTTTATTTAGGATAATTAATTCACTTCTTAGCTATTACAAGGATTAACTCCTCACTAGGTTCTTGCAATTTATCTCCATCCTGAAAATACTCTAACCTGAAACTATTTCTTTTTAGTATCTTCAAAAGATTTTCAATATTTTGACCTTTAGAGGGATGGTACTCAATAAACATATTTTTAATATTTTTAAAGCAATCACTTTCGTCCAACTCCTTTAATATCTCTAGCTCAACACCCTCTACATCTAGTTTTACTAAATCAACAGTTTTCTTAATGTATTTACTTAATGGTTCTGTTTTAACTTCTATAACCCTACTTTTCTGTTTTCCATTCCAAGCATTCTTTCTAAAACTAGCAGTGGAGAATGCTCCATAACCAGAACTGTCAATGTGTAAATTCCTTTTTGAAGAATTTTTTCCAAGAGCAATATTTAAAATAGTTACATTTGTAAGATTATTGTAAAAAATATTCTCCTCTAACAAAGGAAAAACATTGGGATTAGGTTCAAAGCAGATTATTTTTGAATTAGGGTATTGTGCCTTAAAATACAAAACGGAAAGACCGATGTGTGAACCAACATCCAGGATATTTATAGTATTCTCCTTCTTACACTTAAGGTCAATCGAATATATTTCATCTTGAAAGATTTCTTTCTTGAGAGTTTGTAATTCAGGCTTGTTGAAATATGTAACTTTGTACTTGCCAATATTGGCTATCTTAGGAGTCATTGTGAAAGTATATCAGAAAGAGAAGTATGCTTAATATCATAGTTAATTCCCTATCTGGTTCATTACGAAAGTTACGTTTTGAGCCCACTTTACAGCATTTGGAGGACAGTAGTAGGGGGCAATCAATTGTGGCGTGGTTAAACCTCTAGAGTAGTATCTAGAAATACCAGCAGATACAGTCCATATCCCCTCAGTCCAATTTTCAAAAGACATTTTACCCCAACCCCATGCATTATGAGGTCTAAAGGTGTGTTTTCCACCACCAGATTCAATAACTGAGATAGCGGCTATGATTCTGTAGTCAATGTTGTAGTGATCTGCAGCTTTTACAAACTCCTCAGCATAAGCTGCTAGGGGAGCGTGTCTTCCTACAAGATACTTCCTAACATTTTCTACTTTTTGAGCATCTGGTACATAAGTAGGAGTTCTGTTTATAACAAATTCTTTTACTATCATATTTTCCTCTATTTCTACACTAGTAGAAATAGAAAGATTTCCTATACCAGAAGTCTCATTAGCTTCTACGTAGTTAACTGGTACATGGCTTGATAAATTGTTTATCATGACAGCCCCAAACAGTATTCCTGTTATAACGGCAAGTGTCTTATTTCCCTTTATGAGCAGGTTTTTCATAGTATTATTTTTAAAATATTAGATAATACCAACTACATTATACCACAAACTACCCTATAGTATCCACCCGTACATAATTACTTCCCATGTAGGATTTTATGTTAATATATCTATGTTATGAGTAAAAATATATACATGAGAGAACCGCAAAGACCAAAAAGATCAATTAGTATAGGTAAACTCTTTTTTCTTTCTCTTGTAATATCTTTCTTCCTTCTCTTTTTTACCTTATGGATAACAGAAGGCTCTGACTTTACAAATGCTCTTAGATATGTTTTTGGACCTAAAAATTTTGTTATCTATGACACATACACACTCTCCTTTGATGGAAGTATTCCACAGGAGTATGTAGAAAAAGTCACGGAGAGTTTAGAAAAATTAGAATATAATGGAAAAAGAAGATTTGAGATTAGAGATAGGAATGCAGACATACAGCTTTCCAGAGAGAAACAAGAAGATGCAGAGGAAATTTTTAGTAAACAACTTATTCCCGTAGGACATTTGTATTCCCTTGTTAATAATATTAGTAAAGAAACTTTGAATGATTTTAATCTCTTTATTTTAGATTCAACGTACAGGGAATTTTTAAAACAGGATTATAATATAGAAGTTTCCTTATTAAATTCCTATGATGATTTAGTAACAAAGTTAGCTGAGGATGATAGGAATATTGGGATGATAGAGTTTAATGACTTAGACTTTAGAGTAAAGATTTTAGAGATGGATAATAACTACTATCTTGAGGATCAAAGTGCTTCTGTACCTATCAATTTCTATGCCAAATTAAAGGATAAGGTGGATGACTTTGTAATCGCAATTCTTTCAAGAAATACAGGATTAGGTAATGGGTCTTGGAGGGAAGATAGGTTAGCGAAGGTTAATATGGGGGGGGTAGTTGCAATTACAAGAGGTTTAGCTCTTAAGATGGATAATATTGGGGATAATGCATATCCTGCAAGGGAAATAGGAGATTTTCTTGCAGATGCAGACCTTACACATGTTTCAAATGAGGTGTCTTTTGTTCCTGGTTGTAAGTCATACTCAGGTTTGAGTTTTTGTTCAAGGCCTGAATATATTGAAACTTTTCAAAAGGCAGGAGTAAATATTGTTGAATTAACAGGGAATCACAATAATGATTTTGGTAGCCAATACAGTACAGAAACAATAGAATTGTATAAGAATTTGGGTATAAGATATTTTGGTGGAGGTTTGGACAAGGATGATGCTAGTGAAATTTTGTATGAGGAAGTAAATGGTTCGACAGTAGCGTTTATAGGGTACAACTACTATGACACGATATACCCTAGTATAGCTTTGGCAGCAGAAAATAGGGCAGGAGCAAATTCCTATTCAGAGGAGAAAATGAGAAATGATGTGAGGAATGCAAGAGAGAAGGCAGATGTTGTAATTGTTACATTCCAATTTCAAGAGTGTTGGAGTTATCCTCCTACGGATGTTATTTATCCTTTGTGTTACAAACCTCTTTCAAATCCTGACCAAAAGGGCGTTTTTAGGATGGCTGTAGATTTTGGTGCAGATATTGTAATAGGTAGTCAGGCTCATCAACCTCAAACTTATGAATTGTATGGGGATGGTGTAATCTTTTATGGTACTGGCAATCTCTTTTTTGACCAAAACATATGGATAGGTACAAGGCAGGGTTTGATTCTTTCCCATTATGTTTATGAAGGTAAACTAATTCAATCTAGAATAACCCCTATATATATGGGTAAGGATGATTTAATGCCTAGGTTAGCTACTCAGGAGCAGGGAGATTTATTGTTGAAATTATTAAAAGAGGCTAGAGAGTAAGTCTTTCCAAAGTATTAAGAATTCTCATGATTTTGTTATATTTTATTCTATGAATCTTTATAAAGTAGGAGCTAGATCCATTGTTTTTATAAGATAAAGTCTCTGACTTCTCCTTTCTCTTTTTTAAAACACATATTTCAAATCTTTCTAAGAATTCATTATCAAGAATTTTTCGATTATGAGTGACAACATGTTTAATATAATTTTGATAAGTTTTTTTAGTAGGATTACCTAAAAAATTCTCTGCGTAAGTTTTTCCAATTTCTGCATTATGGATAGGAAGAAGTATGGGCATTTTGTTTTCATAACTGAGTTTTCTAGCATATTCTGGAGCACTTATTGTTACATCAAAGAATTTTTCAGATTTTCCTTCTTTGAGTATAAAATCTCTACCGTCTAAGTCTTCTTGGGCATTTGATGTAGTAATTAGAATGTTTTTTTGTAAGCAATTATTACATGCTAGAAGAAAACAACCTTCATGAATAAAACCGTCATAAAAGAGAGCTTCATTGTCGTTTTCATACCAGTTGCAAATATCGTCACTCCTTTCTTCTAAAAGATATTGGTATCTATGCAAGTCCTGATCAGAATACTGTGCAGAGGAATGTCGCCTAATTAAAATATCTAGTGTTGTTAGTATTAGGGTAGGGACTTTTGTTTCTAGTTCAATCTTAGTGTTTGTAGTTTCCAATATATTACATTGTACAAAAAAGGGATTGATGATACAACCCCTTTTTTCGGACTATAAGTTAGCGGGATTACTTTATCTCTATCTCTCTAGGTTTAACCTCATCTGCTTTAGGAAGTTTAATGGTTAATACACCATCCTTAAATTCAGCATCAGCATCATCAGGGTTAACCTTTGTAGGAAGATTAAAACTTTGTTGGAAAGAACTTTCCATACTTCTTAGGTAGTAATTTCTTTCCTTTTCCTCCTTCTCTTCTTCTTTACTCTGTCCACTTATGGAAATATTATCTTCATTTATTGTAATTTTAACATCATCCTTTTTAATACCCGGAAGTGCCATTTTTACAAATATATCATCCTTCTCTTCCCATATGTCAGCAGAAAGATTGGACAATGAAGATTGTGTTGTAAAGAAGTCATCCCATACAGTAGGTGCAAAGAAGTCGTCAAAAATTGACCTAAATGGAGTGTATGTAGAAGGATATGACCTTTTACTATCATCTCTTTTTATAATTTTCATATTTACCTCTACTTAAAATTTAAATATATAGCAAATAGTAACATTGAGTGCTAATGTTTGTCAAGGGGTATGTACTTATTGAGGTATTTTAATGAAAATGCCTTTTTGACGAGATAGAGGAATATTTTCTCCATACACATCTCCAGCATTATCTCTTAAAGTATAATCAAAAATATTTTGATCATTATTCCATATAGCTATCTGTTTAATGAATGAATACTCAGTATCTAGAAGTAATCTGGTTGATGTAGAAGAGGTGTTTTTAAACTGTGTAGTTGGTATTAAATTCCAACCCGTTAATTTAGGAAGGTCTATCTCTTTTGGTATATCTAATGTTTGTACTGAAATTTCAATATCCTCTATTGCAATTACCATATATACTTCAGAAGGTTCTAGATTAAAATCCTCTCCACTTATTTGTCCGTTTTCATTCTTTACAATTTTCTCCCATATATCATTTCTAAAAAGCCCTACAGCTAAGATATTGCCATTGGAGTATTCTATTAATTCTTTTGCACTACCTATTTGTACATCACTACTATTTACAATCAATGAGGCTTCATAAAAATTTACACCTTTTAGTATGTTTATTCTTGTATATTTCTCTTCACAATCTCTTTCTGCAATATTCTCTAAAATTAAACCTTGACAATCTTTTTCTTCTGAAAATTCAAGAAAGTCATTAAAAAGGCAACAGATCTTTGGTTCTGGTTCTGATTTAGTCTCTGTCTTAGGAGTTATAACTTTTCCTCCTACGGTACATACTTGACCTATCTGAGCATCTTTGGTGTTTTCTCCTGGTTTAATATTATATTTCCATATACATGTACAGTATGTATTCCACCCAAGAGCTTCACATTTCTTATCTACCTCTGGAGAAATTCTTCTACCATCATTACCTATTCCAGTAATATCTAACCATTTCCTAGTAGTTTGTGTAGAACTTAAGGATGATGGAGTACCCTTACTATTACAAGAATTGTACGTAGTGTTGGTTGTTGCACTAGCATAACTACAAGCGTTAGGCTGTGCACTTACATTAATGGGCCATGTTAACTTTTTATTTGTATACCAACCATAGACTTCGTTTATCTTGGTCATGTATCTATAACCTCTTTCAAAGTGACTGAATGTGGTACAACCTCCTGTTAGAAATCTTGCTCCCCACATTATTACTGCTTTATCTAAGGTAGGGTTGTATGCTTGTTCAAAAGTAGGGTCCCATACACAGGCATTGCCAGTGTATGAAGGTTGAGCTATGTTTTTAAGAAAATGTTCTATCTGTTTGTCAAAATTGGCAACAGGTACAGAAGGATGATTATGTATTCCGAAGTCTTCTACATTTGATACGTTTGCATAATTGCTCCCTCCAGATTCGTTAGACCATATCGCTATGGCAAATGCAGGATCTACACCATACTTTAAAGCTCTGCAATATACATCTTCATAACACTCGTTAGGATATCCTCCCTTTGGACAAGATGCCACCCACCTATTTAATATGTTCGTAACCGTACCTTTAGAAGGAGAGGTAGAAACATTAACCCGAACACCTGTTTTACAGTTAGCTCCAGTTTGGGCATATACAGAAGGAGGTATTAGGTCAATTAATTTTGTTTGTAATTCATTTTTTGTAATATAGTTAGTGTATATGGAAGTAGTATATTCTTTTCCTTTAGTATCTAACGCCCATGTCCCATGGTATTGTGTGTTTCTAATATATTTGTCTCCCTCTACATCTATTAGTACTAGTGCTCTATCAATATCTTGTCCTGTTACTATTACAGGTAATTTAACTTCATCAGCGATATCTTTTGTCCTAAATGAATAATCTTCATCCCAAACCCTATTTTCACTTTCTATTCTAAAAAGATACTCTGTATTTGGTTTTAGATTACTAAGAGTAGTGTAATGTACTCTTTTTTCAGAAAGAATATCTTCAGGAATAATGGATTGAGTAACTTCTGTGTAAAGACCAGTATCTTCTTTTTCCTTAAATGATAGTCTTTGTATACTCTCAGGATTTGCTTTCCAATATATTTGAGCTTCTACTGTAGAAATGTTTGCTACGATTACTTCTGTTGGTTTTTGAGCAACAATTCTTTGTTCATGGATATTTTTGTAAAGAAGATAGATTGTTGGTATTAGTAGGAATATACCGATTGTGAAGAGAACAAGATATTTGGATTTATTTTTAAGAGGTTTCATTAATGATTATGATATCAAAGGGATGTGTTAAAGTACATATTAAGAAGTTATTTAAGAGTAAGCAATTATTCAAAATATTGTGTGTTTTTATCCCAAAGACCAATATCCCTTTTTAAGAATTCTTCAGACGGAAATTTAGGATATGTGTAGAAATCAGTAGAACCATTTATTTTGTCTCTCATTCCCTTCTGTTTGTATCGTAAATAAAAATCATGGTAATACTCCAAGGTTTTTAATTTTTTTTGTATGCTGTCCTCATCTCCAAGGCCTACTTGTTTTAAATCTATCTCATTTTCTTGTTGAGTTACGGGATTTATGTAGGAGAATTTTATAAAGTCCCTAAAAGGAAGCTCTGGTATCTGCCAATGTTCTATAGATTTAACATTTCTTCTTTTAGACAAAACCTTTTTATTTTTAAAGGTAAGTGGTTTTTTAGTTGTTTTTTCTTTAGGATATCTTAGATCCCAGTCAGAAGTTTGAGTGTCAAGTTCATATACTTCATCTGCAAATTTCGTAAATACAGCCAAGGCCATCATGAAGACTTGTAAGTTTTCTTCATATCCTTTTTCTTTGTAAAATTCTCTACCAGTTTTGTAATCTATAATATGGATAGGGGTATCTGAAGAAGGGGTAATTCTAATCTCATCTATATTTGTACAAATTTGTATATTTGTTTCAGGGAAGTATGTATTAAGAACGAGTGGGACTTCGTTCATGACAAGAGTTTTTGTTGGGTCAATATTGTCTTGCTTTTCTATAAAACTTTCTCTTGTAAGATTAAAAACTCCTGGAGCGATTAAATCTCTTTCCCATATTCTTTTTACTTGGGTTGGTGTAATTCTGCATCTTTTGCCATTTGGGAGGAAGTTTTGTCCATTAAGCCTCCATATATTCCAGAAGTCTTGTGCATTGTCTAAAGGATTTTGTGTTAAGGATTCATCAAGTGTCATGTTTAGTATTTTAAGTAGTCCTTCGTAGTATTCTTCATCTTTAAAGGGAAATATTGTTTTAATATCTTCTAATTCTGGAACTTTATTAAAAACAGAGGCTCTGTAAAAAAGTGAGTTTGCATAGGTTAGGTTATGAAGGTGTGTACCCTTGATACTATCTTTTGCATTTTCAAGTTCTTTGTCTTCTTTGAATGGTTTATTACTATTTAACATTGTGAGAAATCTTGTTTCTAGTGTTTCTCCAGTTAATTTTTCTCGCTCTTGTAGTCTTTTGTATTGGTAATGGTAATGAATGATGGTTTCCAATGAGGAGGGAGTTATTCTAGACCCTGTATCTTCTTTTTGAATTTGTTCTGTTTTGAATCCTTCTAAATCTAGGGCAGCTTGAATGTATTCAGGCATATTAAATAGTATACATCATATTATTACTATTCTTTAACAATTACTTCTATTAAAAATATGTTCTAAACCTTCTGTCATGGAGCAGTATTTTTCTAAGTCTGTGATGAAAAATATCTCAGCAAGAAGGAAGTGATCAGACAGACACAGAGTTTTTAAGCTTATTGTTTTACTTTCGTTAACATTTTCTACTGAAAAATCCTCACGGTCTCTTAACAGTGTGAATACAAGGGCTTCGGTTTTAGTTATCTTCTGTTTTGAGAGAGATTTAAGATACTTTGTAGTTTTTTCCTGTTTACAAACAAATTTAGGGTACTCTATTACTTTGGGGTCAATATATTTGTGGTAGAGATCTTCATAATCTTCCATCTCATTGTTATCAACAATTTCTCGAATTAAGGAATAATCTTCTAGGGTAAGGTTCCCTTGATTGCTTTCATAGTGATTATAATCTTCTTCGTAGAGGGAATAGTCTTTGTGAACAGTTGTAGGTAGCAACTCAATCTGTTGAAGCATATTGAAAGTCTAGCAACATACTTTCTAAAAGACAAGGATGTTGCTCCTATGATATATTAATCTATGGAATTTGTACTTGTAAGTCTAGTTTTTGTACTAGCAGGAATAGGAGCAGAAGTAGTTGGTTTCGGAATATCTGCAATATCTATGGCTTTATTGCCTTTGTTTTTACCTCTAGAAGTAGCAATCCCCTTGGTAGCTATAATTTCTGTAGTTGCTACAGGGGTAGTAGCATACCGTACTAAGGCTAAGGGTTTAACAGAAATTCTAATTCCTCTTTTTATAGGTTCTTTGTTTGGTATTCCTCTTGGTTTGTATTTTCTTCAAATAGTTCCTGAGAGGACACTGTTATTAATATTGGGTTTAATATTAATATTTTCTAGTGTGTATAGTCTATTAGGAAAGGAGATTAAACTTAATTTTGATAGAGTAACTGGGATATTAGTTGGCTTCCTAGCAGGGGTATTTGGAGCTTCAATAAATGTTAATGGTCCTTTAGTGGGTATGTATTTTACTACCAATGAAAAGATTTCTAAGCTCAAGAATAAGGATCTAATTACCACATACATGTTTTTTACAGGATTATTTGTAATTTTAGGACATTACTTAGTAGGTAGGATAGATAGGGAGGTAGGGGTATATACCTTAATTGTACTTCCTGCACTGTTTATTGGTTTACAGTTGGGTAAGGTTATTTTTGAAAAGATTCCGGTAAAGGTATTAAGAACGATTATCTTTCTTTTTGTACTTGGGGCTGGAATCAAGTTGTTGTTTTAGAAAATCTCTTTCTATTTGTGAAGTACTCTTCCTAAGAAGATAACTATAGCAGCTCCAATAATAGCAACAATTAGACTATAAAAGTTAAAACCAGTTATTCCTGTAAATCCTAGTAAGTTCATTATAAACCCTCCTAGAAATGCTCCAATAATACCTAAAATGATATCCTCGAGTAATCCGTGCGAACTACCCATAATCATTCCTGCTATCCATCCTGCTAATGCTCCTAAGACAATCCATAATATAATATTCATATTTATAATTAATAAATTTAATTTTCTAACAGAAAGAAAAAGTAATTACTCTACTTGTGCTCTTCCTGAAAGTATTTGAATAAGTTTTACAATTCCCCAAGCTAATAGTAGGTAGAAAAGAATTGCAATTATTGTTGCTGGCTCAAAAATTGAAGTTGTCTCTAACCCTTCAGATAATCCAGTACTAAATATTCCAGCAAAAGGGACTACGAATATTCCTGTTATTCCATATATTAAAGCTACAAAGCTATTTAATGCATTTGCACCAAATAACTTTAGGATGAAACGAAACACTAAAAGAATGTTTAGAGCCCCAAAGAAGAAATATATTAAATATTGAACAGTTTGGAAACTTGTTGCTTTGGTTTCTACCGCTGTTATCTCGGTCTGTGCCACCTCATTATTACCCTCTGTCACTACCGTTTCTCTTATTACTTTATCCATATCTTTACCCTCTTATATAAACTTAAATATAAATTAATTACTAAGAAGAAATTCTTAAATTTCTACGATAGGTTTCTTTATTACTGTTTCCTTTGGTAAATAATTAAGAAGTGCTTTTTCTACAAAGGTTGTTAATGTTAACCCTTCAATTATTGCTTGTGCTTTTGTGTATTTAACAATTTGGGGATTAATAAATAGGGTTACTCTTTGTTTTGTTTTAGTTGACATACTACATATACTACACCTAGTTGTAGCAAGGTCAATAGCTTATAGTTAAGGCAAAGGGAAGGATATTCTCAATACAAACAGAACTATAAATTAGCGGGATGAACTCCGCGGGAAGGACTCGAACCTTCAACCGAACGGTTAACAGCCGTTTGCTCTACCATTGAGCTACCGCGGATTATTAAATGACAGGTCAATTATATATATACAAGGTTATTTCTGCAAGAACCTATCTACTGGGTATACCTCTAAGTGCAAGAAGTTTCTTTTCTAGCATATCAAGCATTACTCTATTACTATGAATATCATTATAAGGATAATATTTTATCCCATATAGTCTCCCTTCTATATCTTTTTCTTGAAAATACTTTATTTCCTCTTTGTTAATTCTCTTACTATTTAATTCTTCTGCATAAAGATCAAATTTTCTAAGTAACTTCTCATCTCTCTCACTCATATTCCAAAGATGATCTAGATCTAGGGTTGTTATAGAGAGCATTCCAGAGGGAAGAAGAAAAACCCTATCTTCTTTTGCAAAGGTTTCTTCCTTTCTGGGATTAGCTTTTTCTAGATAGATTTTACTATTTGAGATGTTAAGTACTTCAAAGAGTTCAGGGTAAGCATCGTATACCTGCTCGTTGTTTGCAATAATTGGGATGAACTCACTTTCAGGTTTGTCCATAATTGGAATTTATCTTCCTAAAATTATATTATATTAATATATCTAAATTAATCACCCATTACAATGTTAGAAGAAAAAATAGAAGTAAAATATGTAGGTATGGACTCTTCAGATTCATTAAAGGAATATATTCTAGAAAAAATGAAAAAGAAAGAAGCTCTTCTAGAAGATGCCACATCCATAGAGATATTCTTTAAGAATAATAAACACAGTAGAGGTGTAGAAGAAGATTTTAGAATAGACATTAATGTAAATTTACCTAACTCACCAGTTAGGGTAGAAGAAAAGGGAGCAGATATGTATGCAAATATTGACCTTGCTATAGATACATTAGACAGAAGATTAAAGAGATATAGTGATAGGAAGGAACATTGGGAAGGTATTAAGCCATGGAAGATATTAGAAGCAGAGGCAGCCTTAGAGGCTCTTACAGAGCAAGTAGAGAATGAGGTTGAGGATTACTCTGACTATGTATCTGGAATAGTTAAAAGAAAGGTAGTTAAGGACATGGATCCCATATTAGAGGCTGAGGCTATAGAGAGAATGGAATTGTCAGGTTACGATCAGTATCTTTTTAAAAATAAGAGTACAGGTAAAATATCCATGATATACAGAAGAAACTATGGGGGTTACGGTTTAGTAGAACCAGAGTAGGGGGTAGTGTACAAAGTCCTAAGTGTAAATAAAAAGGGAGACGTATGTGTCTCCCTTTAACTTCCTTTTAAATATTTCCTTTAACTACTCTGCTTGGGTTGCAGTTCCTTCAAGTAAGTTATTTACAATATTTGTAGTAATAGTTAAGAAACCATACTTTGGTTTAGAAGTAGAGTTATCTTGTATTCTGTATTCATTTCTCTTTTCATTTAACCAACCAGCTTTTCTATTCTGTACTTCCTGTTGTATGAAAATCTCTTCTGTTTGCTCTTTGTATTGTTCAAAGTTCAATAATTCTCCCTCTTCTAACTGTGCTGTTTCTTCTGGGAATATTACATCACTATATTGACTAAAGAAATCTTTAACATCTTCCTCAGCATATTCTAACTCTGGAGCAAGTATTGCAGTAGCAAGTAAGTCCACCTCTATTTGCTCTCTTAATTCTTCCTCTGTAATATTGTTAGCTTCTAGAGCACTCTCATACATCTCTTGACCACCAATACTCTCTATTATTCTCTCTATCTCCTGATCAATCTCTTCCTTTGAGATAGAAACATCTGCCTTCTTTGCTTCACTCCTAACTATCTGGTCCTCTATTAACTGAGAAGCTACAGCAGAACCATATGCTGTTTCTAATCTGTTATGCCATTCACTCTTAGGAATTCTAACACCATTAACTACAGCAACACTGTAATCGTTATTAAAGTATTGAACAGCTAGGTCTATTAGAGCTAGTGATACAATTATTAATACAACTATACCGACTACTTTAAGAGCAGGTTGTAAACTTCCCATATTTTCTATTTTAGGAAGTTTAACTTTTTTAATATCAAGTTTCTTTGATATTTCTTTTTGGGGTGCAGTTTTCTCTTTAGTACTTTTCTTACTTTTAGGCATTACTTTATGTTATGTAAAATTTAATATGACTAGTTTAACAAAATATTTGAGATTTGGGAAGAAGGGGGGTTATAGTTCGAAGGTTAGGTGTACGTATATAGTTCTATATTTTGAGTTTGGATGATAAATTATTACATAATCCTGTCCACAGTAATCTCGACCTCTTGAAACAAATCCCGCCTCTGCAGCTACTACTGGAGCATTTGCAGAACCACCTAGTTTTGAAAGGTCTGTTGCGTAAAACTGAGTTTCCCCTGGATCTTGCACGTTATTAAGATTAGGGTCATGATAGTCTTGTGTTATATAAACACCACTCCCTGCAAGTGGAACAGCATATTTTCCAGGTAGAACAAATTTCCAATCCCACCCATCAGGAGCCGGTGGAATTCCTGATGGACCTCCCATTACTAGATATCCTCCCCTATATAAATCAACATTTGCATAGAAGTATCCACTACTACTAGTTGAGGCAGCAAAGTGAAGGTGGGGACCTGTAGATCCTGAACATGAATTTCCTCCTGGATATATGTATCCTATTTTCCCGCCTTTTGCGACATATCCTTCCTCAGTCATTGCTCCCATGTTTGCATTAATATATGCCAATATCTTTTCGTCCAATTGTGATTGTATCTCCTTATTTCTTTTTAGTTCAACAAGAAGTTCTGCCTGTTTCGCTCTAGAAAGGACTAATAGACTTTCTCTCTCAGTTTTTTGGCTTGAAAGTATCTTTTTCTCTTCTCCCAGGGATATTTTCTCTTGTTCAATGGCATTTCTTGTAATTTGTAAGTCTGCTTTTTTGTCGGCAAGAGCCTCTTCTTCCTGTTTTATTTCTTTCGTTTTAATCGCGAAGTCCTCTAGATACATTCGGTCTTGACTTCTTGTAACAGCAAGATATTTAGTTTTTCTTAGAATAGAGGAGAGATTTTTAATATCCATAAATAACTCCAAAGGACCAACAAAAGAATACTTGTATGACTCAGTAACCCTTTTTGTCACAGCATCCTCCAGAATACTAATTTCCTGACCTAAGACGGATAGACTGTCTTCTTTCTCTTGAATATTTTTCTCAAGAAGATTTATCTCAACATTATGGCTTGCTATTTGCACCTCAAGAGACCTTATTGTGTTTTCTGTCTGGGCAATCTGGTTATTTATATAAGCGATCTTCTCATTTAAACTCAATTGTTGGTACTCCTCATCTTTTAGTTGCTTTTCTATAGTACCTTGTTTTTTTTGAAGTTCTTTCAGTTGATCTTGGAGGTAATAAAAGCACGTTTCGGAATTCTGATCCATATAATCCGGACAACTACTCTGTGCTAATACAGGCCTATCATAATACGAACCTAATCCAACAAAACAAAGTAAGGAAAATAATACTACTAAAATTGTTATACCAATTGTTTCTTTATTCATACTATTCTAAATACCTCTTAACTGCACTAAAACTACTTACAATACCCAATAATCCTCCTGCTAACATATGTGCTAGATAGTAGAGTAATATAAAGATGATATTTAGAGACCTTAGAAAATCAAAATCTAAATCTGTTAATAATTGATTAACCCAAAAAGCAAAATCAGTATTCTGTGAATAGTAAATCATGGCATACCAAGGAACTATTAGTAAGGTAGCACCCAAAAACCCTCCTACGAGACCATAAAAGAAACCCTCTAAGATAAAGGGGAGCTTTATGAACTTATCCGAACTACCAACCAAATGCATAATCTCTATCTCCTCCTTATGAGCATTAATATTAAACCCAATGGTTATTCTAATTAAAGAAATTGTAATTATTAGTAAAGAAGATATTAATATTATTGAACCTATACCAATTATTCTAGAAAGAGTCTTTAAATTCTCTACAACATCCCTAAAATACATAACCTCATCAATAAAGACATTAGTCTCCTTCTCTATATTAATATTCTCAATTATTTCAATTAAAGAATCTATAGACTTAGCCCTAATCTCTAAACTAGGTGGTAAAGAATCTGCAGTTACTGTTGCGATTAAGTCAGGATTATCTGCAAAGTCATCTTGATATATTAAAAGAGCCTCTTCCTGAGACACATAATCTATATCCTCAACCAATTCAGGATCAAAAAGTTTATCTCTTAAAAGCAATATATCTGCCTCAGAAGTATCCTTTTTAAAAAATATTATAACCTGAGCCTTCTGCTCATAATACTTAACACCCCTTTGTGCAAATATTGCTGTAGCTATAAAGAAGGAAGAGATTGCTATTACAATAGTAGACACAAATATTGTAGAAAGAGATAACCACTTATTTCTCTTAACATTATTTTTAGCTGCAATAAAAATTCTATCTGATGCCATATTATTTCTCCTGACTATTTAAATAATTACGAACAAACTTTTCTAAAACAGTTTTTTCTTTTTTAGAAAGGTTAAGATTTTTTAAATCACTTTCTGTTAAATTTAAAACTAAATCAATACTATCTATTTTAGCATCTAATAGCTTCTCTAAAACTTTCTTATTTAAACCCTTAAGATTCTCATCTATGTCCTTCCTCTCCTCCTTCTTTTCTTTTTTCTCTTTTTTACTTAGTTTCTTCTCTTTTCCCTTTTCTTTCTTTTCAATATCCTCATCTATCTTAATATCATCCTCAGTACTCTTTATCACAGGAGGTTTTGGAGTTCCTACAGAATCATAATTTCCCTTGGTGTCTGACACTATCTTGCCTCCTACAATCCTAATAACCCTTGTCTTCATCTGGTTAACAATATCTCTGTCATGACTAATTACCATTACTGTAGTTCCTGTCTTATTAATATCTTTTAAGATATTTAATATCTCTAGAGCATTATCAGGATCTAAATTCCCTGTTGGTTCGTCCGCTACAAGTAAGTCAGGATTATTTGCTAATGCTCTCGCTATGGCTGCCTTTTGCTTTTCACCCCCAGAAAGCTGTCTAGGGAACAGATGTCTTCTATCCTGTAATTTAACTAGTTCAAGTAAGTAGTCAGTAGTTTCTTTAATTTCTTTGTTATTCTTACCTAGAATTTCTAATGTAAAAGCAATATTTTCATCTAAAGTTTTACTTGGAAGTAATTTCATATCTTGAAAAACAATACCCAATCTTTGTCTGTATGTAGGAAGAAGTTTTCTAGGTAATTTAACAACTTCAATATCTTCAAACAAAATATTTCCTGAACTTGGTAATTCCTCTCGGATTAATAGTCTAAGGAGTGTAGTCTTACCAGCTCCTGAAGGACCTACTAGAAAGGAGAATTCGCCTTTTTCTATGGAAAAGTTAACATCCTCTAGAGCTACTATGTCTCTGTCGTACTTTTTGTTTACTTTGTCAAAAAACAACATTGGCAGTTTTAGTCAGTTTAGTTACTCATATATCTTACTGCAATCTCACTTGAGCTTCAAGGAACTTCTCAATGTCACCATCAAGGACATTTTCAGGGTTATTAGATTCTACACCCGTTCTTAAATCTTTAACAAGCTTGTAGGGATGTAGTATGTAATTTCTGATTTGGTTGCCCCATCCTGCTACCTTAGTTTCTCCCTTTATTTCGGATATTTTTTCCATTTTCTTTTCTTCTTTAATTCTCCACAACCTAGCTCTTAATATCTCCATTGCACGTTCTCTGTTTTGAGCCTGACTTTTGTATTCGGAAGAGTGTACTGTAATACCAGTGGGAATGTGTGTTAATTGAACTGCAGATGATGTTTTATTTACACTCTGTCCTCCTGGGCCAGAAGATCTTACTGCTTTAAAAAGAATATCTTTGGATGGAATCTCAAGTGAGATATCCTGAGCATCTTTGTTTGCAAATATTGGGAGAACTTCAACCCCTGCAAAGGTTGTCTGTCTTAGTCCTTGTGCATTGTAAGGAGATATTCTGACTAATCTGTGTACACCATGTTCTTTTTTTAACATACCAAAAGCATAGGGTTGTTCAATATTTAATGTGACAGAAGAAAGTCCTGTTTCACTGCCCTTAGTTATTTCCCCTACAGTATATTTCCAATTCTGTTTGTCAAAAAACATACTGTACATTCTGTAAAGCATCTCTACCCAGTCATTAGATTCAGTACCGCCTTGTCCTGCGTTTATTGAAAGTACTGCCTTAAGAGAATCGTATTTGTTTGAAAGGAATTTTCTTAAGGAGAATTTATCTAACCTCTCTCTTAAAGAAAGATACTCTTCAATTAGTTCGTTTTGTTGAGTTTCTTTTTTAATAGAATTAAAAAGCTCCTCTAAAGAAGATATTTCTTCTTGTAATTGTTCTGCCGTAGATATCTCCTCTTGAAGGTAAGAAATTCTAGACATAGTGTCCTGTGCTTTCTGAGAGTTCTCCCAAAAATTGTCCTGTAGACTTTCTTGTTCCAAAAAATTTACATCTTTCTTTTTTTCTTCAAGATCAAGACTTTTTACTGTTTCCTCAATGTCTTTTTTAAGAGATTGAATATTTGTTTTGCGTAAATCGTTCATACCATATATTATATGGTATATCTTTACCTGAATGCCAATATATATATGATGAATTTTTTTAAGAAGCAACAACCAGAGCAGGAGAAGGATTTTAATAATGTTTTAGATATTAGGAAATTTGTAACCTTAATTATTATGGATGGGTTAGGGGTGTATCCTGACAGGGAGGGGAATGCTGTTTTAGCTGCAAAAACTCCTTTCTTAGATACTGCTTGGACATATGGTAGGTCTACTTTAATACATGCCGCTGGTACACATGTAGGATTACCAGGAGAAGAGGCAGGTAACTCAGAGGTAGGTCATCTTAATTTAGGTGCAGGGCAGGTAGTGTACCAATCTCTGCCTAGAATTAATGATGCTATTCAAGCTCATGAATTAGACACAAACAATGTAATTAGGGAGATGGTCTCTGTTTTAAGAAAAAGAAATACCAAATTACATTTAGTGGGAGTCCTTAGTCCTGCAGGTGTACATGGTCATATAGCTCATCTTTTCTCCATCTTAGATTTATGTAAGGTTAATGGTATAGATCCATATGTCCATGTCATATTAGATGGTAGGGATACTACTCCTATGGAAGGACATGTACATGTTAAGAAGTTAGAGGAGAAATTACAAGAATTAGGTATTGGAGAAATTGCTTCTATGCAGGGAAGATTCTATGGCATGGATAGGGATACCCGATGGGAGAGGACAAAGTTGGCATATGATGCAATGATTGGGATATCTGAGGAGGGCTTTACAGACCCTGTAGACGTAGTTAATATGGCATACCAAAATGGAGAGGATGATCAATTCTTTAAACCTAGGGTTAGGGTAGATGTAAATAGACAACCTGTTGGTCCAGTAAGAGATGGGGATGCAATACTTTTCTGGAATTTTAGAGAAGACAGAGCTAGGCAATTAACCAAGGCTTTTGTATTAAAAGATTTCCAATATTTTGCTAGAAGGAACTATCCTAAAGATATATACTTTGCAACAATGACTGGTTACGAGGAGGGTTTACCAGCTAATGCAATATTTCCTCCTTTACCAATTAAGAAGTCTCTTTCTGAGACTCTCTCGGAAAATGGTAAGGCACAATTTCACATTTCAGAGACAGAAAAATTTATGCATGTAACCTACTTTTTTAATGGTGGTGTAGAACAACCACGAGAAGGAGAAGTATTTTTTAAGATTCCTTCACCTCGCGTAGTTGACTACTCTGATGTTCCAGAAATGGGGGCATATGGTATTAAGGATGAAACAGTTAAAAGAATTAGGGATATTTCAAATAATCCATACAATTTCATATTACTAAACTTTGCAAACCCGGACATGTTAGGACACACAGGAGATTTTAAAGCAACAGTTAAAGCAAACGAAATTGTAGATGAATGTGTAGCTGAAATATCCAAGGAGACACTTGCGGCAGGAGGGGCTGTTTTAATAACGGCAGACCATGGTAATTGTGAGACCATGATAAACAGAAGTACCAAACAAATAGATATTGCACATACTAATAACCCTGTACCTCTAACTATATTAACAGAGATGAGTGAGGTAGAAGCGAAGGCAGGAGTCCCAATGTTAAGGATAGGGACAGGTCCTAATGCTCGACCAACAGGATTACTTGCAGATGTAGCCCCCACAGTACTTGGTCTCCTAGGAGTAGAGATTCCTGCAAATATGACAGGGGTAGATTTAAGACCAGTGCTTTAAAGTTAAAAATCTCAGAGAGAATTTAGAAGTGTTCATTTTTTTCTTTAAAAGATTAACATAATCTGCTATTCTGAATTAAGCAAATTTAAACATTAGAAATTAAAAAATACAAGTGAAAATAAATAGAAAAACATTTACAACAATATTTATCCTTTTTTCCTTTTTAAGTGTTTTTTCAATTGTCTTTCTAAAAGAAGTGAAAGCAGTACAACCCTCTTTTTCTTTCTTTCCTAAAGGGGGAACTGTAATGAACAAAAAGGAAGGTTTTGTTGTTGACATATTAATAGATACTGCGGGACAAGAAATAGTTTCTGCTAAGTTTACTGTAACTTTTGACCCTCAGGCTTTACAACTAAAAAAGGCTGAAAGAAACAATTCTCTTTTTTCACAATTTCCAGTTGATGAATCTACCATAGATAATGGAAATGGCGTTGTTATGCTCTCAGGATTTACTCAATCTGGTGCAGGGACGTTGTATTCTACTGGAGAAAAACCAGATGTCTTAGCAAGGCTTACATTCGAGGTATTGCAAGAGGGAGAGATAGTATTAGATTGGGAGTATGGAGAGGAGGCTACTTTTGATACTGTAATGTACAAGGATGGTAGCCCACCACAAAACATTTTAATTGGGAAACCAGATTCGGCAACATTTACCATAGGGGATGTCATTATAGATCCCTCAGTACCATCTACTGGTCTTAGTATAGATAAATATATCCTAGTAACTGGTATAGTTCTGACTCTTTTTGGAGCATTTATGGTATTTACCCAACCTGGTGGTTTTAGAAGAAAAACTGGCACAGTGGTAATTTATGATGAGTAAACAAAATAATCCTAAAAAAGTTGCACTAGTAACAGAATCTCTCTGGAAAATGGCAGGATCAAACAGAGTATTAGAAAATTTTGCTCAAATGTATCCACAGGCTAATATCTATGCTCTTTTTGGAGAGAAGAAAAATCTTTCAAAGATTCTTAAAGAGAAAGATATATACTTTTCTTTTTTAAATAAGTGGCCCTTTATTAAAAAATTTTACAGATACACATTCCATCTCTGGCCAGTAGCAATAGAGCAGTTTGATTTTACAAATTATGACCTTGTTGTATCGGTTAGTAGCTCTGTAGCACATGGAGTAATAACACCTCTTGGTTGTGAGCATCTTGTGTATGTAAATACCCCTATGAGATATGCTTGGGACCTTACGTCTTTGTACAGAGATGTTGTTAAATTTGGTCTTGTAAAGAGAGTAGTAAAGGAATTTTTTTTAAGCGTAAATAGAGTATGGGATGTCATAGCGGCTCAAAGAGCAGATATATTAATTACAAATTCTAATTTTGTTGCAAAAAGAATTTCTAAATACTGGGACAGGCAAGTAGATAGGGTTGTGTATCCTCCATTTGAAAAATACAAAGACCCTACTGTTTTAAAAAGAGAAGATTACTTTGTAGCAGGAGCTCCTTTTGAACCAAACAAGAGGGGAGATTTTCTTTTGGAGTGTGCATCTAAGTTGGGTTTTAACCTTAAAATAATGGGTGGGGGTTCCATGAAAAAGAAGCTCAAGAGAAAGTACAAAAGATTTAAAAACATTGAATTTTTAGATTGGGTTTCAGAAAAAGAAAAATGGGAGTTATTATCAAAAGCAGAGGGATTTGTGGTTGCAGGTATAGAAGATTACGGTATTTTTTGTGCAGAGGCTGTTAGTTGTGGTACTCCTGTATTAGCTTATGCTGGAGGAGGTAGTTTAGAAATATTAAGGGAGGGTTTGAGTGGAGTGTTTTTTAAGCAATGGAATGTAAATGAGTTTAAAAAGAATTTTGAAAGGTTTAAACAAAAAGATTGGGATTACAATTTGGTTAGAGAGTCATTGGAGAATGTAAATAGTAAAGAGAGTTTTAAAAAGGAGATAAGTAGTATACTAGTTGAATAGAGGGGGTATTTTTGATATGATTTTTTTAGTTCTTAATATGCCAAGATAGCTCAGTTGGTAGAGCATCTGTCTGAAGAACAGGGGGTCCCCAGTTCAAATCTGGGTCTTGGCACACCTGCGAGAGTAGTTCAGTTGGCTAGAACGACACATTGCCAATGTGTAGGTCGCGGGTTCGAATCCCGTCTCTCGCTTTTTAATATGAATGATAGTATTTCATAATTCTAGAGTTAACGTTGTAATCAGGAGGTATTATGAGAATTGGTTTCTCAACGGGTTGTTTGTATGGGAGTGTTAAAGATATTAACTCAAATGAAGTAGTAAATTTTATTGCTAATATATCAAAAGATGTTATAGAGATAAGTTGTTTAGATATTTCTGCTTTAAATGGTATAAAGTTGATTAAACCTGAAATTCTTAATCAATTTAGTTTTAAGTCTTTTCATGCTCCTGCAATTGGATTTGAGTACAAGAATAATAAGGAAACGAAAAGCTTATTTAAAGAGATTACAAGCCTTCATATTAAACATAATTTTGATATTGTAGTAATACATCCGGATAAGATAACAGATCTTGATCTAGTATCTAAGTATTTAGGGAAATTGCCTTTAGCAATTGAAAATATGAATTCAGCTAAAAGAACAGGAAGGAACATAGAAGAGCTGAGTCAAATATTAGAAAAATATGAATTTAAAGTTTTGCTAGATTTATTACATATACATTCAGTAGATACGACTATGCACTTGGTAAAGGATATAGAAGAGAAATATAAAGATAGAATATCAGCAATTCATTTAAGTGGGGAGGATATGATGAGAGAGGGAAGGGGAGTACACTTACCTCTTTATTTAACTAAACAAGTAAAGATAGTAGAGGCTATCCCGAGTAAGAACTTGCCTGTAATTATAGAAAGTCCTGTAAATTCTCTAGAGAAATTAAGATTAGAATATGAGTATATAAAAAGATTAACAGGGTGTTAGAATCTTTTCCTAAAGATTTTTTCTCTATTAACATAAAGGTATACCATTATCCCTATAATAATTAATGCCAATGTAGCATTATTAAATGTATCTATAATCTTTTTTATTTGACTCCAGTTATCTCCTAACTCAGCCCCAATAAATGCAAATATATATGCATATATAAAGGTAGCAGGAAAAACAATTAAGGATAGAACTACGGGGTTAAATTTAAGATATCCGGCAATTAAAGCAGTTATAGCTCTTAACCAAGGTACAAACCTACTAATAAATATGAAAATAGATCCTTTTCTTTTAAAGTGCTTGTACCCACTATTATATGATTTCTCAGATATATGTAAAAACTTACCCCTACCATTTAGGAATTTTAGTAAATCCTTATTTCTAAAATAGTATCCTAAAAAATATGTAGGAAGAACTCCTATCGCTTCTCCTAAAGCAGCAACTAAGGATATTTTTAACAAGCTGTTAGGGTTATTTGCCCCCATCATGGAAATTGTAATCTCTATTGGAAAAACACCAAATCCAGAAATAAAAACACCCCAGTATCCTAGGGTTCCAAACCAATGAGCCATGTTTTTTAGTAGTTCACTAATCACAATAGGATATCTTATCAAAATATTAACAAAAAAAGTATACACCATTTTAATTACCCTCTTTCAATGATAATATCTATATATGACCCAAGATCTCGAAAAAAGACCTAAGAACTTTCTTAAAGAAAGAATTCTAAGATACAAACCAGTAGTTATTATTAGAAAAAACATAATACTTTTTTCTATCCTCTCTATATTTCTTCTAACCTTATTATTGGGTGTATGGAATATTAAAAGATATGAGATATATGATTTGGAAGGAAAAGACTTACCAGAGGTAGTACATTCTCAGATAGAAGAATATTTAAAGGAAAATATTTATGACCAAAATTATTTTATTTTCTCTCCCTCAACTACAAGAAAGGATATGTATCTAGGTATTGCTAGATTAGAGAGTGTAAGAATAGAGAAAGTAATGCCAAATAAAATAGTTCTTTTTATAGAAGTATACGATTCTAAATATGGAGCTTTCTTAAAAAATGAAAGTTGTATGATTCTTTCTTCTAATGGGGTTGTACTTGAAACAGTATGTGAAGAGATAGGTAGGGAATGTTGTGAGGAATATTCTGTTGAGAATTCTTTAATATTTTTTTCATCTACAGATGTAGAGGTGTCTGTGTTTAATGAGGGAAAAGATAGACTGTTAATACTAGAGGAAGTAGAGAAGGTAGTTAGGGTAGTAGAAGCTTTTAAGTATGAGGTTAAGAATATTAAATTGGAAAATGATATATTAGAGCTGGTAGATCAAGGAGATAGGGTTTTTAGGTTTACTATAGCAGATGATATTAATGTACAATTAAAGAGATTTATAGTGGTAGTTAGTAGGATAAAAGTAGAGTATATGCAGATAGGTACTCTAGATTTAAGATTTGAAAGACCAGTGATGTTAGAGTAAAGGGTCTTGCTAAAATGATGATTTTTGATTATATTATTAAATAGAGCTTGTTTAATTGAAATTTTTGTATATAATAAATTTAAAGTAAAATTACTGCCTCTA
>CAYGOB010000002.1:0-58345 GCA_964351475.1 uncultured Candidatus Saccharibacteria bacterium
CCAATACAGTGGTCTTCTACATGTATCCAGTCTCTTACTTGTTTACCATCACCATATACTGGTATTTCTTGATTCATTATGGCTCTTGTTATGGCTAATGGTATTAATTTCTCTGGATATTGGTATGGTCCATAGTTGTTAGAGCAGTTAGATATTGTTACAGGTAGTTTGTGTGTAGCGTGGTAGGCTCTTACTAAATGGTCTGATCCTGCTTTAGAGGCAGAGTATACACTTCTAGGGTCATATACCATATCTTCATGGAATTTTGCTTTAGGGTTATTTAATGGTAGTTCTCCAAATACTTCGTCTGTAGATATATGATGGAATCTAATGCCTCCGTGTTTAAGTGCCGCTTCTAGTAGTACTAGTGTACCTTGTACATTTGTTTTTACAAATTCTTCGGGTCCTTCTATGCTTCTGTCTACATGGGATTCTGCAGCGAAGTGTACAATAAGGTCTTTCCCTTTTACTAGTTTATCTACTAATTTTTTGTTACATATGTTTCCTTTTACAAATGTGTATCTTTTGTTTTTTTCAATGTCTTTTAGATTATTTAAATTTCCTGCGTATGTTAGTTTGTCTAGGTTAGTTATTTTATCTTTGGGGTATTTTTTAAGCCAGTATTTAACAAAGTTTGAGCCTATGAAGCCTGCTCCACCTGTTACTAGGATTTTCATGTATTTTTATATATTAAAAATTTAATATGTTACTATGGGTAGTTTACAGTATTTGGGGGAGTTACGAAAGGCTCTCATTTTTTATGCTTATGGACCTTTAAGAAAGGATTGTCGTATATATCTAAATCTATTATACCCACCTCTATATCCTTCATCTTTTCAAGAACAAGCGGTAGGGTTAGTTGATCTCGATAACTATACTGACTTATCAACGCCCACCAATACTGATTTAGATTCGAGAAGTTGATTTCTGAATTCCTGTACATAACTCCAGTTGCAAAGACAGGAACTTTAGTTACATCTTTTCCAACATCCTTATATAATTCTCTTATTTTCTGAACTTCTAAGTTATTTATATAGCCACTCTTTTGACATAACCTTAATTCATCCTCTATCGTATCATGAAAAGGATGCTTAAAGATACAAAAATCAGCTTGTAATAATGATTTAAAGCCTTCTAGATCTAAAACCTCTACACTTGCATCTAACCAAAGATCAAAACCCTCTGGATTCAATACTTTGTACAACCTAGCTTTTAATCTATCTGAAAAATTTCCCATACACCCAGAATATGGATTATAGCCCTCATCATAACGAATATTTGCAGAAAAATGTAAATTGTCGTACTCTCCAAAACACGCTGTATATGTTATCATTCTATATATGATATTATCTCTTCAGTAATTTTACAATCTTAAAAGGGTTTTAACCAAGAAAGGTAAGAAATAAAATACTGTAATTGCATCTTATTTTAGTTTTAAATTCTTTAATCTTGAAAAGTAAAAACGAGCAAAATTGGAAATTCTACGAACCTAAATTTGAATTCTCAAAAAACTTACCTGTTGCCAAATCTGCCTGGAGCGGGCACTATCTCTTTGCATATGACCTGGTAGCGAATACAAAACCCCGTCTTGTCGTAGAGCTTGGAACACATAAAGGTAACTCTTTCTTTTCTTTTGCACAAGCAATAAAAGACCTAGAGCTTAAAACAGAACTACACGCTGTAGACACATGGGAAGGAGACAAACATGCAGGATTCTACAAAGAAAAAGTGTACGAAAAGTTTTTAGATATTAAAGAAGAGTATTACAAGAATGTTCGGATTATTCCTCACAAGATGTTTTTTGATGAAGCTGTTGAAAAGTTTGAAGACAACAGCATAGATCTTTTACACATAGATGGACTACATACATACGAAGCTGTTAAACATGACTTTGAGACATGGTTACCTAAAGTAAATACGAAAAGAGGTATTGTTCTTTTTCATGATATTTATGAGAAAGCAGATGATTTTGGTGTATATAAATTGTGGGAAGAAGTCAAAAAGAATTACACAACGATATCTTTTGAACATTCTCACGGATTAGGAGTTCTGCTTGTCAACAAAGATTACAAACTTCCTTCACATAAAATTGTAGAAACTCTTCTTGGGTATTACAACAATTTTTCTAAACTACAAGATTTAGAAAAGGAGATTCTTGACAAAGAGAAACATATTAAAAACTTGGAGGAGGAAAATCGACAAAGAATAAACTCGTATCAAAAGCTGAATAAGGAAAATACTACCCTACAAGAGAAAAACCTCTTTTTAAGAGAGGAGAAGGAAATTCTCAAAAAAGAAGCCACTGAATTCCGTGTATTTAAACAAACTAAAATTTGGAAATGGCTAACTACGTATAGGAAAATTAAAAAGTATACAAAAAACTTTTTTATCAATATCTACAAAGATGGTCCCATAAGAACTTTTAAAAGAATATTTCAAAGGATAGGCAAGATTATTAAATATCGAAGGCAAAAAAGAATAGATCAAAACAGATACAAGTACTGGGTTAAAAATAACAAAATAACTAAAACCAGAAGAAAAAAAATAAAAGAGAAAACCAAGAACCTCTCATACAAACCTTTTATAAGTATAATAATGCCTGTATACAATGTAGAAGTTAGATGGATAAAAGAAGCCGTTAAATCAGTTAAAGATCAAATATATACAAATTGGGAGTTATGTATAGCAGATGATGCATCAACAAACCCCCAATTGATTAAATATTTAGAAGATATTTCCAAAGATCCACGGATAAAAGTTGTATTTCGAGAAGAAAATGGACACATATCAGAAGCCTCAAACTCTGCTCTTGAGCTAGCCACTGGAGAGTTTGTGGCCCTAATGGATAATGATGACATAATATATCCCCATGCTCTTGCAGAGGTTGTTAAGGTGTTAAATGATAAAAAAGATACAGATTTTATATACTCTGATGAAGACAAGTTGAATATGAAAGGAGAAAGAGTAGAACCTTTTTTCAAACCCGATTGGTCTCCTGATCTATTTCTTTCTACCAATTACATCTGTCACTTCTCTGTGATTAAGAAAGATATAGTGGATAAAGTTGGTGGTTTTAGAAAGGGATATGAAGGCTCTCAAGATTATGATCTTTTCTTAAGAGTAACAGAGGAAACAGATAAAATTGAGCATATTCCAGATATACTCTACTCTTGGAGAAAAATCCCTGGGTCAACTGCTGCAGTATATGGAGATAAAAGCTATGCAAATAAAGCATCAATACAATCTTTGGAAGATGCAATAAAAAGAAGAGGTTTAGACGCTACCGTAGAGAAAGGTCTATTCCCTGGTTCGTTTAGAGTTAAATATAAAATAAAAGAGAGTCCCTTAGTTAGTATTTTAATCCCTACCTTAGATAAGTATAAATATCTTGAGAGATGCATATCATCTATATTTGAAAAAACTACATATGAAAACTTTGAAGTTATAATCATTGATACAGGTAGTACAGAGAAAGAAACTTTAGATTATTACAAAACCCTAGAAGGCAACTCTAAAATTAAATTCCTATCTTGGGAAAAGAAATTTAATTATTCAGCAGTAAATAATTACGGTGTAAAACATTCTAAAGGGGAGTACATCTTACTATTAAACAACGACACCGAAATCATTACCCCTGATTGGATAGAAGGTATGTTAGAACACGCACAAAGAGAAAAAATCGGAGCTGTGGGAGTTAAACTCTACTATCCAAACAACACTATACAACACGCTGGTGTTGTTTTAGGTATAGGGGGACCTTCAAAAGAGGAAAGTATAGCTGCTCATGTTATGAGAACATACCCTAAAGATATAATGGGAATTCCTTTCGCAACAAAGGATATAATCAGAAATTATTCTGCTGTTACTGCAGCTTGTCTAATGGTAAATAAAGAAAAATACTTAGAGGTTTCTGGTCTAGATGAGAATTTTAGAATCGCCTTCAACGATATAGATTTCTGTTTAGAATTAAAGAAAAAAGGATATTGCAACTTGTATACTCCGTATGTTGAGCTGTACCATCACGAATCTGTATCAGTAGGTAAACCTGAGGAGAAATCAAGGGATATGAGAGAACTAGAGAGAGAAGTTCGGCTAATGAAGGACAAATGGATAGAACTTATTCATAATGATCCTTTTTATAATGAGAATCTTTGCTGGGAAGAAACAGATTTCAGTATTAAAACCCTTCTAGACAAGAAAGCTTAGAACGCAAAATTGATACAGAGATTTATTCCTAAACAGCTGCAAACCAAGTGTCTGTTAGGTTAGAGAAAAAGAAAGGTATACACCCATAAAAGAAAAATATTATCAACATAAAAATTATTATCCCTCTTAACCACTTGTTCTTCATCTCCACCAGATACCGAATCATAAGAAGATAGATAATTGGTAATACTGGAAACAAGTATCTCCCCTGCAAGGCCAAATCAAAAACATTATATCGAAAATACGTTCTAAAATTTTGATAAACTAACAATACAAACAAATAAAATAACACCATTATAATAATATTGTTTTCCAAAAAATCCTTCTTGCTCCACTTTCTAAATATATTTACAACTAAAATAAGAGATAATAAAAAATATAGGTTTACAAGATATCTATCCATAAGCATTCTTTGATGCCCAAAGATTCCATATACTCTCTTAATCATTTGCATACTCCAATTAAAAAGATATTCCACAGGTGTAACTCTAGCATCTAATATCTCAACAAATTCTGGGTAAGTAGAAAAGGTAGCTCTCCCGAAATCTTTATCACGAGCATAAACTGCATTCTTTAAACAGTCTTCTGTATCCAATATTCTGTCACACTGAACTTGCACTTGCCCGTACCTAACCATATTTCCTCCATACAGCGTAATTCCCAAACCAACAACAATAAAACTAATGAATAGAAGTATTTTATATTTCGAAAAAACTTCTTTAACAACAACCTTGAGTTTACTTTTTCTAATTATAAAAACAGGAAGTAATATCAACTGTATAAATATGACTGGAAAGACACTAAATTTCGTCATTATTGCAAGAACTTGGAAAATAAGTAGATACAACAAAAACAAGCTTCTCTCTGTCTTAAAATATTTAATAAAGAAGTATATAGTTAAAAATATGAATAAATTCGAAAGATTGTCATAATTAACACTCGCAGAAAGAAATGCAAACATCAAGGTATTTGCAAAAAGGAAAGGAGGTAAAAGATTGTAGAATTTCTTATTAATTACTTCTTTGGATATAAAATAAATTACTATTAAACCTAGGATAGATTGAAAAAGATTAAAGACTCTTAGAATCTTAAAATCTTGAAAACCTGTTATGTTTAAATTAATCAACCTCGCGTTCAACCAAAAACTAAGATATGGGATTCTAGTTATATCTCCAAATCTATGAGTTTCTTCGGAATTCTCTGGAATTAATAAAGTTTCTGAGTAGAAAGTAGATACATTTATGTGATAGTTTTCATCAGGTGCAGTCCCTCGCCTGATATTAGACAATATATACAGACCGAAAAGAAGAAAGATTAATAATATAATGGATAGAAGAACTGTTTCTACATTAAATAAATTTTTTATCTTTAATTTAGACATCTTCTTTCTTCAAGAATTTTAAAAATATATATAATACTAAAACCCAAAAGACCATGACTACAAGCCCTACTCCCCTATCAAGCAAAGCCAACTGCATCACCTGTTCATTAGTAATACCTAGTATATCAGATGTTATTACAAATATACCTTCCCTTATTCCCAAAGATCCGGGTGTTAAGCTAACTAGCAAAGAAACACCTGACAAACAGGAATAAAGTATAACACTCACAAGATTAGTATTTATCCCTAATGCTTGAAATTGCAAATAAAATAACAATACTGAAAATATGAACCCTAAAATTGTTATCATTAATAAGGATATTAATAACTTCTTATCTTTTAATATAATGTTCCATCCATTAAGAATGTTTTTAATAATATTTACAACCCTATTAACAAATTTGTATTTTCCCTCTCTTATCTTTTCAACAGGGAATTTAACTACACTAAGAACAATCATAGAAACAAATAACATCCCAAAGAAAGCATAAAGCGGTAAAGATAGAACGCTTGTTCTTGACTGAATCAAAAATAAAACAATTAACGCTATGAGGGAATTAACTAAAAAAACAATAATATAATTACCATACAAAGAAGATATAAAATGAGAAAATGGAAATTTAAATTTCTTCTTAAGATACACTGATTTATATATCAATCCTCCTCTCATAGGCAAGAAATAATTTGCTAAAGAGGATACTACTGCTAAATACGAAGCTTCTGATATATAAATATTTTTCTTAAATGATTTAAGTATTATTTTAATAAAGACTCCATTCAAAAATAATACCCCTGTATTAATTATAAATATTGGAATCAAGTATTTAGGTGAGGTAGACAATACATGTACGAAATCATCCCTGTTATTAATAAAGTAATATATAAAAAAAACTAATACTACAATTGTTATAAAGATTTTTACATATTCTCCAAGTTTTTTCATTTATTTTTCTTAAAAAGTAATCTAAAGACACCTTTGTACACTCCTGTACCAAAAGATAAAAGAACCAACGGACCAATAAGTATAACTGCTATAAAATCAATAAGAGAGAAACTTTTTATTAGTATTAAGTATATAAAAGCAAGTAAAAACATAAAAGAACAAACATATAATAACCAGTCCCAAAGGAATACTATTAAAAACAGAAGAAGCAGAGGAAGAAAAAGGATAGCAGGTATAATCAAAAAATATTTTCTTTTCGAATCTTTATAATAATCTACAAAACGAGGGCCTCTTTGATAAGTATGATAAAAAAAATCACCAAATTCATTTCTTTCACTATAATAAACTCGAACTTTAGAATTTTTGAGTATAGTTACTCCATTTTTTACCATATTCGAGAAGATTAGAGTATCATCACTAACCCACTTTCCAGTATCCTTTGGTAATGATTTTAAAAATCTTTCTTTTTTACAAAAAAACGGAGAGAATCCTTTTGGGATGATGTCAAAATTACTCTTATCAATATAAACATCTGGATATTCATATCCCCAATATTTTCCATAGAGAATTTTCCTAAAAACAAAAAAGAACCTGTTAATTAAGCTACCCTTCCTGTTCTGATAAGGATTACCTACAATAGGTTCATATCCCCTTTCTTTTATTACTTTTAATATATCTGTATCAGCTATACATCTGTGATCAATGAATAAAAGATTTTCATATTTCGCATTCTTTACTCCTTCTAATCTGGCTTCTATTCTTCCTTTATTAACATCAAAATCTATTATCTTGATGTCAACACCCTCCTCCCTAAATCTTACTAAGAACTCTTCCATAATCTCCCTTGAATCATCAGTTGAACAGTCATTAACCACAACTAATTCATAATCTGATTTCGGATACTCTATATTAAGGATAGCCTCTAAGCACTCATTTAATGTCTCCTCCCCATTGTAAACAGGAAGTACTATTGATATTTTCATAGTTAAAAATCAATTTTATATTCAGCATATTCTACTATAAACAAAACTTCTTTCACAGTAAAACAAAAATGTTATACTGACTATTACGATTAAAAATGAAAACAATGTTATACGAAACAAATAAATATATCGACTCATATCATTCCTCTCCAGGCAAAAGAATTTACAGAGTTATAGACTCTATACAAATCAATAAAAATGACGTCATAGCTGATTATGCTTGTGGAAACGGTCTTTTAGCATTGGCATTAAATAATCATTATAAAGAATATTTTGGAATAGATACTTCTTCCTCCTTCATCAATAAATGTAACCAACTATCTAAAGAACAAAATTTTAAGAATACAAATTTTATAAAGGCTGATATTATAGAATTCTCAAAAGATAATCACAACAAATTCTCAAAAGCATTTACCCTTGATTTTTCTGAACATATAGATGATCCTTCATTTATCAAAATATATACATCCATAAGAAATACTCTTAAAAAAGAAGGCCTTCTAATAATACATACTCCTAACAAAGATTTTTTATTAGAGAAGTTAAAACAGAAAGGTTTTCTACCACAAACAAGTGGACACATAGCTGTTCGAAATTCTCAAGAATATAAAAGATTATTGAAGAAATGTAATTTCAAAAACATTAAAGTCTCATACTTAAATCACTACAAGAAACTTCCTAATTTGGTTCCTGGGTCTTCAAAATCACGTTTATTAATTACCTGCACCAAGTAAATACTTTACTATCTCCTTACTAGGCTTAATTTCCTCAAACAAAGCCTTCCTTCTGTAATTATTATAATTCTCAACAAACTCATCTATAACCTCTTTATCAAACTTAGAAAGTACAACATTTTCTTCTAACCCTTCCTTTCTCTCTGTCTCATCTCTAAATAATATAGTAGGTATGCCAAGATAACTCAACTCTTCCTGATTACTACCTCCATCAGATATTACAAACTCTGCATCATTACACACATTAATCCAATCTATAAAATCAAACCTTTCATGAAGAATTATTCTTTTATTCCTATCTAACTCATCATACAAATCTAAATCCTTTAACCTCTCTCTTGTAGTAGGATGTAATGTAATAACTAATTTATGCTTCTTGGATATCTCCTTTAGATATGGAATTATTGTATCTGTAAACCTATCCTTAAATATATTCTCATACCTATGTATAGACACTAATACATATGGTTCTTTCTGAAATTCAAACTCTGTTTTCTTCTCACTCTCTACCGCATACTTAACCCCATCCAACATAGTATTAGCTCCAATATTTATTTTTTCTCCTTTAAATCTTTTTAGATTACTCATAGTCCAATCATCAGAACAAAAATAAATATTGGAAAGAGAAAAGGTAATTAGTCTAGATATTTCCTCTGGGAATGGACTAAATATATTAAAAGATCTAAGACCTGCTTCTACATGTGCTACCTTACAACCTGCTCTTCTACCCATGAGCGCTGCTAACCATGCTGTAAAGGTATCTCCATGAGTAAGAACTATACCTTTTTCAGGAAGGTATTTCTTTGCTTTAAAGAGAGACTTAAAAAACATATCTACGGTCCACCTAAAAAGTTTGGATTTAGTATTTGATTCTTCTCCTTCGTAAATAACAACATCTGGTTTTCTTAAACCATACACATCTAAAATTTCTTGAACATTTTCTTTGTGTTGTACTGTGTATATTAGAGTGTACTCAACACCTTGGTTCTTCATCTCATACATCACAGGAGCCATCTTTATGAACTGTGCTCTGGTACCAAGAATTATATATATTGGAATTCTACTCTCCTCCATATTTATCTTTTTTTAATTCGTATATTATCCTCTCCTGATTTATTCTTACTCTATTAAACATATCTGCTAACAATCCTACGATTACTAATAATAATCCAAAGATAATAAATCCTAAACCAATAAAACCAAAAGCTTTGTAAGGGGTAAAACTACCTGTTAAGAAGTAGTGTGTAAACATAAATATTTCAAACACCAACCCAATACCCATGGATACACCTCCCATTCCTCCAAAAAAGAGCATAGGTTTATAGTCTCTAAGAGTTTTTAAGATTATTCTAGATGTTCTAAAAGTATAATTAATAATACTACCTGCTACTCTAGATTTTCTACCCTTGAAATATTTAATATCTACTGGGAATTCTACTACCCTTAGACCTTTGTATACCATATCTAAGATTGTTTCTTGGGTATAAGTAAAAGCACCAAATAGATTTAATCTCATTAGAGCTTCTCTGTTGTATGCTCTAAAACCACAAGATACGTCTCTAAACTTCTGTCCACTGATTATGGATATTAGTCTAGACATTTGGGTATTACCCCAGTATTTAGTTTTTGGCATATTCTCTGGCATACCTTTACTGAACCTATTACCTGTTACCATATCTGCATTATTTTTTAATATTGGTTGTATTATTTCTGGTATCTGTTTACTGTTAAATTGTCTATCTGCATCTATACTTACTAATATGTCTGTATTATTTTGTAATGCATACTGTACAGCACTTTGAAATGCACTACCTACTCCTTTGTTAATGTTGTGACTTACTACATCCGCACCACTTGCTTTAGCGATACTAGCTGTATTGTCTGTACTACCATCATCTACAACTAATACCTTAATATTGTCTATACCATTGATGTTTTTTGGAAGATCTCTTATTACATCTCCTATACCTTCTTCTTCGTTTAGGGCAGGCATGTATATTAGTAAGTTCATTGTTTTATTATTTTAATTTAATTTTTTCCCTCTATAAATAACAAATAATACCCTAGTATAGGTATTTCAAGGTTGACAGAGCCTGTCCTATTTAGATCCCTATATGATTGTCTCAAATATATCTCTTCAACTTTCAACCCTATCTTCCTAAACATATTTTCAACTACACCAATATCTGTATATTCCCTTAAATGCGTAGGATCCAATGCCCAACCAATAGGGGCTTTATAAAAATACCAAGCCCATTTCTTTTTAAATACGGTATCTATTTGGTATATCCCATCCTTCTTTAATAAACGTTTTATTTCAGACAATAGATTCTCTTCATTCTTTACATGTTCTAATACCTGAGAGCATAAAACACAATCAAAACTATTACTATTCAATTTTATATTCTCTCCATTTGAAACTATAAACAATGAATTTGGTATATTTAATTTCTTGGCTCTCTCAATACGATTCTCAGAAAGATCAACTCCTACATAATTATACTTTTTCCCAAATATGTCGTAGAGATATTTTACTGTATATCCTTCTGCACAACCTATATCTAGTATTTTTGAACCTTTAGGAAGTTTCTCTATTTTTTTTATAATACTTGGAGATAGAATAGCCCCTTTACTCTTCGGATGTTTTTTTGCGTATTCTTCTATATTCATTCTTTTAAATTTTTATTTTATCTACCTCCCCACTCCCCTATATATCACTTCGCCCTTTTCAATCTTTTCCTTGTCCAACCTATTCATCCCATCTACAACCACTTTAACATTTTTATTCTTTATTATCTCCTTAGTTAAATCGCCAAACCTATCATGATATGTTCCAAGTATTACAGCCTCACAATCCCTTAAACCTTCCTCAAGTGTCTTTACATTAGACATATCTAAAACAAAAGGATCATAAACTAAAACATCTGCTCCCTTACTCTTAAGAATATCCCATATCTCTAAACATGGACTCTCTCTTAGGTCTGCAATGTTGGATTTGTAACTTAAACCAAGCAATAAAATCTTAGTACCCTTTATAGGTCTCTCCACTTCATTCAAAGCATCCTGTAACCTCTCTACGGTATACTCTGGCATACTATTATTTACCTCTCTAGCCATCTTTAAGAACTGATGATTAAAACCTGACTCAGCTGCCCTCTTAATTAAGTAGTACGGATCTACTGCTATACAGTGACCACCTACACCCCTACCAGGCCAATGTGCCATGAAAGAGAATGGTTTGTTAGATGCTCCTTTGAGTGTTTCTACTAAATCTATACCCATAGCATCAAAAGACTTAGCTAACTCATTTACATAAGCTATATTAATATCCCTAAATGCATTCTCTACTATCTTAGTAGCTTCTGCTATTTTAAGACTAGACACTTCATTTACTTGTGCTTCTAAAAATGATCTGTAGAAATCTCCTACCTCTTTAGTTTTTTCAGGCATTAAAGTACCTAAATTCCTAGGTATATTGTATACATTCCATTTAGGATCTCCTGGATTAATTCTCTCAGGACACATAGCAATATTAAAATCCTTCCCTGCTTTTAACTTACTACCTTTTTCTAATACAGGTAGTAATATCTCCTCACATGTCCCTGGGTTTACTGTAGATTCTAGTATTACTGTTTCTCCTTTAGAAAGATATTTCGCTACTGTTTTACCAGCACTAATTACAGGAGTATAGTCAGGAGTGTAGTCATCTAGTACGGGAGTAGGTACACAGATTATGTAGTAGTCACTATCTTTAATTTCTTTTTCATCGGTTGTTGCATGCAAATCTAATTCTTTAAGATCTTGTTCTGCAATGTCGTCTGTTATGGGGCATTCTTTATTCTTTATCTTTTTTACTTGTTCTTTACTAATGTCAAAACCTACTACATCATACTTACCACTTTTTTCTACAGCTAAGGCTAGAGGTAGTCCTACGTAACCAAGACCTATGATCGACACTCTTTGCATCTTGTATTTCTGTTTTAATTAAGCTGTACAATAGGATAATACCATAAAAAGACACATTATCTTAATAAAAGATATCCTTAAATAATACTTAACATTCTTAAAAATATATTCTCTATTTTTACTTTCTCTAAAAAGACAAAGATGCTAACTGCTAACCTTACAGACAATGCCTCTCCCTTTGGTTTTAATATTCCTATCTGTTTGTTCTTTCTATAATTAGGAAAATTATTTTCCAACCAATTAAAAAGTTTTAAGTATTCCTTCTTAAGAATTTTGTATTCAACTCCCCTACCAGAATGTATTAAATACCATACACAAGCTTTAATGAAAAAATATTCAAAATATTCCTCCTCTTCCTCTGGTACACCTATCTTATCTACATCATTCTTTATTTTGTTAAATACTTTTGTTAGGTCTACAAAAGGATTAAGTTTTTTTTGTGTAGTATTAGAAAAAGATGTTTCATTGTAAACCCAGTTATATCCATTGTAATCTGTGGTCGAGACTCTTAATTTGAAATTAGCAAGCATATTGAAATATACATCCTCCCATATATTACTCTCTAAGAATCTGATATTGTTCTTTTTTAAACTCTCTGTCCTATATACTCTTCCCCATGGAGCTACCATCATATATTTAGTCCAAGGATTATCTGTAGCATCTCTTTTGAACATTACAGATCCATCACTCTTTACTCTTCTGTATCCACCTATTAACATGTCAACATTCTTACTTTCTATTTCTTGTATAAAAGTTTCAATATATTTCTCATCTATATAATCATCGTTATCTATGAAAAATATATACTCTCCTTTTGAATATTCCAAACCTCTATTTCTAGCTACTGCTGGTCCAGCGTTTTCTTGTAGGTATGATTTAATCTTATCTGGATGTTTTTTCTTATAGTTATCTATTATCTCTTGTGAGTTATCCTTAGACCCATCATTTACAAGAATTATTTCGTAATCTGTATATGTCTGTTTCAATATACTGTCTAAGCACTTTTTTACATTCTTCTCTGCATTGTATACAGGTACTATTATGCTAACCATAGTTTTTTAATATATTTAATTAGTATATAATCATACAATATGAACAAGTCAGAAGTATATATTACTATCCCCCTTTACAATGATGAGAGTATGATAACTAAGGTTATTAAAGACCTAAACCGTAATGGATACAACAATATCGTAGTAGTAGATGATGGGAGTAAAGATAATGGATATGATATTGTAAAAAAGAATACCAATGCAATAATAACTAAACATGTAATAAACAGAGGTCAAGGAGCTGCATTACAAACAGGTATGGAGGTAGCAATAAGTAAAGGAGCAAAATATATCGTACATTTTGATTCAGATGGGCAACATGATGTTAAAGACCTAGACAAAATGTTGGAAACTTTAATAGAAGGAAACTATGACATTGTATTAGGTTCTAGATTTTTACAAGAGAATGATATCCCCTTTTCAAAAAAAATAGTTCTTAGGTTAGGAATAATATTTACATATATACTCTCTCGTATATGGTTAACAGATGTACACAACGGTTTAAGAGTTATGACTTCAGATACTGCTAAAAAATTAGATATTACTCATGACAGAATGGAACATGCTTCCGAGATATTAGATAAGGTAAAAATATTAGATCTTAAATATACTGAAGTACCTGTAACAATACATTACACAGAGTATTCTATGTCTAAAGGACAGAGTGTTTTTAACAGTATAAGTATTGCATTTCAATTAATTTTATCCAAGATAAAAGAATAATGATTATTCAAATAGTAGCTACAGGAATAATATTGGTAATATTTGGACAGTTAGCTCTCAGGGTTATTAAGGATAAGACATCTATAGTTAAAATATTGTTTTGGTTAATATTTTGGGCAGGAGCATTAGTATTAATATGGTTACCTCAAGGAACTATAGATAGTATTGGACAATTCTTTGGTGTAGAAAAAGGATTAGACTTGGTAGTTTATATGTCCATAATAATACTCTTTTACATAGTGTTAAGAATATACGGAAAAGTCGACAAACTACAAAAGAACATAACTAAGTTAGTAAGAGAAATAGCAAAAACAAATGTCAAAGAGTAATCCCTTAGTCTCTGTACTAGTAGCTACATACAATTCAGAGAATTTTATAAAAGATAATCTGGACAGCTTAATATCTCAAACATACAAAAATATTGAGATTGTTGTTTGTGATGACGCATCCTCTGACAACACAGTATCTATTGTTAAAAAGTATCAAGAGAAAGATGAAAGAATAAAGATAATACAGAATGAGAAAAATCTAGGAATAACTCTCAATATGAATAATGGAATCAAGAACTGTAATGGTAAATATATAGCTATATTAGATGCAGATGATTGGGCATATCCATATAGAATAGAAGAACAGGTTAAAGTAATGGAGGAAAACCCAGAGGTTGCTTTATGTTCAGGATATATGGATATATGTGATGAAGAACTTAATGTAAAAACTGTTAGAGAATATCCATTAGAAAACGAAGATATTAGAAAAGCAATAGTTAGGTACAATCCAATATCTCACCCTGCTTCTATGTGGAGGACTTCTGAGTTAATAAAAACTTCTCTTTACAACAACAGATTCCCAATAGCTAGAGATTATGATTTGGTGGTCAGAATATCAGAATTTGGAGAATACAAAAATATTCCAAAATCCTTAATAAAGTACAGAGTTAGGAAGGGATCAGAAACTGGAAAGAGAACAAGACAAACTCAATGGTATTCTTTTTATGTACAAATGAAAGCACATTTTGAATATGATTTTCCTCTTAAATTTGGAGATAAAATATTTCTTTTTTTTAGATTAATAGCAACAGTAATACTACCAGTATCGTTACAGAGGTACATTGCTAATAATTTTTCTAAGGTGAATAAGTAAAATTATTCACAACCTACTATTTCAAAGAGTATAGAATCTCCACTTCGAAATACCGGTTTGAAAGCTGTAGTTGTAAGAATGTTATCATCACTAAGAAGAGGATTATGAAAAGGCTGCATTGCAGCATGATAGTAATATGTATATCCTAGATCTATAAATTTCTGCCTATATGTACAATCTTCTATATCTTCTCGCAAAGCAAGATAATATTTAAAATTTCGAAGAGTTTCCTTGCTGTCATATTCATAAAAGGGCTTAGATATCTTTCTACCAGTAAAGACTTCTATATACCCTCCTGAATCAGAAGAGAATATTATGTCATACAACAAATATGCATTTATTAGAAATTTTTGTTCCTCTGTCGTATTCCTTTCTATCCAATCAAATACTACAATGTCATCTTCTAAAACATAACTATTCAAGTCAGACATAAATCCTTTACTCTGTTGAAAAAGCATATAGGAGACCAAAAGAATTCCAGAGATAAACATTCCTATAATTATATAGTCCCATTTGTTTTTATCTAAAAATTTTCTAACTAAGAGACTGTATAATTTGGATAAGAAAAACCCACACAGTACATATATATATATTAGTAATGTTATTAAATAACTCTCAAAGACTATAGTTAACATCGACATTCTTAATGTCGAAAGAATTATCATAAAAAGTAGAACTCCAACAATCCAGAAAAAAACTACCATTAATCTCTTGTTTTTCTTTAAAAGAGAATTAACAAATAGAAGAGGAAGAGCAAGAAACGAAATTAAAGTGGGATACCTGTTCCAGTCCTTTAGACTTCTCTGAAGATATGTTCTTATGTGTTCAAATAGATATAAAATTCCTTCCCATATCGTTTCGAAATCACTACGATAACCTACACTAGTTCTATCAGGATTAACCAAGTTCTCAGCTATTGCTAGTTGATACTTGTAACTCCTCAAAGCCCAACCTAGACCAAATAACATACCTAACACAATCAAAAACCCTTTCCATTTAAAATCTTTAAAATACAAAATAAATACAACTCCTACAAAAACACTTCCTATTACTGCAATAGGATAATGTGTTAAAAACAACGAAGCTATAGCCAATCCTGAAATTAATAACACCTTCCAATGCTTATTTTCAATATATTGAGTTATTGCAAACATAACAAAGAAAAGAACAGGAATTGCCATTATTAGTGTATTCTTCCCTGCATTAAAAGTTAACATAGCAGGGTAATACCCAACTGAGAACAAAACAGCCGTAACTAAACCCCATACTTTATCTTTTAGAAAATTCTTTAAAAATACATATGCTACTATTCCTGAATAAGCACTAAAGAAGCCACTCAAGACCAGAACCTGCCTGGAGACAACAAAGCCTCTCATCATAGCCCCAAATGCTGAAATAACATGTAAGCCCGGAGAATAAAAATATTCTATTAACCCTGTTTCCATGATATTTCTAGCCATCATCGAATGTGAAAGAGGGTCATGTAGAGGAGCTATATAGTGGTTTCTCAATGGAAAAACCTTCGCAACCAATGCTACAGAAAAAAGAAGCAGTACTAAATAGTCATAATCCTTTATCTTTAGATTTATATTCTCAAAAACTTTAGCTTTTAAAAAAACAAAAAAGGATATAGCAACAAAACCCAAAAAGAAAAATATATTAACAGGAATATTTACAATAGCAAACAAAGAGATAAATACTAAAAACAGAGATGTAAAAACTACTCCACCTAAAAGAAAATGCTCTAAAAGATTTACACTCTTCTTAAAGAAAAACATACTCCACCCAAAACCTAATAACCCCCAAACAATGTAAATAGACCATTGATATCCAAGAAACAGTGTAATTACAGAAATAGCAAATAGAGAAAAATATACTATCCTAAACTTTTTTCTATTCTCGAACAAAGATTTAATAAAAGGTAATACTTTTTTAACTTCCTGTTCTAATTCTAAAGTCTTCATGTTTTTTAGATAAATTAATATTATAAAAAGGATCTCTATTTATATATCCTGGCCATTTATTTTTTAGAATCTGACTACATTTCTGATCTCCTTGAGGATCACTAACCTGGTTCTTCTTTAATCTAGAAACAGACTCGTAATGTATTAATTCAGAGTATGGAGTATATACATTGTAATAACCACTATCATAGAGTTTAATACCTAAGTCCACATCCTGAAATACTGGTTCTAAGCTCTCATCAAAACCACCCATCTCTTTAAAAAGAGAAGTTTTTATCATGGCACAAGCACAAGTAACTGAAATGTAATTCTTAACATTAACAACAGGGCTATCAAAACCATGAGTATGACCTGAAGCCCTTCTATATGCATGGCCTGCACTATTTCCCAATCCTACAACTACACCAGCATGCTGTATACTTCCATCAGGATAGTACAATCTACTCCCTACTAAACCTACCTCTGGTAACTGACATATTTCTAACATACTTTTTAACCATTCTTCCCCCTGGACTTTAATGTCATTATTAAGCATTAACATATATTCAGAATCTATCTGATTAACAGCCCAGTTATATATCTTTCCAAAATGATATGGTAAGTCATATTTAACAACCATTATCCTTTCGTCCTTAGTTATCTCTTCTAAATACCCAAATGTTTTCTCCTCCTTGGATTGATTACCTACAAGTACAATTTCGTAATTATCATACTTTGTTTTTTCTAAAATACTTGGTATGGCCCTTTTTAATAATTCAACCTTATCCTTAAAAGGTATAACGATGGATACCTTAGGATTTCCAACTATCTCATACCTAACCCTCCATGCTCCCTCATACAAACCTTCTACCACCTCCCCTTTTAAATTTCTTCTCGTCAAATAGTCTTGCAAAACATACTTTTGTCTATCATATGCCCAACCCTTGGCTTCTTTTCCTGAGTAAGCAGTAGAACTTTCAGTAATTCTCCAATGGTAAAGAATCTTGGGAATATGTATTACATTCTTAAAATCCCTGTTATTCTTTAATGTCATATACCTAAGTACTAAATCCCAATCCTGAGCTCCATCTGTTCCCTCCCTTAGACTTCCTAACTGTTGAATAATATCTTTCCTATAACAAGTAACATGAGCTGTATACATCTGAGAAGTTAGAAGATGTGGAGAAAAATCTGGCCAAAAAGATGGTGCAAATCTCCTTGCTCTCTCATCTATCTTGTCAAAATCACTGTACATGAATTCTACTTCAGGATTTTTCTTTATACTCTTAGCTAATTCCAAAAGAGCATTAACAGAAAGTGTGTCATCACAATCCATAAATACAATATAATCTCCTGTAGCCATATTAATTGCATTATTACTATTCTTTACAATATTTATTTCCTTTCTTAACTCCTTAGAAAGAAAAGAAAGTTTAACCTTCTCTGTATACTCCTCTTGAAAACTCTTAAGAAATCTTTCTGTTTCTTCTATACTCTTACTTGATCCATCAGAAATACATATCTCCCAATTCTCATATACTTGGTTGGTTATCGAATCCAGTGCTTCTCTAAGAAATTCCTCCTTAACATTCCATACTGGTAAAACTATACTGAACTTAATATCTTCTCCAACACTTTCTAGATCCCTCCTCATTGATTTTTCATTTAGATATTTACTCTCTACATTCTGCATCCATTTGTTATATTGAAAATCTCTAACTCTGCCAGGATTTATTCTGTTTCTAAAAAAAGAAAATACTCTTTTTAAAAAAAGAAAGATAGCCTTAAAAAAACCATGCCTTTTAATATCCTTGTTAAAATCCTCTTTGTAGAGAGGTATCCTATCTTTAACTCTTGAAATTAAACTGTTTCTATTCTGCATTTTTGTATGCACTAACAACTTTTTCAGGCTCCCCTATCTCATAACTCTTATCTTCCTTTAACCATAGTACCCTGTCTGAATACTTCTCTACTGAATCTAATGCATGAGATACATACAGTATAGATTTCTTACCCTTAATCTTGTCAAAATATGCATAACACTTCCTTTGGAAATCTGCATCACCTACTGCTAATACCTCATCTAAAACAAGTATGTCTGACTTAACTCTAATTGCTATTGAAAATGCTAACCTTACTGCCATACCAGAAGAGAAATTCTTTATAGACATATCTGCAAAATCTCTTAACTCTGCAAAATCAAAAATACCATCAATATATTCATCTAATTCCTTCTTAGTAAGACCAAGTATCGTACCATTAAGATAGACATTTTCTCTTGCACTAAGATCTGGATTAAAACCTACACCTAATTCTAAGAAAGGTACTAAATCTCCATTTACTTCTACCTCTCCCTCATCTGCTACATATATCCCAGATACTATCTTTAGTAATGTAGATTTACCTGATCCATTTGGACCTATTACACTAAAAAATTCTCCTTTTTTAACTTCAAAAGAAAGATTTTTAAGAGCATTAAATTCTCTATGTTCTGTCTTTTGAAAAGGATTTAAAAATCTTTCTTGTAATGTATTCTTATTCCCCTTAACCGGTACTTTAAATTTCTTACTTACATTCTTTACTTGTATTGCTATATTGTTGTCCATATCTTTAAAAATGTTCTGCTACTTTTTTTACATTATGTTTGAAATATATATTTCCAATAATTACTAGGATTATGGAAAATATTAAAGATCCTAGTACAAAATCTAAATTAACAATGTTTTGATATGTAAGAGCTTCTCTTACACTCTGTATGTAGATTGCTATTGGGTTGTACTCTGCTATGAATCTGTATCTTTCAGGAATCATTTCAATTGGGAAGAAAACTGCTGAAGCATAGAACATTAGTTGTAAACCTAGTTCTGTTATGTGAGTTAGGTCCCTAATATATACCATCCAGATACTGGTAAAGAATGCTATGCCGTACATAGCTAAGAACATAACTAAACCAATGAGTAATATGTAGGATACTCCTATTACAGAAAACTGGATATCTAAGACTGTCCCTATGACTGCTATTATGAGGAGATTAATACCAAAATTAATTAATGACATAGTAAGTGCACTAATTACAACAATATCTCTTTTAAAATTAATCTTAAGTATCAGATCTGCTCTTTCCATTATTGAACCCATACCCCATGTAATTCCTTCATTAAAGAAGGTATAGATTACTAAACCAGAGAGAAGATATACTGCATATTGCCTAGATGTTAAATTTCCTACCTGACCAGATACTGCAGAGAATACTACATAGAGAATTATGAACATGAAGAAGGGTTTGAGTAATACCCAAAAGAACCCTAATAAGGATCCTTTGTATCTCATCTTAAAGATGGTTTTAACAAATTGCTTGTAGAGGTCTATATCGTTCTTACTTATCATCTAGGTACTGTTTTAAAGTAATATTTTTAGAATGTAATATCTTCCATATAATCCAAGAACAAAGATACCATACTGTTTCTTTTATTGCCACAGAGAGACCTTTTCTATCCTTAATACTAACATATCTGTTTTGCATATTCATCCAATTTCTTTTAAAACTTCCTATACTTTTTGTAGAGGCCATATGGTCGTGATATACAACTGAATTACCACAGTAATATATGTCATATCCTAGATCTCTAATTCTTAAGGAGAGGTCTACATCTTCGTAATAAAGAAACATCTTAGGATTAAAGCCTTTAACTTTTTTTATTACTTCTTTTGGTATGAGCATAACAGCACCACATATACCATCTACTTTTTCAACAATATTGTATTTGGGGTCATCATACTCTCCCTCATACCTGTCATATGCCATGTAGTGTTTATCTATGTCCATACCTGCAGAGTTAATTACATACCTCTCATCTTTTTTTTCTGAGAGTAATATTTTAGGTCCTACGGCTCCTACGTTTTGTTTTGTTCTTACAACTTCTAAAAGATTTTTTAACCAATTAGGTTCTACTGTAATGTCGTTATTCATAAAGACATAGTTGTCATAGTCAGGGTACTCCTCTAAGGCTAGGTTGTGTGCCCTACCGTAGCCTAAATTATTGTCTGATTTTATTACCTTAATAGCAGGGTACTGTTCTCCTAAAAATGATACAGAGTCGTCTGAGGAGTTATTATCTACTACACATATGTCATAGTTAATGTCGTTTCTGTCTGTTTTTAAGATAGAGGGCAAGGTTTTTTCAAGGAGTTTTTTACCGTTATGGTTTACTATTATTATTAGAATGTTCATGTTGGATTATTATATCAGGATATTTACTGGGTTCCCATATAATCTTTCCTTGTTAGTAAATTAAAGTGTAGGTATAATGGGAGGTTAAATAGAAATATATTTAAAAACTCTTACTAATGAATATCAGAGAAATATTTAGAGAGATCTATCCCGTAGATGAATACAAGAAACTTAAGAAAGAAAATCCTTTTCATTTTTGGTTAACAATATTAATTCCCCTCTCTCTCTTGTTTTTGTTTTTTTATCTATATCTCTATCCTTTTGGATACAGAAAGGAATATACAATTACACAAGATAATATTCTAGAAGAGAGAGGAGATCTTTCTTTTTCTCAAGGACAGGGAGAGACTGACGGTCTCTTGCACATAACTGTAGATCCTAAGATAAGGGTGCGAAATCTGTTTGGAGAGGTAATCGTTAAGGGTGAAGGTGTACATATTTTACATCCTAATATACAAGAAGAAGAAATGTTAGACGTATGGGAATATGAAGTAGATAGGTTTCAGATTGAGGGTATCCTCTCAGAAAGAGAACCTACAATCTCTAGAAGTAATGAAGATGAAGAGAAAAAGGCGGATTTTGGGGAATACAAATACACTGTATTAGATGAATATGATGTTAAAGATTCTAATACCCTTTCTTTCTATCTTAGATGGGAGGCTTTGACAGAGGAAGCTCTTGTTGGCAATCAGTTACTTCTTAAATACCAAAATTTAAGAATAATACAACATCATGAATCAATAGAATTAAGGGTAGATGAAGTCTATGACGGAAATCTTTACACATACCAAATAGGAGTTTTAACAGAGGAAGAGGAGAATGAATTAATAGCTATATATACCAAACCAGAGAACTCACTAAATGGTTATATTGAATTAGTAGTGAACAATTTAAGAAGTGGAAGAGTTATTGTAAGTTCTCCTTACAATTTGTTTACAGATTATGATGACCTTCGACAGTATGAAGAACCTCTTAATGAAGAGTTAGTTAAAGATTTAAATCAAGAAAAAATATCCTTAGGGCAAGAATTGTATAGAGTAAATATAGAGAACTCTTTTCCAGAAGATCTTGTATCTGCCATTAATTTAGATGTTTATTATACTGAGAAGTACAAGACTCCCTTGTTAAGAGAAAAGGAGAAGTCCTCTCCTCTAACATTATCAGAGTATTATCCTAAAGTATTTTACAATTACTTCAGAGGAAATATTTATGAATTAAGAGTGGGTTATGAGTATCCTTTTGAAAAGATACAAGAACACAGTAGGTTCTATGGCCATACTCCTTTTACATTTCCAATAGCAGGACAAACAGAGGATATAGAGGAGATAACTTTTATAACAACTAGAGACCCTATATGGAGAAAGTTAAAGAGTTTGTAAAAAACAAAAATTCATATAACTGCTTACTGTTCTTAATAAAAAATATTCTCTTAATGCTATCCTCTATTTTCATATTACATCTTTTGAATGTCATTAATATAAGCGACACAATTTGTTCACGTACCTTCCTTTTATCATTAATCTACATTTCATTCTTTCTAAATTATTTAACCTTTAAAAAAGAGAAAACAGTAAATTTAATTCTAAAATCTTTTTTTCTCTTTCTTCTTTTACTTATTCTCATTAATTTAGTTACTAACATAAAGACTCTTTTACCATTTTTACAAGACAATCTTGATGTGTACTTAAATCATCTGCTCTTCTTAACTGGAATCTCACTCATACTCTTTAACAAAGATATTTTTATTAAAGAAAAGAAAATTAAAAACAAAAAAGATCTCTGGTATATACTCGCTCTTATCCTTATCGCTCTACTCTTCTTAGCTGTTCACCTATCAATGTTTAGATATCCTGGAGGACATCCTGATGAATTCAGGCACATACTTACTGGGAAAACTCTAGTTGAAGAAGGAGCGTTTCCAATATTAACTAGAGGTTATGATGGACAAGGTTACTTAAGAGGGGCTCCTATGTCCATTTTAATAGCAATCTTCTTTTCCATATTTGGTTTTAGTACCAGGATGGCTAAATTCGTTCCAATATCTCTAGGTTTTTCTACTCTGTTACTGCTATACAAAGTTTCTAAGTATGTAATAAAAGACAAGATTATTAGGATATTATCTCTCCTACTTTTTGTTCTGAGTCCATGGTTAATATTTATACACTTCTATATCAGGCATTATGTCTTTCTAGAATTTTCTTTTGTATTTACTATTTTTCTTTTTATAAAGATCCTAGAAAATATTAAGAATAGAAATAGATTAATTATATATTCTTCTCTACTCTTACTTACTAACTTAACTAATTATTTCTTAACATATGACTCTACTAAATTCGTAATACCCTTTGTTTCTCTTTGTGGGATTATTTATCTCTTCACTTCCAAGAGGATTAAGATTAATCCTAAGAATAAGGTAATTAAGAATTTCTTAAATCTTAAAAAGAAGAAGAAGTTTTTTATTATATTAATTGCTACTGTAATTATGTTTTTAATATCTTCCATCTTCTTGGATTATCAATCATTATTTAATACTCTTTTAAGTGGTAGGACTAATACTGTAACAGGTCATTATAATTTTAATAGCTTTTTCTTTGGTATATATTCTTTCTTTACAATTTTTCTAATATTTGGATTATTTAGAAATATATTTAGCAAAAAGAATAAGAATAATTTGGTGTTTTTTCTTGTAATACCAATAATGATTTTACATTTTCTGTCGAATACTCCTATGCAGATTATGAGGGTTTTAGTTTATCTTTTACCTATGTTTTATGTTTTAGCTTGTTATGGTTTGGAACAGGTTTTAGGGGTTTTTAAGAAGAATAAATTTATAAAAGTTTTTATTTTAATAACTTTCTCTCTAATATCTGTTTCTATATTAAACAATGATAGAGAATTAATATTTTCTAGAGGTTATCCTATTTTCCCTTTAGAGATAGGTTATGATGAGTTTGAACCTATGTATGATTATGTTAAGGAGAATTTAGATGGGTATATATTAATAGAGACTGCTTATTCTAATCAGAGTGGTATTGTTTATGATGTAATTACAAATTACAGGCTTGATCTTAAAAAATCTCAGGTATGTACATATACTATGTATTATGATGAGGATGAGGATATTTGTAGACATTATTATACAGATACTTCTGCTATTCATGACAGAGAAGAGTGGAATGAGTTAATAGAGAATAATAGTGTTTGTGTATTACTAAGGAGTTATGCTCATAATTTTTTAGAGAGTAGTGATATTAGAAGAATTAGGAGAGATTTTGAATTAAGGGAGAGTTTTATTGGGTATGATATTTATTGTAGGGACAGGTAGAATATAATAGGTAATGTGTACATGAGCAGTGATGAAAATTTTTCTATTTCTCTAATATTCTATTTATCATTAACTGAATATTCTTTATTGATTCTTCCTTAAAGAAGAAACTACTATCTAAATCTAAACTTCCTGAATTATACTTAAAATCCTTCAGAAGATCCTCTGCTGTATCTATCTTCTTTGCATAACCAGAATTAATTAATTTTTCCATATACTCTATCCCACTCGTATTTAAAAGATAAACACTCGGATTAAAAACTAATCCCTCATATATAGCAGTAGAATATACACCTATATGAATCTTTGACTCTGCCATTAGTTTATACAAAGGAGTAATATTCTCATCTATAACTGTAATATTACCTTTTTTATATTCCTTTAATAACCAAGGATAGTCCTCTTTCCATGACAAAAACTCCCCTGGATGAAGTTTATAAATACGTTCATAATCTAATTCCGATTCCTTATTAATAAATTCAACAGCTAATCTTGATAATTCTCTTCCTATTGTTCCTTGAGATAAGAAAAGAATCTGATTCTTTTTTCTACTATTTCTATACTTAGAACTTTCTTTTTCAAAATATGGATATCCTACAGAAACTACCTTATCTTTTTCTATTGGTAAATCGACAGCCTTGTTCCAAAAATCACCAAAAGTAAAAAAATAATCAGGAAATGCTCTCTTTGTTCCATTATTGGGGTAGGAATATCCTAAATGATATTTATCAATAATACCATGTTGTAATTCAATTGTTTTTATACCTAGAACTTTGCATACTTCAATAAATGTTTCTCTCTCCGAAGAGACAAGAAGGATAGCTAATTTCGGTCGAACTTTTCTTAAAAGTCTTTTTAGAAAACAATAATGTACGTTCCTTTTAACAATGGTCTTTGCAAAAATTTCCGCCAAATTTATCCTAATCTTGAATTCTTTGTATATCCCCTCCTCAACTTTATTTATTTCCTCTCTTTCATCATCACTAAACTTAACACTTTTATAAAAAAGTTTCCTAGCAAGTCCTCCAAGTATATAAACATAATCTAGATATTTAATACTCTTTATCTCTGTAGGTCTAAAGTGTTTATATCCATACGGTTTCTCCCAGTATGTAAAACTGGTAGAAATATTTTTAAGAATCTCATCACAATATATATCTGTCCATTTATTATTAGAAAATTTTCTCCGAGAATGTCCAAAAAATAAAATTTCTTTTTTATTTGCGAGAAATGGATTTTTAAAAGTCACAGACAAGAACAAGTTAATAAATAGATTAAAGAAAGATAAAGGAGAAACAAGATTTGATTTAGAGGATTTTTTTCCTATTCTTAATCTGTTACTTAACTCATTAAAAACAAACCTTCTGACTAAATCCCAAATATAAATTTCTCTAATTCTAAAATTGTATAAATCTAATTCATTTTCTATTTGAAAAAATCTTTCTGTCAAATCTTTCATGTCTTTTACCCTATCTTTCATTTTGAAGATTTGCAATAAAAAAATTAGATATTTAGATTATTTTATCACAATACTGTAGAATAAATTAATGAAAATTCTTGTAACTGGAACATCTGGTTTTATAGGCAACAAATTAGCAAGCAAACTGAAAGACAAAAACTATACAGTCATTGGAGTTGATATTAAGCGCAATAAAACAAACCCCTCTTACAAAAGCATAAAAATAGATCTCGCAGATTGGAATCAAGTAAAAACTCTAGACAATAATTTTGATATTATTTACCATATAGCGGGGCATAGTGCAGGAGACCTTAGTACAAAGAATTATGCGGAAGATTTAAGAAGTAATACTCTCTCTACTGCTAATATAATAAAATTAGCACAAAACTCTAAAACCAACCAAATTATATATGCTTCGAGTATGGCTGTTTATGGAGAGCAGGAGAAATTCCCAATGGCTGAAGATAGAACCCCTAATCCCCTGGTATATTATGGTGCTAATAAGTTGGCATCTGAATACTATCTTAAGATAGCAAGCTCTAAGGAATTGCATACAACTTCTATTCGTCTTTTTAATATATATGGACCAGGACAAGATGTTCAAAATCTCAAACAAGGTCTGGTAAGTATATTTATAGGAGAACTTATAAAAAATAAACACTTGGATATGAGAGGTAGCCCTAAAAGATTCAGAGATTTCTTATACATCGATGACACCATAAAAGGATTGATTTTGTGTTTGGGAAACAAAAAAATAAATGGAGAGGTTATAAATCTAGCGTCTGGAAAAGCGCATACGTTAGGAGAATTAACAGAAATTATTAGAAAGAATCTCCCTTTTGAAACAACTATCTCTTACTCTAAACCTTCCTCCTTTGATCTTTATGGGATGCATGGAGATATAAGGAAAGCGAAGAGACTTCTAGGCTTTAAACCGCTGGTATCATTAGAAAAAGGGATCCCTTCTACTCTAAAGTATATAAATGAAATCACCTCATAGAAACCCTTTAATCAAGACCTTTCCCTTGGAACCAGAATTCTTATATATCTAAGTCTTCTTAAAAATAGCTCGTATATGAAACCCTTTTTCTCTCTCTCCATATTTATCAGGAGTTAAAACTTCTCCATTAAACCTTTCCAAATAAGAAATCCCGCATTCTTTTATATCCAAGCACTTAAAACCAGATTCTTCAAAAACTCTTTTAAGAGAATTCTTTGTGAAAAAATGTATGTGTGGTGTATCTTTTAAGGGTAACCTCCAATACTGATGAGTAGAATTAGGGACTTCTACAAAAAGAAAACCTCCCTTTATACAAATATCCGTTAGAGACCTTATCACATCTTTTAAATCTAATACATGCTCCAGCCAATGACTTGTATGTATATAGTCATACTTCTTCCTAGTCTTAAAAGGAAAATAGTCTGCAATTTTGTTGACTCCCCTCCTTTTATAATATTCCTCCCATATAACTCCTGGTTCACAAACATCCAATTTTAAACTAGGCTTATTGCACTTATCTCTCAACAGCAGAGATGCTAAAGCAGGCCCTGCTCCTATTTCCAATACTTTATTTATTCTTTCTTTGGCTATTATATTTAGAGAAGTTTCAATCTGTATTTTAGCCCTTGGATCTCCCTTGTAATCTACTTCTGTAAAAAAACTTTTCCCCGTTTTTTCCAGTCTTCCAGACCAATATTGGTCTGAATAATAATCTTTTAATTCCTTTTTAGATGGGGGGGTATTCATAACTCCATAACCACAATTGGAACAAATTTTGATATTTCCTCGAAAATGACTCTTTTTTTTACTTGAGATTTTTTTTAATCTAGAAAATCTTTTAGGTATTAAAAAATTCAAATATTGTAAAAATCTTTTCAAAACAGACTTTATTCGTAAGTCCACTTTGTGCCGATTATACTTTACAAGATAAAAATCCTCAAAACCACAAATTGTACAAATCATAAAACTTTAATATTAGAATTTACTTTTTATAACCAACATATATTGTTTCCCAATTTTCTCTCCATCCACCCAAAGAATCTATAGGTGGTTTATCTACCCCCCCCTTAATATTCCCTCCTCGCATATCTTTTCTTCGCATTTGAATATCATACCCAGCTAAATGTCTTTTTATTTGACTCGTTCTTTCGAAGAGATATGCTAACCCATAATGAGAATAACGAAATGTATCCACAGGAACAGGATGATAACGCCATGAGAAAGGGGTTACACATATCACTATCCCCCCTTTTTTAGTAATTCTTACTGATTCCTCTGCGGCTCTCCAAGGTTCCTTAATATGCTCAAACACATTGTTGCTAAAAACCACATCAAAAAAGTTGTCTGGGATTTCAGGGATATGACAAATATCTCCATTTATAACATTAGATTCTTTTATACTTTCATCAATTTCCAATATCGAATACTCAAACCCTTCGGCAAGATAACTATATTCACCAAAACGACCTCCTACATCTAAAAACCTTAACTTCTCAACTTTTCTTTCTTGGTACTTCTTAATGAGACCTCGAATATCATCATAGTTGTAAAACTTAATATCTGGAGAGTACTCTACATCTTTGATATATGGTTCTTCACTAGATTTCCTTATCTTAAAAAACTTACCTCTTCTTTTCCAGATTCCCGAGATTCCTTCCTTTTTTAAAATCTTATTGAACGTTTTCCCTTTTTTTTTCAAGCTTCCCATAACTTTTTAATAAAAACTATTTACCCCTCCCCACCATCTCCCTAAACTTCTCATTCCTCTCTTCTAATTCATCATACTTACCTTTATCTATAATCCTGCCCTTATCAATTAAATATATCCTATCACAATTTTTTACACTAGTAAGCCTATGAGCTATAACAACCATAGTCTTTAATTTAGAAACTCTCTCTATTGCTTTTAATACACTCCTCTCTGTAACATTATCTAAAGAACTAGTAGCCTCATCAAAAACTAACACCTCTGGATTATGATACAAAGCCCTAGCTATACCTATCCTCTGTCTCTGTCCACCGCTTAATCTTACTCCTCTCTCTCCAATAACAGTATCATACCCTTCTGGTAATTCCGTCTCTATAAACTTATTAATATTTGCCATCCTGGCCACCTTCTTAACTTGTTCTAAATCTATCTCTTCATCACCATACCCAAATGCAATATTCTTAGTAATAGTATCATCACATAAGAATATGTCCTGAGGTACATAACCTAAATTAGCTTGCCAATTCCTTACATTATTTTCTGTTATCTTATTACCATCTACATATATACTACCCTCTGTAGGAGTTAACAAACCTAATACAATATCCACTAATGTAGTCTTACCTGAACCAGTAGTGCCCACAATACCAACAGACATACCCTTACTAATATCCATATCTATATCCTCTAAGACCCTGTTTCTATTCCCATCGTATGAGAAAGAAATATTATCTAACTTAATTTCCTTCTTAAACTCTATCGGTTCAGGTAAGACTACATCAAAATCTACCTCTACATCAGATAATCCCCCTTCATTCATATCATAGTGAATTTTGTTAAGAACAGGTCTATTAAATCTAAATTCTGTAAAAGAGCTATATATACTTTGAAGAGCAGGCATTAATCTGTACCCTGCAAAAGCAAATAGACCTATTAAAGGAATTATTTCATTTGTCATTTGATCTGAGTATATGAAGTAAAGAACTAAACCTAATACTCCTCCAAATGCTACAATTTCCATAATAAATTTAGGTGTTTTACCTAAAACCTTATACCAAGACTGTAAATCTGAAAACTTCTTAGAATGTTTAGAGTAGTCCTCTAAAAAATATTTTTCTCTTCCTAAAACCTTGGTATATTTAATTCCCCCCATAGCTTCTCCAACCGCTTTAAATCTAGTTCTGTTTTCTTCTATTCTTTGCCTTCCTGCACTTTTAAGTCTATTAGAAAAAATTGTATATATTAATAGATAAATGGAGCCCAATGCTACTAGGGTTATTAGAGTCATTATAGGATTAACTACTATTAACATAATGAATATCACAGAAGCAATAACTCCTCCTTCCACTATATTAAGAACTGCCAATAAAAATTTCCCTGTTAATTCATTTACTTCTGTAAGGATATTCTTTCCTAGATCAGAGCTATTATGGGTTAGAAAATAGCTATATGGTAGAGATAGATATTTACCCAAGAGAGAGACCGAAAGCCTATTATCAAGTTCCCATACGAAGGATGTCTTAAGTTTTACAGATAGTACAGATACTAAATTACCTATGATTAACAAAAGAAGTACTAGAATTCCTACAGTGAACATAAATTTATTTACTGTAGTGAAGTTAAATAGATCATAGAAATACATAAGCTGATCATTAGATTCTACCAGTGTAGGATCCATTACCATATTAAGAAATGGTAAGACAGAGAGTATACCAATTGCTTGAAGAAGACCTACCAAAAGGTCTATAAAGAGAACTTGAAGAAGTTTAAATTTTTCTTTCTTTTCTAGTAAATCATTAATCTTGTAAAGAAACCCTAATTTCTGTTTGATTTTGGCTATCATAAGCTAAAGATATAAATATGACAAAAGAGTATACCACTAAAGTAAAATTTTATATATTTGAAACTTTGGAACTATTTGCAGACCATATCTATTATTACTATTTCTTTTTATATTTAATTTTATGTATATATTTTAACAAGCCTAACTTTCTTAGCAAAAAAATAACAAATAACTTTACTCTACTCTTAATATAAAACCAAATAGCATATTTCAATCCAAAATACTTTTTAAGAGATCTATGTCCTTCTGAGACTTTTGAGCTAATACCACCTTTCTTAAAATAGACAATTGATCTATCAATCTCCTTCATTTTTACACCATTAGTATACATTCTACAAAGATATTCATAATCCCCAGAGCCTTTATATGAAATATCGAAATCCCCTAATCTTTCAAAGATCTCTTTCTTATAAAAAAATGCTTGTTGTGGGAGGCTACGAGGTTTTATTAAATTCTTCCTATTTACAGAACATCTTGTCTCAAATTTCATATTCAACTCATCTATTAACTTAATAACATATCCATAAATTAAGTCTACTTCAGGATTTTCATTAAAACTTCTTACAACATCTCGTACAACATTATTATCACAAAAATAATCATCTGAATTTAAAAAATGAATAATTTTCCCATTTGCTTCTTTAAGACCCTTGTTCATTGCTTCATATATTCCTTTATCTGGTTCAGATATCCAATATTTTATTTTACTCTCATATTGTTTAATTAGATCAACTGTTCCATCAGTAGATCCACCATCTATAACTATGTATTCGATATTGGTATAGGTTTGAGAAAAGACAGATTTAAAACATCTCTCTAAGTATTTTGATGAATTGTAGGTTACGGTTATAATTGTTACTAATGATTTCTCTCTTCTCATCCCTTCACCTTGCTAATTGTATATAAATATTTACCACTGCTCAAAGATTTTATATTGTTAACAAAAAACCACTCCACTTCACAATCTCCTCCCATCACCAACCTTATCTTTTTCTCTATATCCTTTGCCTCTTCCTTATTTTCCTGATTATTAAGCTCTATTTTTATAACTATTCTCTTATACCCTTCTTGTATTACTTGAAACTTCTTAACCCAATTCTTCATATAAAATAAATGGGTAAAGTACTCTCCGTCTATAATATCACCATCCTTTGTTCTAAATAGATTTACATCTCTACCTCGAACACTCTCAAGCATCGGAAACCCCCTCCCACATTTACATCTTCCATCCTTTGATAATACTGCTAAATCTCCTATATCATACCTTATCAACGGCACAGAATAATTGTTTAAAGTTGTAACATAAACCTTGCCCATTTTACCTGGTTTACTTGGATTCAAATCTTTATCCAAGACTTCTACAAACAAATTCAGATTATTTAAATGTAACTGATCTGTTTCAGAACACGAACATGCTATATCTCCGACCTCTCTGGAACCATACCTGTTAAAGACTTTACAATCGAAAACTTCTTCTATAAGCTCTCGCATCTCAGGATACAAAGTTCCTGCAGATGTTATTACACCCTTGGGACTATGGATTTCAAGTTTTTTCCCCTTAATAAATTTAGCAAACTCATAAACTGATTGTACATATGCTTCTACAATCTCTGGTTTAAAGGAGTTAATCTTCTCGACATAGTTAAGCATATCTTCCTCAGACATCTTAAAAGAATTTAACATAACCCTTTGAGAGATAAAATTTTTAACCTGTGCTTTTAAACCAACAGAACCTTTTAAAATGTCTCTCTCAGAACCCCAAAGTTTAACTAGTTTACAAGGATAATCACAAATAAAAGAGTAAAACAACCACTTAACAGCCATCCCGCTAGTCCAAGTTCTATTATCTTGATAGAACTTCACAGGCTCTCCCGTAGAACCTCCAGATGTATTTAAATATGGCTTCCTTTTCTCAAAATTAGGATCAGTTGATTTTAATTTCTCAAAATTTTCCTGTATTATATCTTTCGTTAAAATCGGAATCTTATTAAAGTTCTTAAGAAGGATTTTATTATCTTTAATAATTTCAATTTCATTAAAGAGTTCCCTGTAATAGGGGACATATTGATATGAGTGCAACAAGATCTTTTTTAAATTCTCCTCCTGAATTTTCGTATTCTCTTCTAGTGTATTGTGTTGCTTTTCTAAAAAACTTCTATAAACATGAAATATATTCCTGCCTTGCAATTTTAGACCTAACTCAAGCAACTTATCTTTCATTAATATATTTCAGAAATTTATTTGCATTAACAGTTATATCATGTGTTTTAACAAAATATTCCTTAGCATTCACACTAAGCCTATCATAAAGATTTTTATCCCTTAATAACCTCTCACACTTCTTTTCTAAAACTTCCTGACTATCATTACACACAAAACCACACTCATGCTTATCTATAAAATTATTGGGATTAACCTTTAAGGATAATATCGGAGTCCCCTCCCTAGTCGCTTGTATTAAGGAATTAGCAAAACCTTCTTTTTCTGAAGTTATTACATATATCTTCGCCTTTTTAAAATAGTTATCTATTTTATCAAAAGGTACAAAATCTATAAATTTAAGGTTCTTGATTCTATCTGCTTTCTTCTTAATTTCGATAAAATAATCTGGACTATCTGTTGCTTCAGGACAAATCATAACAAAATATTCCTTTGGAAAACGTTGAGCTAGGTTGATAAAAATCTCTGGTCTTTTCCAGCTCTCCGATCTCCCAACCCAAAGTATAATATCTTTACTAATCTCTGTCTCATTATGAGAAGACAACCAGGAAGATGATAGCGTAATTAACCTAGATCCACCTATATTATTTCTTAAATTCGAATTTTGATACTCATTCTGGACAAAAACAATACCGGCATACTTAAAAACTAAACTTGCTATATATCCCTTTAGTTTACTCCCATATAATCTATGTGTACCATCTGCCTCACTATCATGAGCAACCATATAAACAAATTTTTTCTTCCTTAATTTACAATATAGAGCTATTAAACCAGACTCCACTGTTAAAGTTCTCTGAACGTATACATCTGCATTTACCTTGTTAAAAATCTTAAAGAAATCTAATACCTGCTTTAATTTGTTATCTTTAAAATTTAGACCTTTCCAAACTTTAACTCCATCATAAGTTTCTTTTTCTTCTTGACCATAATCAGCTACTATAAAATAAATATCTAACTCCTTTTTCTTAGCTAGTTCCTTTGAAAGCAAAGTTAATTGAACTTCAGCCCCACCAAATGTGGATTTAATCTCAGGATTAAATAAAGGATATGCTTTGAGAGACACAAAACAAATTTTAGTTGATTTGTTCACTTCCTTCATACCTCACATACCGTATATAAATATTTACCACTCTTAGTAGATTCTATATTATCTACAAATTTCCATTTAATATTAAACTCCTCCCCCACTAATACCCTAATCTTTTCTTCTATCTCTTTCATCTCTTCCTTATTTTCTTTTCCTTCTACCTTAATTAATATTGTATTAAAACTTTTTTGTACTGCCTGAAACTTCTCTATCCAATCCCTAAAAAACAACATCTGAACTAAAAAATGACTATGCTTTAAACTACCATCCCTCTTCTTAAAAAAACCTAATGTCCTACCTACTACCTGCCCAACTGTAAGATATATTTTAATACCACCTAGTTCATATGATTTATTACCCTCTGTTGCTACATCTCCAATATCATACCTAATTAAAGGCATAGAATAATTATCCATACAAGTTATTAAAATTCTTTTTTCTTCTGAATCTCCATCTAACTCTAAAAGGTGTCTCCAAAAAGAAATATCTAAATTCCGATTCTTTCCTTCTAAACCAATCCCTCCCATCTCTCTAGATCCATATTGGTTGTACACTTTACATCCAAAAGCTCCTTCAATTACTTTTCTGTTTTCTTCATAAAGAGGACCTATTGTGGAGATTATGAACTTAGGAGTATAAAGATTTATTTTATTCTCTAATATGTATTTACTAAATTCATATACACCATCTACATATGCCCAGTAAGATACTGGTTTGAAACTGTTGTGTAAATCTATTAGCTCTTTTATTTTCTCTTCTGAGAAATCATAGCAGTTAAAGAACTTTCTGTTGTAAACAAAATTAATTACTCTATCTTTAAGTGTGAGATTCCCTTCCAAGATATCTCTATCTGATCCCCACAGTTTTATTTCTCTTTCTCCTACTTGCTTTCCATACTTATTAAAGTAATACATCTTAGTAGCCACATTCCAATCATCATACTCTCTATCTTGTAAAAATTTTACAGGTTCTCCTGTACTACCCCCTGATGTATTCTCATAGGATTTTCTTTTTTTATGATCCTTAGAATAAAGATTATCTCCTTCTTTTCTAATAATCTCTTTAGTTAGTATCGGTATCTTATTAAAGTTCTCTAAATATACTCTACCATCCTTTACTACCCCAACATCTTTTAAGACTCTACTGTAGTAAGGTACATTTTCATAGGAATGAAGAAGTAAATTTTTTAATTTCTCTTTCTGTAATTTTTCTATCTCTTCCTTAGACATCTTTTCATATTCAAGTATCTTCTTAAAATACTTCATCCTCTTACTACCCTCTAACCAAGAAAGAAAACATATTGTAGGTTTACGCCAGTTAAACATATATTACAGAAACTATAATTAAATCTATATGGTATTATATTAGCCATAAAGTTTAGGTTCTGTATATTATAAACCAAAATGGATAAGAAGAAAGAAATCTCCCTGCCCTATTTTGTACTAGGCGTTAGTCTACTAATTATTTTGTATCTCTTTTTACACTTTATATTCGGTATTCATACATATACTAATTTACTAATCTTCACTATACTGACTTCTATCCCTTCTTATCTTTTAATCTTATTTATTAAAAACAATCCTAAGAAAGAAAAGAATTTTCGAATATTTCTTCTAATATTTTTACTAATATTGTACTTATACTTGTCTTTTTATAACTATATAAATATAGAATTTGTTAACCTTCATTTAGACAAAATCTCGGTACTACTCTTTGCTACCCTCGCTGTCCTACTTACTACAGCAAAAGAGAGTTCCACAAAGAGATACTCTATAAAGAAGTGGGTTACCACTTTTTTATTAGTAGTCATCATATTAGTAGGAGCAGGATTAAGAATTAAGGATACAAAAAATCTCTCCTTTAGAAACGATGAGTATCAGGTTGTTGCAGCCGCTGCTGGATATAGATACACAGGGACATTCATGTATTGGAACTTCCTAACAGACACTCCTGATTCTATACAAAGTTGTCCAGAATTAGATGAAACATGTAACTATTACACTAGAGCATATCCCCACTCTATGTTAATTGCACTCTCTTTCCGCTTGTTTGGTATCTCTGAGCTATCTGCAAGAATTCCATCTCTTGTATTCGGAATTCTTCTTATACCTCTTTCATTTTTCTTTGCAAAGTACATAACAAAAAGAGACGACATTTCTTTAATATATACCTTCCTAATTGCAAACTATGGTTTATTTATACATTTGTCAAAATATACTAGGATGTATGCTCTAGTAATTCCTATTACAATTTTATCTGTCTATTTTCTTTACAGAGGTCTCTTTGAAAAACCAAGAAAAGAAATTTCTAACAAATTCCTCAGCAGCTATTTTTCATACAGATATGTTGAACTAATTGTAGGATCGTTACTTTTGTACCTTGCTTATCTTCTGCATATCAATGTTGTTGCTATTGTACCTGTATTATTCATATTTATAATTTACAAATTTTTGTCTACTAGAGAAAAAAAATATTTACCTATAATCTTGCTAGGGGTGTTATTCATAGTCATTTCTGTTTTAAACTTTAATACATCGCTATCTATTCGAATAATATACATAATCTTTAAGTGGATGTCTCCCTTTGGAAGATTTAATTCAGTATATCTAAGTCATTTGATCGGGTATCCACTAAACCTCCTAATTGCAATTCCTCTTATCCTCTCAAGTATACTTTTTATTAAAAAACTTAAACTAAAAGAACAAAGAGACCACTTAGTATTTCTAATAATTTGTACAATTACTGTAATAATTTCTTTCGTATTCATAGCCGACAGATATGCCTCCTCTGTGTATGTCTCTATGTTTATGCCATTTAGTTTTCTGTTAGTTACTTGGTTATTCTTTTTAATAAATGAAAAAATTATTTCAAATATAAAGAACAGAAATCTTTTTGTTATATTACTTCTGATCATTATAATGGGTTTACCTATGCTTTTAAGAAAGGTTGAAGATACTGATCCATCGCCTCCTCTAGATCATAAACGTGCGTATTCAATAATAAATGAGAGATTTGATCCTGAAAAAGATATTATTCTAGGCCAATATCTAAGAAACTACTATCTTGATCCAGAGAGAATTGATCCAGATAGAATATACTCCCTAAATATAAAAGAAAGATTAACCTATGAAGAATTCCTTGAGCTTGTAAGAAATGCCCCTTCTGGATACATCGTCTGGGCAGACAACAAAAAATGGCATATAAGACCTGAAATAAGACAATATTGCTGTGATAACTTCGAACAACTAAGTGGAGAAAGTTGCTCAGAACCAGTAAATGACTACAGAATAGAAATATTCTACTTCTCTAATGAATAGGCTCCTTCGTATAACTTAACATACTCCCCAGCCATATTATCCCAACTCATACCCTCTGCCTTCCTTCTACTCTCTTTACCCATACTCTCTAACAATTCCCTATCACTATACAACCTCTCTAAACCTTCTTTTATTTCTTCACTATTCTCTTTCTTAACTACAAAACCATTCCTACTATCTACTAACTCCTTAGTACCACCTACATCAGTAGCTATTATTGCTAAACCACTAGCCATAGCTTCTAACAAACTATTACTCATACCCTCATTCTTAGAAGGAAGTACAAACACATGACACCTTGGAATATTCTTAGCTATATCCTCCCTCGAAGCTTCTCCTTTAAATTCTACCTTATCCTGTATATTCAACTCCTCTACCATAGCCTCTAATTCTTCCCTCTGATCTCCATCTCCATAGAATAATAATCTTACATTTTCCTTACCGTTTTGAAACTCTCCAAAAGCTTCTATTAAATAGTTAAGACCCTTTCTCTCTGTTAACCTAGATGTAGACACTATTGTAAACTCATCCTCCTTCTCTTTAGGTTTAAATATATTAGTATCCACACCGTTATATATAACCCCAATATCTTTCTTGTCATACGTCTCGTATGCTAGATCTCTAAGACCTGCAGAATTAGCTACTACATACTTAGCTCTCTTCCATATTAATTTAGAAAGATGTTGAAATATATATTTATCTAATTTTTCATACTTTTTACTATAGAAGGGTACATCACTACCCCTTAAAGAAACAATATATGGTTTTCCTATTAACATTGCTAAAAAACCAGAAGGTATTCCAAAAAAAGCATGAATTAAATCATATTCTTTTCTGTTCTTTAACATCCATTTAAAAGCCTTACCTGAATATTTAAGTAAATTCTTATTACTCTGATTATGTAAACCGCCTTCCTTATCTATATCTAACCTTACAACCCTAACATTATCCCCTATACTCTCTTCCATATACTTACCTACTGAAGATGTAAGTAATATCAACTCTATATCATCTTTATCTTTTAACTGTTGTAGAAGATTATATGTGGCAGTAGCTGCACCTCCTCCCAAAGGAGGATATTCATAGTTAAGTATCAGTACTTTCATTTTCTTCATATATGGGATTATAACTCTTAAGCAGTATATATGTCATCCAGATACAATAGCTTGTAAACTCCTTAAAGATTCCCATTTCTATTTCAACATTGAGAAAATCCTTAAAATATGGTAAAAATACCTGTTACATCAACAAATTACAATATGCCTAGAACAAAAAATAAAAAAATATCCATAGTTATTCCCGTTTTAAACGAGGAAAAAAACATTAAGATATTAAACAAGAGAATTAAAAAAACTCTTAAAGACAATTTAGACTACGAAGTAATATGGGTAGACGATGGAAGTACAGACAAAACACCTCAGGTATTAAAAGAAATTTGTAAAGAAAGAAATGTAAAAGGAATATCCCTAATGACAAGAACAGGTCAGAGTGGAGCTTTAATGGCTGGTATAAAAGAAGCTACAGGAGAATACATAGCAACTATGGATGGAGACAACCAAGATGACCCCAAAGACTTTATTAAAATGCTCAAGAAGTTAGAAAAGGAAGATTTAGATGCTGTAATTGGTTGGAGAAAGAATAGATGGAGTGGAAACTTCTTTAGGAAATTACCATCTTTAACTGCAAATAAGATTATGAAGATTGCTTTTGGAGATCTGGGTATCCATGATACTGGATGTATGATGAAGGTAGTAAAAGCAGATATCATGAAAGATATTAAACTGTATGGAGAACTACATAGATTCATGTCATATCTCCTAGGAGTATACGGTGCTAAAATGGCTGAGATTCCTGTAAATCATAAACCTAGAAAACATGGTAAGAGTAAATACGGTTTAAAAAGAACCATTACCGTACTCTTTGACATTCTCAATGTTAAATTCCTAACTATGAAAAGAATAACCCCTATTCAATTCATGGGACCCTTAGCAGTACTAACATATATTGTTAGTGTTGCATCTGGAGGTTATCTACTCTACGGAAAGTTTACTAATGATATTAACATTACTGGTTCACCACTGTTTACAACTTCCTTAATATCTTTCATGATGGGGACACAATTCTTTCTTTTTGGATTACTAGGAGAATTAGTACTACGTTCTTACTACGAAAATGGTAAGGGTAAGAGTGTATATGCTATTAGAAAGAAATATTAGAAGCTATTCCGCATCCCTCATCTTCCTTATATATTTAACACTATCCTTATATTCCGGAGCATGTATAGCCTTATGCCCATATCTTTCCCAAAGAGATTTATTTTTCTTCAATTGTTTCTCTTTTTTCTTTTTCATACTTCAATAATCTTAACAAAAATCTTTACCACATTCCATTAAATTAACCCATATGCTAACATATAATATATAAATTAAACTGTTCAAAATATGAAAATATATAAAAAGATACTAAACACCCTACCCTTACTCCTGTTACTCTTTACAATATCCTTAATACTACCTAGTAGATCGGAAGCTGCACAATTTTACTTTAAGTCATACACCCTATCCCAAGACGAAACTGTAAACGAAGACATCTATGTAGTAGGTGAAGAAGTAAGAATAGACGGTGTAGTAGATGGAGATGTAATTGCCTTTGGAGACACTATACAAATAAATGGAACAATTACAGGAGATGTATACCTAATGGCAAGTAAGGTAGATGTAAATGCAAACATATATGGTAATACCTTCATATTTGCAAACAATACAACCATAGAAGGACTAATAACAGAAAACACCTACATAGCTTCTACCTTTCTCTCTTACAGTGCAGACACTCAAAGAGACATGTTCTCTCTTTTCTTAGAAGGTACCATTAAAGGTTCTGTAGGAGATGACCTAAGAACAGTTGGAATGAGATCTAACATTGACTCAGTTGTAAGAGGAGATCTTGTTTTAATAACAAACCAAGAAACCATTAACGAAGACAATATTACAGGAGAAATATATGATGGTGCTAGATTACAAGACATCGCCCGAGCACAAGGAGTAGACCTAGATGAACCATTAAATGTAGAAATGTCATCCCTTAATTTCAGACCTACATGGAGAACTAGAATGTTAACGCTCTTTGTAAACTTCCTTGCTATGTTACTAGTAGGATTCATCATAATAATGCTCTCCCCTATTAAGACATACCAAATCCAAGAGAGAATTACAGGTTCTACAAATGAATTCTTTAAGAGCTTAGTAGCTGGTTTTCTAATATCCTTACTAATTCCCCTTCCACTCTTCATACTCTCCATCTCAGTCATAGGTACTCCCGCAGCTATCTTAATAATTGGTTTGCTAGCCTTCATAATGATCTTTGGTAAGATCTGGGTAGAAACAGCATTCGGTAGAGAAATATTAATTCTCTTTAAAGTGGAAGAGTACAGACCATTTAAGTCATTTTTAGTAGGAAGATTATTAACAGTACTGGTTAATATCATTCCAATAGTAAGAGGTTTTTACAATGTAATTCTTGCATTCGTAGCACTAGGAGCAGTAGTTAGAATGAAAAGAGGTTACTACCTAATTGCAAACAAAGAAGCTAAAGAATTTAGAGAAAAGAGTAAGAGTACAAAGAAAACAATTTCAAAAAAGACAACAAGCAAGAAAGCAAGTACGAAGAAGTAAGTAGGCAATTAAAAGGAAGAAGGAGTACACATTACTCCTTCTTACCTTAAATATCCCTTCTCTTTTTTAGGTATTAACTACTCAATCAATAACTTTTACTTAAGTAATGCTTCTATAGCTTCTACAAAGGTATCATAAGGATATGCTCCTGCTATTAGAGTACCCTCTACTGTACCATCCTCCCCTATTAGGCCAACAATAAAACCAGGAGTACCACTAATCCCAGCATTCCTTCCTTCTGTAGCCCTTGCTTCTACTACATCTCTGTATGTACCATTATCCAAACATGCTCTAAAGTCATCTCCATCAACTCCTAAATCTACTGCTAGATCTACTAAACCATCTACTGAAGAAACATTAAACGCTCTCTTATGGTATTCTAGGAAAATTTCACTATCTGACATTCTATGCAAACATACACCACCCTCTGCAATACTGTAACCTAACTGACCAGCTGCACTTAATGGAAATTCCTTAAAGACATACAATATCTTTCCCGTATCTATGTAGTTTTCCTTAATACTTGGAAATGTCTCATCTGCATGCCTTTGACAGAAACCACATTGGTAGTCACTAAACTCTATTATTGCAACCGTAGCAGTCTCAGGATCTCCCAAAATTGCACCATCACCCAATGTTACTGTCCCCTCTCCAAACTCCTCACCTATCCCCTCGTCTGCTGTAGGTATCGTACTATCCCCTGCATTATCTAAAGTAACAGGCGCATTATTCCTAGATGCAAAAAATATTACAGCAGCTATTAATACCCCTGATATCAATATTGCTATTGGTACCCCTGCATTATCTAAATTAATTACTACCTCATCCTTCTTCTCCTTCTTTTTTGTTTTTGCCATATTAATAACTAAACAATTTAAATATTTCGAAAGTCAGTTATTATACCCCCAATGGACAGAAATAGTAAAACACAATATAATAAGCTATGGGCAATATGAACACGTCGGATAACAAAATAGGACTAAAAGATATCCTTATACTAATACTTTTTCTTCTCTTAATAGCAATCCCTGTTTACTTTGCATACACCATACTTTTTCCAAGGATAGAAATATTTGACCATGAACAACAAGGTCAAGAACAAGGAGAGATTGATCAAGAAGAACAAGATATAGAGGAGGAAGAATATGATGGACCACACTACGAGGAAATATATGAAAATATAGAGGGAGAGAATGCTTACATTGCAGTACCTACTAGAATAGATGAGGATAATGCTCCCAGAATTATTGTTTACAGTCATGGATCAAACACTACTGTAACTTTTGATACAGAGGATGAATTTATGCAAGATTTACAAATATATGGAGAATTTTTTACACAACACAACTACATATTTGCTGCTTCAAACCAACATGGTGCTAACTGGGGCAGTGACCTTGCAATACAAGATACCTCAAATATGATTAATTGGATTAAAGAAAGATATGATACTAGACACAGAGTCAATATGGTGGGATATAGTATGGGGGGATTACCTACTCTTAACTTTGCTACCGGATATCCTGAATTAGTTAACAAGATTGCATTACTTGCACCTACTACTAGGTCTAATGAGTGGGATGTAGAGAGAGTAGAAAAAATTAGAGATATTGATATACAAATATGGCATGGTACAGCAGATGTAAATGTTGGGTATTCTCTTTCAACAACTTTTGTAGACCGATTACAATCTTTAGGAAGAGAAATTCCATTGATTACACTAGAAGGTAAAACTCATTGGGATATACACACAGAATATATTGAAGATATACTGGAGTTCTTTGATTAATAGCTACTCTTTCCATTTAAGAAATAAAGGGTTGACCTGTATCACTTAATTGGGTAGGATTAGGGTGTATATAAAATAAATTTCAAGATTATGAAGAAAGTTAAATATTTGCTATTCCCATTAGGAGTCTTCTTTTTGTTAATTATTGGTTCTCGCTTCGTCAAAGCTACGGGAGAATGGACCGAAATAGAAATAAATCCACACAGGTTTGGGCATCAATGTTTGGCAGCAACCAACGACAATATCTATTGTATAGGAGGAAGACCAAGTCCTTTTGCTAATTTTGAACCCCCCAAAAACGAGATGCTTAATACTGAAACCGGCAAATGGGTTCAAAAGACAGGTATAGAAGATGTGGATAATCCATGGGGAGAAGGAAATGTCCCTGGAGGTGGTCAAACAATTATTTTTGCTACTGCTTTAGGTGATTATATCTTCGTCGTCGATGGGGTTTACATGGCTGATTATGGAGGTCACGGACCTAATTATGTCTACAGAGCATATAATATTCTAACTGATGAATGGACAATACCTGATTATGCTAAGCAACCACCAGCAGAATTTTTTCTAACAGGAGCATTAACATATGACGGCAAAGCACATTTCGTTGGATTCACAGCAGAAGGAGGTAATAGATATCTAACAGTATATGAAATAGATAATGGATTAGAGTGGACCAAATCATATCAGAGTGATACTCCCACGCCAGCAGAAAATGTTAGATCTTCTACAATAACTACATCCATTGGAAATAAATTATATGTATTTGGAGGAGCAGGTGTTCAAGCACATGCGAATTATACAAGATCTACTTTTGTTTTCAACATCACTAACCATAGTTGGACAAGAAAAACAGATATGCCTCTGTTAAGAAGTAACGGTGCCGCAACACCTAGCCCAGATGGAACAAAAATTTATTACTTTGGTGGTGACAAATCACCTCAGATAATGAATAATGATGGCACAAATACAGTTCAAATCTATAATGTTGCTTCAGATTCATGGACTATCTCCAGTAATTTTATGTCCAAAAGAGCGCAGGCAGATCATAATTCAGCAACTGCTGCTGGAAAGGTGTACCTAATCTTAAGTGCCGAGAGTGTCACAGAGGATTACAAAGGAGAAAGACCCGTAATGAACTACTACATTGATCAGAATTTTAACGAACAAACACCAGGATGGGGACATACACATTTTGCATCGTTAAACATAATCCACTGTTTCCCAAACTACAGCAGATGTAACTATCACATATCTCCTGGGAGTGAAAACACTCAGTTCCCTCTGTTCACAAGTATTCACAATGGAAGGAAAGTTGCAATCGCAGAAGATTTAATAAATAACTCCCTAGCATTTATGATGGAGGGACTTCCAGAAGATGCACAAAGACTATTGATCACTTTCCCTGACAAGTCTTTCACAATAAGTGGGAGTTTAGATTGGGATGGCATTTTTGTATTACCAAAGGTTTTACCTTCACCTACAGTTGAACCAGACTCTTTTGAAACTCTTGGCGTGACTATTAAATTAGGAGGAAATGTAGGATTAGAATTCTCTGAACCCGTAAGAATTCTGATTCCTGGAGAAGGAGGAAAAGGAGTAGGATATATTGAACCTAGTTCTAATGTATTTAACGAAATTACAACAATTTGTAAGGAAGATGATTTTGCACAAGTAAGAGAACAATTAGCTAGTGGAGGAATTTGTAAAAAAGACGAAATCTTTGACCATGAACATGCACAAGACAATCTAATAATATGGACTACTCATTTAACTGAATTCGTTACATACCAAGAAGAAGAATTACCTGAAACTGGTATGGGGGTAATTTACTTAGTCTCATTTGGAATAGTTAGTTTGGTTGTAGGAAGTGTGATAGTTAAGAAGCAGAAATTACTAAATTAGAAAATATTTAGAACATAAAGGAGCCTCTCTTAAAGAGAGGCTCTTTCTTTTCTGATATCATATACATATGCAAAAAGAAAAAAAGATAACTAAAGAAAAAATTAAAAATTTCTTACTAAAAAACAAAATATTTCATGTAGTATTAATATTTATACTTAGCTATTTAATACTAGCTCCATTTCTTCCTGAAATTGATTACCAAATTAGAAAATTACTAGGTATTAGATACCGAGAGGAAGAAGTTTTTGTATACAACCCAGATAACTATGATTTTGATGACGAGACAGATAAACTGAGGAGGGAATATGAGTATGAGCCTGTAACAGGCAACAGATTAGTCATTCCCACCATAGGGGTATACATTGGTATAGTAGAAGGAAATAATGAGTCTGTACTCTTTAGAGGAGCTTGGAGAAGACCTAATTCTAGTACTCCAGATAGAGGGGGGAATACTGTAATAACAGGACACAGATTTCATTATGTACCTCCAAATAACAAAACTTTTTACAATTTAAATAAGATAGAAGAAGGTTCGAAAATATTTGTACTGTGGAATGACAAGGAATATATATATCAGGTTTATGATGTCTTTATTGTAGAACCTGATCAGACAGAAATAGAGAATAATACAGAAGATGATATATTAACTCTTTACACATGTCACCCTCTATGGACAGCAAAACAAAGATTAGTAGTTAGAGCAAAGCTAATAAATATTTTGGAAGTCACTGAATAGAAAAGAGAAATATTTTACAAACTTAAATCCTCCTGTATCTCCTTCATCTCATCCCCAGGTAATTGCTTTCTATGATTGCCTTCTCTAAAAACCTTAGTATCTTCATATATTGGTTTTACATGTATATGTATGTGATCTATTTCTTGCCCTGCCTTTCTACCATTATTCTGGTTTATTAATATCCCTTCTGGTTCATACTCATCCTGTATTTTTTGTGCTATCTTTTTTACAACCTCATTCATATGTCCATACAAATCACTAGGTACATCCAAGATATTTCCGTAATGTTCTTTAGAAAGGACTAACGTGTGACCCTTACTTATGGGATTAATATCTAAAAACGCATAAACCCTCTCATCCTCATACACCTTGTACGCAGGAATATCTCCTTTCACAATTTTACAAAATATACAATCATCCATACTTACTCCTCAACCACTATAGCTACAGTAGGACAAGCCGCTACAGCTTCTCTAACCTTTTCCTGTAATTCTGGGTCTGTAATATCTTTACCCTTGTACTCTTCCTTAACATCTACACTACCATCGTCTTTTCCTTCAAAAACCTCTGGGCATATTGCCACACAAGAAAAACATAGTACACATTTTTCTTTGTCTAATACTACTTTCATATTAAATATATTTAAAAATTATATTACCCCTATTTTTACAAATACCAACCAATAGGTCAAACAGACTTCTTTCTTTTCATCTGTGCCATATATTGAGGTATTCTTTGTATGAAATGATAAATTGCTAAAAAGCCCATTACCAAAGAAAGTTCAACATGCCAGTACATAAAGTCAAAATCAATATTCCATAATTCAGACCTCTTTGTACGTATCATCATGAATATTCCAAAGGCCATACCTGGAATCAAAAGAAGAAGCAAAAGTACTGTGTTCCAAAATGCATTGTATTTGTGGATAGTAACTCCAAAGAATTTGTCAGCCTTTACTAAGAAATACATACCCCAATACAGAACTGTAGTTAAAACAAAGGGTATTAAAATATTGTACTCCCTTGGTTTTGTAGTTTCCTCTTCAATATCTTCAACCAATATTTGAGTATCTACTAAATCTACCTCTCCTTTTAGTTCTCCTATTTTGTACTGCTCTAGGAGTTCATACGTACCTTCCCTATGATCTCTACCTATCCCAGCTTTGTCTTTGAAATCTTGGGTCATATCCAAACCACACCATTCCCTAATATCCATAAATTTGTCATGGTCTGGAAGATACTCACTAAAGTCATATACACTATTCTCAAAAACCATCCAACAATCTCCCTCTACATTATGTTGTGCTACCTCTTCCATAGTATACAAAGGTAAAACTGTTTCAATTAATTGCCCTATGTAATATTCCTCTAACATCTCATATGTCCCCTCCCTGTGATCTCTACCTGCTCCTGCCTTGTCTTTGAAGTCCTCTGTCATATCCAAACCACACCACTCTCTAATGTCCATAAATTTATCATGGTCTGGAAGATACTCAGAGAAATCATAGACACCTTCCTCAAATACCATCCAACAATCTTCTGGGGTATTATGCTTTTCTACCTCCTCCATAGTATACTTCTCAGTCTCTTGTAAATCAGAGTCCTCTACACCTGCATAATCTGCATAAAGAGAACTTGTAAGAAACATTGTAAGAACAATTAAAAAAGGTAAAAGTAAAAATTTCTTTCTCATATTAGTCCCTTAGTTGAATTTAAATACAAAAGTAGTAACATATTAATAGTATCTATATTAATTTTAAAAGTAAAGTTTTATGAAAAAAGTATTAATAATAATTCTCTCCGTAGGAGTAATTCTAGGAGTAGGAGGATATTTCCTAGTTAAGGAGTCTTATGCTGCTACACCTGCAGATCCTCTTTTTGCAGTTCAAGGGATAGCAGATGATGTACAAAGAGCTTTTACCTTTAACGATGTTGCAAAAACACAATTAGAGCAAAAGATATTGGTAAGAAGACAAGAACAGGTTGAGAGAATGACTGAGAGAGATGATGTTACAGATGAGCAGTTAGAGGAGGCTCTACAATTAATGGCACAACAGAGAACGAGAGTACAGGAGAGATTGCAAATAGTACAACAGACACTTGTTGACAATGATGCGAATGAGAGAGCTATAGAGGCTATTGAAGATGTACAAATGAGATATGATGAAAATCTAGATAGACAGTTAGAAACTATTGAGAAAGCCCAAGAGAGAGGAAATGGTATAGGGCAGAGTGTAAAAGAGGATACAGTAGAGGAAGCAATACAAAGAGGAAGGAATGTTCCTCAAAATATGGGAGATGAGATAAGAGAGCAACAAGGTAATGCTCCTGAGGATATAGGGAGATAGATTAGAGAAACTAACTTACATAACCCTCTGCTTGTTTAGTAAATGCACTAAAGTATCTACCTTCATTTTGCATTAATTTCTCATGTGTACCATCCTCCACTATCTTTCCATCATGTAATACTATTATCCTGTCTGCATTTCTTACAGTAGAAAATCTATGTGAGATTATTACTACAGTCTTATTTTCAAAGAATTTATATATTCTATTAAATATCCTGTACTCTGACTCCGCATCTATAGCAGATGTAGGTTCATCAAATATTGCAACTGGGGCATTTCTGTAAAAGAATCTTGCTATCGCTATCTTTTGTCTTTGTCCATTACTTGGCCTTATACCATCCTCAAACCTTTCACTCAATATTGTTTTGTACCCATCTTTGTACTTTTGTATAAAATCATGAGCATCTGCATTCTTAGCTGCTTCTATCATCTTCTCTTTATCTAACTCTTTTACAGATTTTCCTAAATAAATATTTTCCTCTGCATTTAAATGACCATAGAAATTGTAATCCTGAAACAAAACCCCTATATTCTTATACCAATCATTCAGTTTAATATCCTTTAGATTAATATCATTAACAAAAATATCTCCCTCCTGTGGGTCGTAAATTCTAGCAAGCAATTTAACCAAAGTTGTTTTACCTGCTCCATTTTCTCCTACTATGGCAATTTTCTCTCCAGATTTAATCTTTAAGGAAAAGTTGTCAAAAATATTTTTCTCATCATTAGGGTAGTGAAAAGAAATGTTTTTTACCTCTATACTAGGAGCTTCCTCAAATCTTGGAATCTTAATATCACCATCCGCAACAACAGGTCGAAGGTTAAAGAAGTTGTAAACTTCCTTGGCCTTCATTACAAAATCTCTGAAAGCAATTGCCTCTGCAAAGAAACTCTCTACCCCTTCATAGAAGTTATTAATAGAACTCATGTAAAATGTTGTATCTCCAATAGATATCTGATCAAGAAGAAGGAGAGCAAAAACTTGAAGATAACCAAAAAGAATTACAATATTACTTAGAATTGAAAGGAAAAATCCGCTTAGGGAAGACCCCTTCATTATTTTCATATACCCCTTGTTGTAGTAGTCAAAGAATTTTGTAAACAGACTATCCAAATAATTAAAAGCCCCTGTTATAGACACCTCCCCTATAAAACGAGTATCCGCTATAGTTCCTGATGTCCAATAACTCTTTCTCCTTCCAGTAACATGTTTGTCACTTGTCTGCCAGTCAAAATCTTTCTTAAAGAAGTATCTTCTTTGGAAAAAATAAATAATAGAGAGAACAAGGATAAATGGAACAACAAGAGGAACCTGACTTAGAATAATTGAGCCTGCAACAGCTGTTTTTACAAAAGCAGAAATTAATCTTACAACGTTCCCACTTATCTCCATTATAAAGTTCAGCCAGTCCTGCATCTTTTGATGGGTATTGGCTACCTCTGGAAGCTCAAGTGTTTGAGGACCAAGGAAATTACATTTCTCATAAGCAAGCTTTTGTAAATATGGTCGAGAGATAGTCCTTAAAACTCGATTTGAATAATGCCTTAATTCATCTAAAGCAGAAAAAGCAAGATTTACAAGTAGAAATATTAAAAGAAAAGGGACCAAATCTCTAACCTGAGTACCTTCAGTGGTTGCCATTCTGATTAATTCGTCTATTAATCTTGCAAAGATGTATATATTAACCAGAGATCTTAGATTTCTAACAACCTCTGACAACAGCGACATTATTATTAAAGAAGGAGATATTCCCCATACTATTTTAAGAGACCAGAACGCTATTTGAAAATATTCCTTAAAAGAAACATCCTTTTCCTTTTTATCCATTTAAATACTTTAACATATTAATCTAGGAATATTAACAAAAAAAGGCATATTGAGTCAATATTGTGAACACCTTGAGGTTCTGGTATAATATATGTATTAAAACATATCCTCGTGAACCTTACTCTCATCGTATTCATCCTCTCTATGTGGAGATGGTTGCGTGACGGGATACCCTATTGCCATAATATTTACTACTCTATACTCACTGGGAATATCTAATACTTCCCTTACATACTCTTCCCTATCTCTACCATCAGGTGTTTGTCCTCCTCTAACTCTTGTCCAACAAGAACCTAAACCTTGATTAGCTGTTTCAAGATATATATGTGCTCCTGCAATACTACAATCTTCTAACCACATATCTGTATCACTCTCCTTTGCTATTATTACAATAGCAACATTACAATTAGCAATAAAAGATTGCCATTGATCACACTCACCCAATTGGGATAATTTCTCCTTATCTCTTACTACAACAAACTCCCACGGATTAACATGATTACCAGAGGGACTAACCATAGCAGCACATAGAATACTACGTACTTGTTCTTTACTAACTTCTTTATTGGTGAATTGTCTGACACTTCTTCTTTTCTTGAATAATTCATTCATTCCGCTAACCTATAGCGTGTGTAAATTTAAGATATAGAGTATTGTATACATAAAATTTTCTTTTGTAAAGTTTTAAAATAGTTGTTTCTAAATAAATATGTTAAACTTTTTGTATTTAATTTCAATAGGATACATACAATGCCACTCGGAAACAATGTAGAAAAATGGGACGAGGAAGAACAAGATTGGGGAGGATTAGATGCAGGGAAATGGGAACCCTTTCTGTACAAAGACCCTATGGATGAGATAGAAGAGTTGAAAGAAATTGAAAATGACGACCTAGAACTTAACTTTGGCACTATTGTAAAACGAAAGAGATTGAAAGGAAATTAACCAAACCTCAAATACTTAATACTCCTACCCTCTCTAAGATGCTTTATTTCAAAAGTAGTTTGTATATTATTAATATCCTCATCTATACTCAACCCTTCTAAATATATATCCTCAATATCTTCTTGTATTTTAAAATCTGAACTCCCTACACTCTCCTTACTATACTCATACAACTCAAAAGAATCAGTCTTAAGATGTACTACCCCATTCTTCTTTAACAAACCTTTGTATATCTCTAAAAACCTAGGAGATGTTAATCTCCTTTTACTCTGTCTATCTCTTGGAAAAGGATCTGGAAACGTAATCCAAATTTGATTAATACTTTTTTTAGAAATATACTCCTTAATATTCTCAACCTGTATTCTTAAAAAATATACATTATTTATTTTATTCTCCAATGCATCCTTTGCCCCCTTCCATATCCTCTCTCCTTGAATATCTACACCAATGAAAAGAGTATCCGGGTATTTTTTTTTAGCTAACTGCACCGTATACTCTCCCTTCCCACAACCCAATTCCAATACCACATTGTTATACTCCTTAAATAATTCTTTTAGCTTACCTTTAACATCTGGTGTATTCCATTCCAAAACATTAGTAAAACTTTTTACCTCTTCAAATTTCTTTTTTTTACTCCTACCCATGCTCTATAAATTATATGATATATTTTATATACACACTTTTAAAATGTAACTAATGGACAAGAATATGAGTATAACATCTGCCCATTCAAAAACCATACAAGAGATATTTAAAACCCTCACTACCAATGAAAATGGTTTAAGTGAAAAAGAAGTGGAAAGAAGAAGAGAAGAGTATGGGTCTAACTCCCTTCCAGAAGAAACAGGATATCCACTTTTAAAGGCCCTCTTAAACCAGGTTAACAATTTACTAATATATGTTCTAATTGCTGCAGCAATAATTTCCTACATCTTTGACCACCACGTTGATGTGTATGTGATAGCTGGTGTCATACTCATAAATATTGTAATTGGTCTGTATCATGACATCAAAGCTCACAAAATGGTTTCTTCTCTTAGGAGTAATATTAAAGAAAAGTGCAGGGTAATTAGAAATGGTAAATTAAAAGAGATATCCATTGAGGACTTAGTACCTGGAGATATTGTACAAGTCAAAGACGGAGATAAAATCCCTGCAGATATTAGGATATTTAAAGCAAAGGAGCTAAGTGCTGTTGAATCTTCCTTAACAGGAGAGTCTAAATCAGTTACAAAAAAAACAGACTCCTTACAAAAAAATATACCCCTTGGAGACAGAAATAATATGCTTTACATAGGTACCCATATTGCTACTGGAGAAGGGTTGGGTGTTGTAGTAAATACTGGTCTTAAAACTGAACTTGGACAGATAGCCAAGGACATACGAGAGATTAAGGAAGAGAAAACTCTCTTCCACAGAAGAATAGAGAAATTAACAAAGCAAATGGTCATTATTGCCGCTATAGTGGTTGCAATAACATTAGTTGTTGGATTAATTAGAGGGTTAGAGACAGAGAGCCTCCTTATGTTTACCATAGCATCTTTGGTTTCTGGAATCCCTGAGGGATTACCCGCCGTTGTTACAGTTGTGCTTTCAATTGCCGCTTTTAGGATGAGTAAGAAAAAAGCAGTACTTAGAAACTTACCGTCCATAGAAACTCTCTCTTCGGTAACCACAATCATTACAGATAAAACAGGAACACTTACAGAAAATACCATGACCATAAAAAGAGTTATTTTAGCTAACAAAAAAAACGTAGATGTAACTGGGAGTGGTTGGGCGCCTAAGGGAGAATTTATGATTGGAAACAAAAAGATTAACCTTGAGCAGGAGGAGGAGATATCCAAGCTACTAAGGTGGATATCAATATCTCATCAAGGAGAATTAGTAGTTGAGAATGGTCAAGAGCAAGAGAGGGAAATAGAGGATGTGATCTACAGTATCATTGGGGACCCCACAGAAGCCTCTCGAATGGTGCTTGCTATGAAGGCTGGCTTTAGGAAGGATGAGCAATTGAAAAATTACAATGTTGTAGATGAATTACCATATGACCAAGAAAGAAAGTTCAGAGCAGTATTGGCAGTAGACAAACAAACAAAGGAGAGAAAAGTATTCATAGTAGGAGGTGCAGAGAATGTTATACAGACATGTGACCTAGAAGAGAAAGAATATTTCCTAGAAGAAGTTGCTACCAATGCAAATCTTGGTATGAGGATGCAAGCTACAGCATTTAAAGAGGTTGATGAGAGGGTAGATAGTTTGGATGGTTTTACGTTTAAAGGTTTTACCTTTAGCTCTATCCTTTGCATACAAGACCCTGTTAGAAAAGATGCTGTGGAAGCGGTTAGTAAAGCTCAAAAAGCAGGTATTCGTATCATTATGGCTACAGGAGATCACAAAAACACTGCCATTGCAGTAGCTAATGAAACCGGTATTAAGACTAGTAATGGAAAGTATCCTGAAGCTATGAATGATGACGAACTAAACAAATTATCTGAGACCGAATTTAAGGAATATGTAAAAAATGTATCTGTATTCTCAAGATTGACACCTTCCACTAAATTTAAAATCGCACAAGTACTACAGGAAGATGGAGAGATAATTGCAAAAACAGGAGACGGTGTTAATGATGCACCTGCTCTTAAAAGAGCAGATATTGGAATATCCATGGGCAAAATTGGTACAGATGCTGCCAGAGAAGCTAGTGATATTGTACTAACAGATGATAACTTTGCTAGTATAGTTGACGCTATTGAGGAAGGAAGAACTGTTTTTGTAAATATACGAAGAACCAGTTTGTATCTGGTAACTACCAACCTTGCAGAAGATGCAATACTAGTATTTGCAATAATAGCAGGTTTTCCCCTACCCCTCCTTCCCCTACAAATTCTTTGGCTAAATCTTGTAACCGATGGAGTATCTGACATATCCCTAGCTACAGAGTTACCACACAAGACAGCACTTGAAAGACCTCCTAGAAAAATTACTGAGGGAATCCTTTCAAAGGAGAATTTCAAGTTTATTGGCTCAATAGCACTAGTCATGTTCATTCTTAGTATTGGTACCTTTATCATATTTTTGAATATGAAGGGTATAGAAGAGGCTAGGACTGCAGCATTCATGGTAATGGCATTTACTCAAATATTTAATACATTCAATATGAGGTCCTTAAATGATGGAATATTTCGTCTAGGATTTCTAAGTAACAAGTATGTCCTTGGGAACTTTTTCTTCTCCTCTTTGCTTTTGATACTGGCCGTAGAATTTGCTCCAATAGCTAATATTTTCAGCTTTGTTATTTTAAGAGTAGATTCTCTTCTAATCTTGTTTGCTATCTCATCTATAGTTCTTTGGTATGGAGAGATATACAAGCTAATTGTTAAAAGAAATGGAGAGCTCTCATGGAAATAGCGGTTATTGAAATTAAGGAGAAATTTAAGAAGTATTTAAAAATTGAGTGGCATTACATAAATAGATTCTGGTAGAATGAGGTTAGAGGAGTTATTTAATTCCTTAATTTAAATTAAATAAATATATTAATGAGTGATAACAAACCTAAGTCCAAACAAGGCTCTGGATTTTTCAGTTACAGTGTTAAGCCTACAAAGTATGCTCCACATATTTGTACTGGAGTAACAATACTAGCTTTAATTGGAATTGTAGTAGGTCTAATTACAGGAAATGCTTTATGGCCAGTAATATTACTACTCCCTGCCGCCCTATACCAAGCTTACAGAACAGGAGGAAGATCAACTAAGACAGCTTCATTATTTTTAGTCGCAGTACTGATTTTAGAAATAATATTGCTTGCGTTTGGTGTTAGTTTTAATTTAGTTGAATTCTTAGGTACTACTCAACAAAGAGTTGGAGGTTATTGGGTACCTTTAGGGGATATTACAATTGTAGGACCTACTGTAATGGCAGTTCTTGCAGTCATATTATTTACTAAGACAAGAGGCAAATTTACAAAATGGTTAGCAGTAACAATATTTGTTACCTGCTTTGCGATAGTGTATACCATTGATCCTGAGACATTTAATGAATTAATTAAATATGCTGTTCAGGAGGGGTTAAGGAGAATTTAAACCACCTTTAACTTAGCTAAGAAGCCTGTTCTAACAAGGACTATATTGGTTTTTATGATGAAATTTAATATTCTATGGGTTAGCGGGATCGGGGTGACTCGACTTGAACGAGCGACCTCTTGCACCCCATGCAAGCGTTCTATCCATCTGAACTACACCCCGTTAGGTGATATTATAGCCCAATTTCATCGCTAATTTCATTAAGACTATCCAAGGCCATTTGTACAAACTCTTCCAAAGATACTCCCGTCTTCTCAATATCATAAATTAATTGCCTATTTACTATTTTCGCAAAATCTTTCTTTTTAAACTTCTTCATTACACTCTCTACCCTAACACTAGATATCTTCCTATCAGGTTGCACTAGTGCACATGCCACTAAAAACCCACTAATAGTCTCACTAGCACTAAGAGCATAATCCAATCTAGATTCTCTCTTTTGAGATATCTTAGGATGCTCTTCGTAATGAGCCTTAATTGCATTGTACATCTCTAATGGAATATCCTCTCCTATCTTCAGATTCTCAACCTCAAGCAACTTGTCAAACTCTACAACGTGCCTATCTGGATCTTTGTCTACATAATCATAATCTAAGTCATGAAGTAAACCAGAAAGACCCCAAAGCTCCTCATCTTCTCCAAAATGCTTGGCTAGAGACCTCATAACAACCTCTGACTCTCTCATATGTAATTGAAGCCACTCCGTGGTTATATATTTATCTAGAAGCTGCTTTACTTTTTTTCTTGTTATCATATATTTACTCCCAAAATTTCTTTCAACTTATTTTTTAACTCAGAAGCATTAATATATTTTACAGTTAATATATCATACTCCTGAGCTTGCTCTATTACATTCACATCATCATCCACAATAATAACCTCAGTAGCATCACATTCAAGAGTACTGAAAAGCTCCTCAAAAGATTCCGGATACGGTTTAGAATATTTATGTATAACATCCTTAAAATATTTAAGAAATGGCTTCTTCTTGTCATTTCTTTCCAGGACACTTAAAGAAGAATTAGTAAAGATATATAGTGAAATATTTTGTTTATATAAAGATTCAATAATATTAAAAACCCCAGGATTTACTTCCCCCCTTTTAGGATCATATATTACTCTATGAAAATCAAAAACTACTCTCTTCATCTACCCATAGTATATTAAATTTAGAATAAAAAGTCAGTATAGTCCTTAACACATAAGGATTATCCTCGATGTCGAACTTCGTTCTTTCTTTTTTATTACTTAATTTCCAAAATTACTTGGTTAGGACTTAATGAAGCACTCAATTTAAACTCTCTAACTCCACTCATTCCAGTAAAAGTATATATTGAACTTCCTCCTTCTCTCTTTACCTCCGCTGTTATTGATGACGGTAAGATTAAAGTATCTGCAAAGCTTGCTACCCTATCCATACTTAAACTCTGAAACGTTACAACCAAATTATCATCCTCATTGTAAGTTGCACTAACTGAAGGAATTGGATTATCTACGTTACTAGTTACTGTCCATACCAATTTAAGTAAACCTGAAGTACCACTATAAGTATATGCAGATATTGCAGCTCCATCATCTGCTGTTACTCCTAGGATACTCTGGTCATCCTTTGAGAATTCTTCACTCCCTAAATCTACATCAACATCTGTAGCCCCTGGGTATTTAACTTGCAATATTACCGTCCACCTACCCTCCTCTAACTGCTCTGAGGTTAAGTAAAATATTGTAGACTTTGACACACCTATGTCATACAATTCCTGATCTGCTTGGGATGAAATATTGTGATATATCCTCGTAACCCCTTGTTCATCTATCCTTCTTTCTTGCTGATACCCTATACCACTATTATCTCCATCTATACCCTGAAAATCCATTCGAATAACATCTTGATTTGAAAGATATGATGCTGTTACAAATGGCTCTTCTTCATCCTCTGTAGTTAAAGTAAATGTAAATTGATGAAAACCATCCCTAGATACATCCTCCACGCCCTCTATTGTAAACTTTGCTTCAGATTCTTGCCCTAACACCTGAGTCTGAGAAGAAAATGATGAGAAATCTGTATCCCCTGTATACTCTATCTCTTCCTCCTCTTCTACCTCCTGAACTTCCTCAATTACCGTATCTTCCTCCTCTTCTGGGATTTCTTCCTCTGGCCTCCTTGTTAGAAAGAAAATTAATCCTCCTACCGCTACCAGTAGGAGTAATATCCATACTGTTTTCTTTTTCATTATTAAATTTATTAAATGTTAAATATATACATATTACCACTTTCTAGAGGATGTTTAAAAGAATATTTAGTTGTGCTAGGATATTCATATGGCAAAAACTTTTAAAATATCTGACAAAAAGAAAGGCATTGTAGAAAAGGAAGAAACTCCCGTTGAACAAGAGAGTGCTGTAGAACAAGAGCCAACTGCCCCTTCTACAGAAAAGGAAAACATTGTAGAGGAGAATGTTGTGGAGAAAAGAGATACTTCCCAAGAAAAGAGTGAAGAGACAGAAGTTAATGAAAAGAAAGAGAAAAAGAAGAAAGAAAAACCAAAGAAAGAGAAAAAGGTAAGAGAGAAGAAAAATATATTTAAAAATATTAATTGGAAAAATTTCCTCTTTCCTACAGCGGCACTCTTAACTTTGGTAGGAATTGGCCTGTTTTACTACTATGGAATATACAGATTAAAACCAAAGTCACCCTATGACGTATTGAGTTTTGACAAGATGTTCATTACCTCCAGTCCTGATGACCGTATTTTCCCTAAAGCATTTGCTCTGCTTTCTAGCCCAGAAGAACCTAGAACAGAGGAAAGTCCTTTAAATGGTCTTCTCTTTTCTAAAAGTGACATGGATCAAATGATGGATAGAAGACCTGTAGCGGTTATGATGAATAATCATGTTGATGCAAGACCTCTTTCAGGATTAAACAGTGCGGATGTAGTAATTGAAGCTAATGTAGAGAGTGGCATAACTAGAATCTTAGGAATTTTTTGGAGTAAAGCACCCGAGAAAGTTGGCCCTATTAGAAGTTTAAGACAGCCTTATTTAGAATGGGCTAATGAATATGATCCTTTGTTAATTTATGATGGTTGTGCAGAAACAAATGACCCTAGAACCAACGCTTGTGGCAATGTACACTCCTACAAGATGAAGATTATTGCAACTATCGGAGCTTGGAGATCAGGAGAAGGGGGAAGAGTCTCTCCACATAACGAGTATAGTTCCATAACAAATGCCTGGACCTACGGAGAGAGAATGAACTGGGATGAGTTTCCTTCAACAATACAGAGTTATACATTTAAGAGAGATGCAGATATTCAAGACAGAGGAGAAAAAACACATGTTAAGATAGCTTTTCATACAAGATTAGCAAATGGTGGAATGTATGATACGGAGTGGACATATGATATGTCAACAAACAGTTATTACAGAAAAATAGGAGGGAGAGCAGATATGGATGCAGAGACAAATACACAGATTTCTGCCAAGACCGTCATATTACAAGAAGTAAGAGCCGTACCCTCTGGAGATGACAAAGGTAGATTGTTAACAACGACTATAGATGAGAGAGACGCTGTAATATTACAAGACGGGAAAATAATAAATGGGAAGTGGAAAAAGGATTCAAGGACCGATAGAACAAAATATTATGATAGTTCAGGAAACGCTATCAAATTCAACCGAGGAAGAATATGGATATCAATGATTCCACATTCTGATGGGAAATTTGATATAATTGAACAATAATATTAAGCAGGTTGGGGAACTATGCTAA
>CAYGOB010000003.1:0-31106 GCA_964351475.1 uncultured Candidatus Saccharibacteria bacterium
ATTCTATAGGTATACTTGTCTAATATTTGTGTGCTAACATTTAGAATAATTTGTTAGGAGGAATTAATTATGGAATACCCAATCAATTGGCAAGAGAAAGACAATTTTCTGATTAGAATTTTTGAGTTTGACAATTTTGTTCAAGCAGTGAATTTTGTTAAGAAAATAGTACCTATTGCAGAAGAGCAGGGGCATCATCCAGATATTGAGATATTTTCATACAAAAAAGTAAAGGTTAAGTTAACAACGCATGATGAAGGGTATAAGATAACAGAAAAAGATATAGAGTTAGCAGATAAAATTAATGGTATTGTTATATAAATAATTTCATAGACATATATGTATGAACTCTAAAACTTCCCTCTTTGTTTTAGCAGCTGGTATGGGCAGTAGATATGGAGGTCTTAAACAGATGGAAGGATTCGGTCCCAACGGGGAAACCATTATAGACTATTCTATCTATGATGCTATGAGAGTTGGTTTTGAGAAGGTGGTTTTTGTAATAAGGACTGATATGGAGGAAGCATTTAAAGATATTTTTATGGAAAAATATAAGGATAAGATTGATATTAATTATATATTTCAGTCTGTAGATATGCTCCCAGATTGGTATGAATTAAGTCCCAAAAGAACAAAACCTTGGGGAACAGCCCATGCACTATTGGTTGCAAAAGATGTTCTTAAGGAACCTTTTTTGGTAATAAATGGGGATGATTTTTATGGTAAAGAGGCTTTTAAAGTAGGGGGAAATTTCCTAAGAAATGATTGTAAAAAAGATTTGTATGGTATTCCTGCTTATCGTTTAGAAAATGTTCTCAGTGATCATGGGACTGTAAAAAGAGGTATATGTGAGGTGAAAGGTGATTTTCTCGAAGGAATAGAGGAAACATTTGAAATAGAAAGAAGGAAAGAAGGAAAAATAGAAGGTAAAACTTGGGATGGAAAGGAAATGGTTATGAAGAATAAGGATCTGGTTTCTATGAATATGTTTTGTTTACATAATAATATCTTTGAGAATTTAGAAAGAAGGTTTGAAGATTTTCTTAAGGAGAATGAAGACGAATTAGAAGGAGAATTTCTCTTACCCGTTATACTGAGTAATATGATTAAGGATGGGGAGGTGAAGTTTGAGGTTCTAGAGACGAAAGGAGAGTGGTTTGGAGTTACATATCCTGAAGATGCAGGGGTAGTAAGAGTAAAGTTGAAGGAACTAGTGAATAGTGGAGAATATCCTGAAAATTTATTTACCCATTAGATTTTTGATCCAATATAGACTAAAATACCTACACAATGACAGAAAAAGAAAACCTAAATAAGAGCAAAAGCCCCTATAAACCAAAAGATAGAGATGGGGGATTTCCCTCCACTATGCCATATTTAAAGAGAAGATTCTTTGAAATAGTCCCAGGCCTATTCGTTTGGACACTACTACTATTACCCGTAATATTTGCACTTTTACAGTGGAATGTAGCTATTGTTATTTATATAGCCTTTCTTGTTATGTACTGGCTTTTCAGAACTGTTAAGTTTGTAATAGGTTGTTATATTGGTGTCAAAAGAATGAAAGAAGAAACTCAAACTGACTGGGTATCTAAAATAGAGAATATGAATTCCCAAAAATTTAAAGATTTGAGGTATGTTTACCTCTGTCCTGTCTATGCAGAGACTCTAGAAATATTAGAGCCTTCCTTTGAAGCCTGGGTAAATAATGATATTGGAGCTAAGAAAATAGATGTAGTAATGGCAATGGAAGAGAGGAAGAAGGATTTACAAATAGAGAACTTCAAGAAACTGAAAGAGAAATATGGAAACAGGTTTGGTAGTATGAGGTATTACATACACCCTGCAGGTATTCCAGGAGAGATAGTGGGTGTTAAAGGTGCAAATATTAATTGGGCAGCCAGGCATTTTGTAAAAGATTTAGAAAATGAAGGAAAAGATCTAAGTAATTACCTTTTAATAACCTGTGATTCAGATCTAAGGCCACATCCTAAGTATCTCTCTGCAGTAACATATAAATATCTTACTATAGAGGATCCAGAATATACCTTCTATGCTTCTGCCATACACTCTTTTAATAACAATATTTGGAGTGTACCCCCCATAATTAGAACACAATCTAACATGTTAACTCTTGTTGTCTTACATCTTTGGGTATTAGATAAATCCCTTAAATTACCATTTATGCAAGATAGGGTGTACACAAAAGACACATTCTCCTCTTACATTGTAAATTTAAACACTCTTAGGGAAATAGAGTTTTGGGACCCCGAAATACCAAATGATGATACAGCATTCTACTGGAATTCAATACTTAGGACTAAAGGTAGATTTAAAAACCAAGAAGTCTATGTTCCTACATATAATGACGCTGTTGAAAACAAAACATTTCTTAAATCCCACATATCTTTTTACAAACAGCAATACAGGTGGGGTTGGGGTATTATTAATTTCCCAATATCCTTAGCAGTGATGTTTACTGACAAAGAAAATTTCCCAGCATACAAAAAACTCCTTATGTTAAAAATGATGTTTGACTACCTTTGGGTATTAACTATTGTTTTTGTCTTGACATTCGGTCTAAATATCATGGGTTGGTTAAGTCCTACATATCAATACACTGTGTTTTCCTACAACCTTCCTAGAATATTAAGTTATGTGTTTTTGCTAGTAATGCTTTCAAATATTCCCATTGTAATATTTAGAAGAAAAATTACTCCAGTACCAAAGTATTGGAAGTGGTGGAGACATATTTTAGACTTTTTTGAAACATATCTAATTACTGTAAATATGCTAACTTTTTCTTTCATCCCTTACATTCAGGCTATAACAGAAATGATGTTGGGAAGGGGTAAGTTTAAACGCAATTTCTATGTTACAGAGAAGGTTAGGATACAAGAGAAGAAAAAGGCTAAGAGTTAATCTAGATTTAATATTTACAATGTAAAATATCTTTAAATAAATTTTTAAAGATAAATACATGCTTTTAGTACTTTTTTTTCTTTTTCTTTTAATCTCTCCAGTATCTGCAGATGATTTTAATATGTACGGGGATAGTCGTTACAGTGATTATAAGCACACTACTGCGATAACCCAAGGTTATCTACCAGGTTCTATAGATGAGGCGGATAGTTTTATCTATTATTACAGCTTAATAGAAGGGCAAGGGACTCAAGCAGTTTTAGATAACGAAAGTATGGATACTTTAACAGATACTGACTACAAAAGAAGAATCCCAGGAAAAGTAGATAGGGTAAGTGGTCCTCCAGGAACACAGGTAGATTATATTTACAAATATTTTAATTTTGCAGGACACTCCGTGGATGTGTCAAAAGTAGTAGCACCTTTTAGTAAAGAGGATCCAGATCTTGGTAATTGGTTAAACATTGTTACAATGGATACTAGTTTACCAGTTCAAAGAAGTATCTCGATACATTTTGACTTTAGATGGATAGTAAAGACAGCGCTCTTTAAGGAGTATATAGGGCCGGGGGTATTAGAAGATGGACAGGAGGGGTTTTTAGTCTTAGATACATTAACTATCTCAAACCCAATTAAGATAGAAAGAATAGAGGTGGAAGAGATAAGTGGAGTAAATAAAGGGGTGGAAGTTTCGGTAATTATAAAAAATATAAGTGAGGAAACTTTAGAGAATATGGTTTTTGAACATCATACTTACAATTTGGAGTTTACAATATCTCCTTTTGAAGAGATGAGTATAGAATATATTTTGCAAGATTTTGAGGAATTAGGCTATTTTAAAATACATAATCCCAATACAAAAGAAGAATGTACAATATCTGGGAATCCTCAATATCAGTGGTTTTGGGGAGGAGGAGTCACAGTAATAGGTTATAGAGAGGATGGGGGATGGATACATGGTTCAACAGTGCAACCTGAGGGGGATTGTTTTTGCATCTCAAGAATACCTTACACAATGACATCACCTATTTTGGAGTATGAAAAGAGTTTAGATAGTGATAATATTAAGGAAGATGAAATTATAGACTTACTTGATAACCAAGAAGTTTTTGTAGAGGACTTGGAGGTAAACAATGAACAGAGAGGGGTTTTGGGCATAATTGATGAAACAAGGAAGAATAATTTTGTATTACCTAAAACAGGAGTGGTAAGATAGTAATAGTGTCAGAATCTTTAATTTAGAAAATATATTAAGAAATAAATAGGATGAAAATAACTCTAACAATACCAGAATATGTACAGAAGGTAGGAAGAATACTACTTAAAGAAGGATATGATGCATACCTAGTAGGGGGTGCCTTAAGAGATGTAGCTATGGGAGAAAAACCCCATGATTATGATTTAGCAACTAATGCTTTGCCAGATGAAATGTTAAATATGTTTCCAAAAGCTATCTCTACAGGAGCCAAATTTGGTACGGTAGTAGCTTTGATACAAGACAAACATGGAGAAACACATGAGGTAGAAGTTACAACCTTCAGAAGCGAGGCAGAGTATGTAGATGGTAGATGGCCTGAGAGTGTAGATTTTGTTGAAGATATAGACAAGGATTTAGGTAGGAGAGATTTTACATTCAATGCTATGGCTTTAGATCTTTCTCAACTTAAACTAGATGGCTCGGATGAACCAAAAGAAGGAGATATCTATGACCCCTATGGTGGGATAGGGGACATTGAAAACAAATTAGTTAAAGCAGTAGGTACTCCCATAGAAAGATTTAAAGAAGATGGTTTAAGAGCATTTAAAGCTTGTAGAATGGCTGCCCAATTAGGCTTTGACATTGAAAAAGACACCTTTGAGGCAATTAAAAAGTCTATACCAATAGCTTCACAAATCTCTATGGAAAGAATAAGGGATGAATTTATGAAAATGCTTCTTAATTCTCCCAAACCTTCCATAGGAATAGAATTAATGAGGCAAACAGGAGTGTTAGCAATATTTATGCCAGAGCTATTAGAGTCTGTAGATGTTGAACAGAAACTTTTTCATGCACATGATGTATATTGGCATGCCCTTAAAACATGTGATGTAGCTCATGACAGTGTTAAATTAGCTGCACTACTTCATGACATCGCTAAGCCAAGAACAGATATGGGGGATGGTCATTTCTATGGTCATGACAAAATGGGTTCAGATTTAGCAGAACAAATAATGAAAAGACTGAAGTTTTCGCAAGCTGAAATAAAAAGAGTAAAGATCTTAGTAGAGAACCATATGTTCCATTACCCCCATATTAAAGAAGATATGACAGATGAGGAGAGAGAAAATATTGAAAAGCATGAATGGACAGATACTGCAGTAAGGAGGTTTATACAAAGGGTAGGGGAAGAAAATATTGATGACCTTTTTAAATTAAGATTAGCAGATGCACAATCTAATCCCGCTACTGCTTTCAAACCAGATGAGATAACAGTACTACAAAGGAGAATATCTGAGGTTAGGAAACAGGATATGGCATTAAAAGTTACTGATCTAGATATTACAGGACAAGACTTAATGGACATTGGAATTAAAAAAGGGCCTAAGATGGGAATAGTACTTAATGAATTATTAGATATTGTAATAGAGGACCCTTTGTTAAATACTAAGGAGAAATTGGTTAATAAGGCTAAGGAATTAGCCAATATTTAAATTATTAAATTTTAATTATGAAAAGAATAGAGAAAAAAGCGTGGCCTGAACTTTTTGAGAAGGTACTCAGTGGAGAAAAGAATTTTGATTTAAGATTAGCAGAATTCGAATGTGAGAAAGGTGACATTCTAATTCTTAGAGAATGGGATCCTAAGACGAAGGAGTATACGGGGAGAGAATTAGAAAAAGAAGTAGCTTTTGTAATTAAGACAAAGGATATAAAGTTTTGGGGTGAAAAAGAAATGGATAAATTAGGGTTTGTTGTAATGTCATTTAAATAGAGGACTTGTCATCTCTACCTCTAATCTACTATTATATAAACAGACACATTACTTAAAACAACACTGCCTAAATGAATATACAATTTCTAGGAGCATCTAAAACAGTAACAGGATCATGTTTTTATGTAGAAACTCCAACAGTAAAATTTCTTGTAGAATGTGGAGCCTTCCAAGGACCAGATTCCATAGAGAAGAAAAACTACGAACCATTCCCATTTAATCCTGCCGAGATAGACTACGTATTCTTAACTCATGCACACTTTGACCACTGTGGTAGATTACCACTCTTAGTAAAACAAGGTTTTAAGGGAAGAATAATTAGCACACAACCAACTAGAGACTTAGCCAAGATAGTACTATTGGATTCTGCAAGCTTACAAAAAGAAGAGTATGAGAGATGGTTAGCTAGACCTAAAAATTCTCAGGAGCAGGAAGGAGAACAATTTAAAAAACCCCTTTATACTGACCAGGACGTAGAAGCTTGTATGAAGTTTTTTGAGGTTTACCCATACGGAAACTCTGTCAACCTAACTAATGATTGTGAATTTAGGATGAGAGATGCAGGACATATTTTAGGCTCTTCAATCTTTGAATTTTGGTTAAAGAATGAGGCAGGAAGAGTTAGAAAACTTGTGTTTTCTGGGGACCTTGGTCAACCAGGTGCTAGGATTGTGAAAGACCCTGACCTCATAAGGGAAGCTGACTATGTCATATGTGAGTCTACATATGGGAATAGGTTACATAAAAATAGAAATGAGACAGTTTTAGAATTTCTAACTGCTCTTAAAAGTGCTATGAAGGTAGGGGGTAATATATTAATACCATCCTTTGCTTTAGAAAGAACCCAAGAGATTTTGTACGAGCTTAATCTTTTCATAGAAAACAAACTAATAGAGGGACTACCAGTATATTTAGACAGTCCAATGGCTTCTAAAGCGACTACGGTATTTAGACAGTATCCTAACTTTTACGATGAAGATGCTAAAAGACTACTTAAAAAAGGAGATGACCCTTTCGATTTCCCGGGATTTAGAAAAACAGAATCAGTAGAGGAATCAAAAAGATTAGCTGCAAAAAAGGGTGTTGTAATAATAGCAGGTAGTGGAATGTGTACAGGAGGAAGAATATTACACCACCTAAAAAACAACATAGAGGATCCATCCACGCATATCATAATAGTAGGCTACCAAGTTAGGGGCACGTTGGGTAGAAGAATAGTTGACCAAGAAAAGATTGTAAGAATAATGGGTACAGAATACAATAATAATGCACAACTATTTACACTAGGGGGTTTTTCTGGTCATGGTGATCAAAGAGACCTGAGATATTGGTTGAGAAGTTTTGGGCATACTCCTAGGAAGATATTTTTAGTGCATGGGGATGAAGATATTATTCAATTGTTTAAGGAAAACCTCCAAGAACATATTCCTACAGAAATACATACCCCAGACCATGGAGAAGTTGTTAAATTAGAATAGTTTTGTTTAATAATAAATGGATAAATATCCTGAAATAGAAAAAATATATAAAGATATAAAAGATTTGAACATACAAGGAGCTACCAATGTAGCTATTGCAACCTTCGAAGGTATGAAATTGTATGAAGATATTAGTAAACAGGAAGACAAGGATTTGTTTTACAAAGAATTCTTTGAGGTAGGAGACAGACTTTCCCATGCTAGGGCAAATGAACCCCTCGCTACGAATGGGGTTAAATATGTGAAATATTTATTTAATAAAAAACATTCTGTTTTACCAGAGCTTGTGACTATGAAACGGGAATTTGCAGAGTTATGTGATGACTTTCTTGACATTATCGGACAATCTAAGACAGACCTGTTGGAAAAATCATGGAGATTTTTCAATAATTACAACAAGATATTTACTCATTGTCACTCGTCTACAGCTGTCTCATTAATTAAATCAATTAGTAAAAATAAAAAGAATTTCGAAGTAGTTTGTACCGAGACAAGACCTAAGCTTCAGGGAAGGATTACAGCTAAAAGTTTGTTAGAAGCAAGAATTAAAACTACACTGATAGCAGATAGTGCAGGGGAGTCCTTTATAATAAACAGGGGCAGTGTTCCAGTAGAGATAGTCTTCATCGGCTGTGATGAAATAACCATGGGTGGTCACGCTATTAATAAAATAGGAAGTTGGGGACTGGGTATGGCTGCACACTATGCAGATAAACCTTTCTATATAGTTACTCCTTTGCTCAAACTAGATGTTGAATCCTTTCATCATAATATTGAAATGGAAGTGAGGGAGAGTAGGGAGCTTTGGGAAGATGCTCCTGAGGAGTTGCATATGTACAATCCAGCATTTGAGGTTATAGATAAGGGTTTAATAACAGGATATGTTACCGAATTTGGAGTACTAAAGCCTGGAGATATTAAACAAACCGCTAAAGATCATTATCCATGGTTATTTACTAGTTAATTTTTTACACAACATACTATGTCCTTTTACTTAAGAAGCAAAAATTTAGATTTGGGAGAAGATAGTGACTTTAATGTTGTATTAAACCGTAAAGATGCAGAAAGATTGGGTGTTAGGGAAGGAGAGATAGCTCTTGTAGGCTTAGGAGAGGTAGAATTGCATGCCAATGTCATGGAAACAGACTCTAAGGTCGTAGAGGGCCAGATAGGTCTTTTTGAAGAGATCTGGAAGCAGTATAGGATTGAAAGTGGAGCTTCTGTTTTCATAGATATTCCTCAACCAAGTAAATCTTTGGAATATATAAGTAAGAAATTACTAGGGCATGACTTAAAGGAAGAGCATCTAAAAACTATAATGAAGGAAATAGGGTCTAGAAAATTAAGAGAGACAGAGATAGCTTTCTTTGTTTCTACATTCTTTAATCCTGGTTTTAATGATGATGAAATATACTGGATGGCAAAAGGTATGGCCGAATCTGGAGATATCCTAGATTTTAAAGGGATAAGGGGCAACGGACACTTAGTTGCAGATAAACACTCAATAGGTGGGGTAGCGGGTAAAGCAATAACACCAACTTTAGTTCCTATCCTTGTTGCAGGAGGTCTAATAGTCCCAAATACTTCAACTAGGGCAATAACTTCTCCTGCAGGAACATCTGACATTTTAGAAGTTGTAATGCCAGTAGCAATATCTAAGGAAAAAGTTATGGAGGTTGTAAAAAAGACTGGGGGATGTATGTTCTGGGGTGGTTCTTTAGACCTTTCTCCTGCAGATGATGTAATTATTAATGTAGAAAGATCTCTTAGAATTCAAGAATTCCAAAAGGTCTTAGTTAGTATTGTTGCTAAGAAAATATCCATGGGGGTAAATCATATATTAATAGACCTACCATATGGAAAGGGATCCAAGGTAGAAAGAGCAGATGATGTACAAATGTTAGATAGGGAATTTAAGAAACTGTTTAAGAAATTCAACATCCATTGTGAAACGATAAAGAGAGTCATTACAGGCCCAGATGGTAGGAGTATAGGACCAAACATGGAAATTAGGGAAGCTCTTAAACTTTTGGAAAGAGATGATGGTAAGTGCCAAGAACTTGAAGATGTGATAGTCGAAATGGCTACTAGGTTGTTTGAAAGCACTAAAATTGTAAAAAGAGGTGAGGGTAAAAAGTTTGCACGAGAGATATTAGATTCTGGAAAAGCACTAGACAAGTTTTGGGAGATAGCCTTTGCTCAAGGAGCTATTAAAAAGATTAGATCTTCTGAAATAAAAAGTGCTAATTTGCAGTATGATTTATTGTCAGATAGGGATGGTACCGTAAAAACATTGGATAATATAGAGCTGGTTACTATTGCAAAAACATTAGGTAATCCTAAAATAAAAGAGGCTGGTATGTATATGCACAAAGTTCAAGGTGAGAAAGTAGAGAAAGGTGATCCATTAATTACTATTTATGCAACTACAGAGGCAAGATTGAGTAATGCTAAGGGTATATTGAATATAGACAAACTATATACTTTTAAATAGTCGGAATTTACTGCAATCTTTAAAGAACCTTTGTTAATTTATCGTAATTCTACTTCTGTTTTTTCCTAATTTCTTCCTTTTTAGCTTTTTAATGAGGTAAGAAATTGAAGATATTAATACTGTCAGGAGCACTAGTACCAACAATATTGGTACTGTAATCAACAAGGCTTTTCCAAGGGTGGTCGTTTTTAATACTGTACTTATAATAGAACCAATATTAGGACTTGAAGCTTCTCTAATCTCTTCTTTTGATACTAGGTCTGTATATGATTTTAATTTGTCATAATCAATCTCATCTGTAGCCCCATAAACATTGATTGTAAATCCTTCGGTAGTTAAATCTATAATATTATTTGCAGAATATATTCGTATGTTTGAAAGAGAGTCATCGTTAAATACCTCCCAAAGAACTCTGTCTACCATTTGTCCAATTTTCACATTTCTGCTTTCAAAAGTGGGGTCTACAGAAAGCCAACCATATTCTGGTATCCAAATCTGTACCCATTGATGTCTTACTTGCTCATTAGGTGCTGTTTCTCTTAGGTTTGCGTACCCAATAGCTGCTCTAGAAGGAATTCCCTGTGCTCTAAGGAGTGAAATCATTACATCTGCATACTCCATACATACAGAAGGACCCCCGAGTAGGGCTTCTTTGGCCCCGATTCTCTCATTTTCTGAGGTAGCCTTATCTTGGTCGTATTCCAATTTCTCATTAATGTATTGGTAATTAGCTTTAATTATATCTAAAAGTGTTTCTTGTCCTTCTTTTAGAGTGTTTGCTTCTTGCTTAATTAAGTTATCATTAACCTGCCAGTATTTAGTAGAACCTAAATATCTACCTATGTATTCACTCCCTTTAATCTCTTCTAAATAATTGTCATAGGTCATATCAAAGAAGTCCCAATCCTCTCTTAGCTCATCTTGCTCAACAGAGATGTACCCAACAATTTTAATAATACTCTCCTGATTTGCTGGTACCTCAAACATTGCTATAATATTACCTTCTGTGTCGCGGTATATATCCTTTGGTAAAGGAGAGACACTTTCGAAATATACCCTCTGACTTGTTTCAGAAAACTCTCTGGGTAACGACAACTCATAAATATTAGTAGAGAGAGCCTTAAACACAGAGGAATATTTCTCTGGAATAAAGGAATCTGTTTGGGGAGTTACATATTCTACCTCAAACCTGTAGAGCACAGAGGTTCCAAACTCTAAGGAAGGAGAACTTTCAATCCTGTCAGTTTGTTTAAATTCAAAATGTACATTTTCTCCTTTCTCTGTCCTTGTGTATTCTGGAAAACTCTTTGCAAGGAGAGGAATATCACTATCAACTGTAATTGTAAAGTAGTAGTTAAATATTGTTAATGTGCCATTTTGTTGATCTCTTCTTTCAAAAACTGTGTCTCTTGGTAAAGATGTTCCAACTATGTTAACAAAATTTCCAATTTTAAGAACATAATCATGAGTCTTGTATTCCATGACAATATGGTAGGGGGAGGAAGATGTAGTGGTTCTGTAATTGGGGATTGTAACATACAAACCTTGACCAGGGTCCTTTTGTTCTATGGAATAATTAACATTATTACCCCTAGTGTCTTTTACCGTTAATGTTTCTAATTTGTATTTCCTCTCTGCCTCAATATCTTCTTTTTGTGCTCCAGATATGTCTGGTATGTGAAAAGTTTTCTCACCTGTCTCAGGGAAGTAATAGGTACTGTTTTTTACAGTCCTAATATACTCTGTAATCACGGTAGCAAAATCATCTCCTGTATTATATAAGACCTGAGTTTTTGTATCTATTACAAAGTCTTCATCAGAAGCAAGGATATTCTTAGAAAAAAGAAAGCCCAGTGACCCAAGCAGTACCAAAGAGAGGAAAATCTTGTATATATTTTTCATTACAAAGGCAGTTAATTAATCTAGGCTACGTATAGTATATATCATATCATCAATTATTATTATATAATCCACCCATGTCAATTAAACAATCACATTCCTTTTCATTAGGTATAGTAGGATTACCTAATGTTGGGAAGTCAACAATTTTTAATGCCCTAACTAAAATGTCTGTACCCGCAGAAAACTTTCCTTTCTGTACCATAGACAAAAATGTAGGGGTAGTGGAGATCCCAGACACCAGATTAGGGAGAATGGTTAGCCATTTTAAGGCCCAAAAGATAGTTTCTGCTGCCATGACGTTCGTAGATATAGCAGGATTGGTTAAAGGAGCATCTAAGGGTGAAGGTTTGGGTAACCAATTTCTTTCTCATATTAGAGAGGTAGATGTCATAATGTATGTCTTAAGAGGCTTTGAGAGTGAGAAAGTATCTCATGTCTACGACAGAATAGATCCAATTGCAGATTTTGAGATTGTTCAATCTGAATTAATACTCAAAGATATTGAGAGTGTAGAAAAGAAAATTATTGGTGTAGAGAAAATGAGTAGAATAGGGGGTAAAGATGCAATTAGCGAGTATGAGGTTCTTAAGAAAGTTTTAGAGGAACTAAATAGAGATATTCCAGTTATAGATATGAAGCTATCCCGTGAGGAATTAGAGATAATTCATGACTTATGGCTTTTAACAAGTAAAAAACGACTATTTTTACTAAACACCAAAGCAGATATAGATAATGAAAGAGTGAAATTATGGAAAAAGGAGCTTGGGGAAAAGACAAGGGATATGGTTATGGTAGTAGATATTAAATTACTTGCAGATATGACAGAGATGGAAGAGAATGAGGTTAACGAGTATATGTCTATGCTAGATGATGAGCCTATAACTATAAAAGATATAATCAAAGGTGCTTTTGATACCCTTGATCTTATAACATTCTATACTGGCTCAGAAAAAGAGTGTAACGCTTGGAGTATTGTAGAGGGTAGTACAGTGAAAAAAGCAGCAGGAGTAATCCACACCGACCTAGAGAAGGGTTTCATTACTGCAGATGTCGTTAATCTTGAGGCCATGTTGGAGGTAGGGGGTTGGGTTAATGCAAAAGAGAAAGGTTTAGTAAAAAATCATGGCAAAGAATATATAGTTAGCGATGGAGATTATATTGTGATATTGGCGAATAAATAGAGTAGGCCTGTCTTACTAGACCTATAGCTAGGTCGAAGACATAGATTCTCTTTCGGAGCGAGGTTCTTTTAAGAGCAGACCTTTAATTTAAAGGTCTGCTCCCTGATTAGCCTTATTGTAGAAGTAAAATCCCTGTTCCCATGGTGTTATAGGTCTAGTAAGACAGGCCTACTCCTTGATATGGTTGTTGTACAAAGTAACATTTTCTGCTAAAATCCATTCTCGAGTTAAATTAAAGTGTTTAAGTATTAATGGCTGTCAAGAAATTGAAGAACTATGAAATGATTGTGGCTTTGAAACCTCTTTTACCGGATGATCTAAGAAAAGAAATTCACAAAGAATTTGTAGACTTAGTTGAAGCAGACAAAGGGGAAGTGTTAGATGTAGATGTTTGGGGTAAAAGGTATTTATCATATAAAATTAAGGGACACAATGAAGCATATTACATAGTATATGACTTTAAAGTGTCTCCAGAGCAGGTGACAGAGATAAAGAGACAAATGCAACTTAAACAAGAAATTCTTCGTTTTATGATAGTAGAGATAGAAGATGTTAGTAGAATAGGGAAAAGTATAAAAAAGAAAGAATTGAAGATTTAATCGAAAGTTAATAATTGAGGTGTATAGTTAAAGGTAAGTTAAATTATAAATATATAAAAAACATGGCAGCAAGATCTTTAAATAAAGTCCTTTTAATAGGAAACTTAACAAGGGATCCAGAGATAAGATACACAGGCTCTGGTGTACCCGTAGCTACTTTTGGTTTGGCTACTAATAAATCTTGGAAAGACTCAGAAGGAGAGACCAAGGAATTAGCAGAATTCCACAACATAGTTGCTTGGAATAAAATAGCAGAGATATGTCAGCAACTACTTGCCGTAGGAATGAAGGTGTATATAGAAGGTTCTTTAAATACCAGGTCCTGGGAAGGTGATGATGGAGTTAAGAGGTACAAGACCGAGATTAGAGTTGATGAAATGATACTTTTGGACAGTAAGGGAAAACAAGGAGTAGGATTAGATGAGGATGAGGGAGAGGACAATGGTCCTGAGAAAAAGGAAGAGAAAGCTCCCGATGAGGATATCTCAGAGAACGAGTCAGTAGAGGAAGATCCATTAGAAGAAGATTTACCATTTTAAATTTAGGAATATATAAATGGCAGAGGAAGTAAAAAAGAAAATAGAAGAAACAAAGCCTGTCGTAGTAGATGAGGTTTTAGATAGTCCTAAGGTTACAGAAGACGAGGATGAAGACACAAAGATTAACAAAAGAAGACCTAGGAGAAGAAGAAGGTTGCCACAGAATCTTAAATGTCCTCTCTGTGAGTCTGGTGTAGAAGATATTAATTACAAGGAAATATATCAACTAAAGAAATATACTTCTGTTAGAGGAAAAATTATATCTACAGAAAAATCAGGGGTATGTACTAAACACCAAAGGAAAATAACAAAGGCTATAAAAAAAGCTCGATATATGGCATTACTTCCTTACTCCCTGGACGAGTAAGAAAAGATTATTATAATCGGAATCTTAAGAGGGGGTATCAATTACCCCCTTTTTGTTTGTTTAATTGTACTAATCGGTTTAATTTAGGCAATAACTTTGTTGAAAAGAAAGCTACTTTTAAGTAATATATAGAATAATGTCAAAACTGCCTTTACTAGAAAAAAATTCCTATCTAAGCATTGTCATAAAAGATGATGGTATCTGGTCACACCTTGCGTACACAGATCACAATGCTAATAGAGAATATGTACTTGCTGACTTTACAGACCTACACCCCCTTAGGTATAGGTTGGATGACGATGTTTTTACAAAAGATTTTTGGTTTGAGTATTTTGACAACCTAGAAAAGGTCTTTAGTTGGGATATAGTTGACAAGGCAAAAAACGCTATTTTTTCATTCCGCCATTTTAAAAACGAAGGAGACGGTATTGGCGGTATTAGAATTCAAATAGATGACAACCAGAGATTTTTTGACAAGATATTTGCCTCCGTAAGAGAATTCTCCAAAGATATCTCTCTTAGGGTTATAAATGATGAATATATGCATAAGATCTTAGAGGGCTTGGTAGAGAAAACAGAGTACGATGATATTATATATGTAGATATGGACTTAATGGATTTTTCTGTGTTTAGGGTAGAGAAGATATATGACAAAAAAAAGGAAGAGCAAAAAACGGCTTTTTCTAGATCTAAGATTAGTTGGAAAAACAGCTTATCATTAATAGACAGTGTAAAAGATTCTAGATTTAAAGCATTCTTAGCCACAGATATAGGCACAAAGGAAATGTTTAACTATTGGAGCAATTTTATCTTTAACAGAATTTTTTCTTCTGAAGACCCCAATCTCATAGATATTCTCAGGTCTTACTGTACAATACAAAACCACTCTCTGTTTAGGGACAACAAAGAAAAACTTGAAGGTTTTGGAGTCTTGAATAAAGAAAGTTGCATAATTATCTCTGGATATATTCCTAGAGTTTTAGGCAAATCTAAAAGTATGTTAACCCTAATAGATGGGTTGGAATTAAAGGGATCTTTTGATTGCAGTTGGGATTTGGATATGAAGCTTCTTTCCTACGGAAGAAGTTATGTAGAGGGTGTTAATTCAATGGATATCATACTTACTGCAGGAGAAGTACTCTCGGATTTTACCAAGGTAATTCTACCGTATGTAAAATCTTCTAAAGCTTCTAATAAGATAATATTTTCTGGTAGGGTTCAATCTTTAAGTGGAGGTAAAAATGAAATCTTTGCACTCTCTTCAAAATACTCATATATTGATATGCCTGAACATGAGGAAAAACTACTTGTCGAGGGTAGTTTTAAAGAAGGATCTTATATTTACCCCACGAAGGATTTAACAGTTGGTTTCGTGTCTATCCCAAGCAAAAAAAGGTATGAGTCTCTTCTCATAGATGCAAGGTCTAGACCTGTTGTTTATGGTCCTGATAGCTATTCAAACAGATTAAAATTACAAAATTGGGGAGTAAAATGATAGTAAGAAGAAAAATATTTGAAAAATACCAAGATTACAGATTTAATATTCCCTACAAATCAGGGGATAAGGTTTTAGTTAAAACGGGTGATGTATTAAAGGAAGGTAGCGATTTAATTATTAAGAGAGGTAGTCATATTAAAAACTCTTTTTTTCTCCCTGAAAAACTAGATGTACAAACACCTAAACTCTCAGAATATATAAACTGTATAGATGGGGAACTTGTTAGTAAAGGGGATGTTCTGGCAGAAAAGGTTATGGCTGGTGGGCTTAATATTAAGAAAGTGGTGTCACCAGTGCAGGGTGTGGTAGATCTCTCAAGATTAAGGAGTGGCTATTTAGATTTACTAGGAGAGGAAAGCGAAACTGTTGTAAAAAGCACCTTTAATGGTCTAGTTGAAGGAGTAGATCCTGTGGAAGGTATTAATATATTATCCAATGCCTATGCTCTAGACCTACTTTGTATATCAGACTCTCTTACTAAGCCCAAAGGGGAGAGGATGGTGTTTGGTGAGTTTGTAGTTATAGGAGATGGAAAAGACTTAGTATTAGACGCAGGTGACTCTAACTACCAAGATAAAATTGTTTTTGTAGGTAAATACTTACATACTGATCTTCTCTATGACCTTTTTGAAAAAGGTGCATTTTTTGTTCTAACATACTCTATGGATTACGAGGATTTTAGAAGACAAGGTCTTCCAGTTGGGATTATAGGGGGATTTGGAGAAATATACTCAAGCAAATCAATAATAGATTTAATATCATCGATGAATAGTAAGTTTGTAGCATTAGATTATGATGAAAGTCAGATGTTTTTTATAACACAAGAGAAAGAATATATTTCCAAAGAGGATCTTTTTGTAAAATCAGCCTCTGGTAGTACTGTGATTTCTCGTTCACTCGCTAATTACGGTATGTTAGGAAAGATAGTCTCAATGGAGGAAGAAGGTCTTTATGCAAATGTAGAATGGGAGGGTGGACAAAAGAGTATTATAAATATCGCAAGTGTAGAATTTGTGTCCCTCTAAAGTTAGAGTATAATAGATGAGTATCTAGCGTTAAGATAAATAAAAATTTTTAATTAAGTAACCATAATCGTGAATACAAGCCCAAATAAAGAACAAAACAAGTTTAGTAAGATTCTAGGAATAGGAATACTGGTTGTTGTAGTTTTTACTCTTGGATTAGTAATAGGAAGAAGTTTTCAAGTAGATTCTAACTTTTTAAATTTAAGAACCTCTAGAGATTTAGATTTGGGAATGTTTTGGAGAGTTCTGGACATTACACGAAGCGAATATATTGATTCAGATGAGATGGAAGATGGAGAGCTGGTATATGGTGCTATAAAAGGTTTGGTTGGTTCTTTAGAAGATCCAGCTACTGTGTTTTTGACTCCTGAGGAAACAGAGGAATTTAATTCTGCTAGCCAAGGAAAATACTTTGAAGGAATTGGTGCCGAACTAGGCTATGATAATGGACAAATAATAGTGGTCTCTCCACTAGAGGGTTCTCCTGCAAAAGCAGCAGGTATTAGACCAGGAGATTATATACTGAAAGTAGATGACTACGAATTAACTGCCAATGATACTGTATACGACGCTGTAGCCAAAATTAGAGGTGAGGCAGGAACAGATGTTGTCTTAACAGTTTTACATAGGGGAGAAAGAGAACCTGTGGAAATTACAATTACTAGAAGCGAAATTACAGTACCCAGTATGAGTCTGGAGTTTATTGGTCCAAATGGAAATATTGCATATCTTAAAGTTGGGAGATTTACAGAAACCAGCTATAGTGAATGGGGTAGTGTGTGGGATGGCAAAGTCGGAGAGATATTGACTTCAGGGAGGCCGAAAATGATCCTAGATTTGAGAGGAAACCCAGGAGGTTTTTTTGATGCTGCTATTTACGCAGGGGATGAATTTCTAGATGAGGGTTTTGTAATATCCAAGCAAACAGACGCAAGAGGAAGAATTAAAGATTACAACTCTACCAAAAAGGGTAATCTTTTTGACATAGAATTAATAGTACTTATTAATAGGGGAAGTGCGTCGGCTTCTGAGATTCTTGCAGGAGCTCTACAGCATGCCAAAAGAGCTACGTTAATAGGGGAGGATACTTTTGGGAAAGGTACTGCACAGAGGATATATGACTTGGCTGATGGTTCTTCATTACATTTGACTATTTTGAGATGGCTTCTTCCAGATGGTAGTCAGATAGAAAGAGAAAATTCAGTGACTCCTGATATTGAAATTGAATTAACAAACGAAGATTTTATTCAAGGTAATGACCCTCAATTGGATAAAGCAATTGAGGTTTTGAGTAGATAAATTATTTAAATAAATAAAAATGATTAAAAAAGAGAAAACTGTAGTTGAAACAGAAAAAAAGAGCAGGAAACCAAATAAACAGGTACTAATGTTTACAGGAATATTCCTTGTTACCTTGGGGACCTTCTTTTTAGTTTTCTTTGCGGGTTATCTTGGTATTACATACTCTCCTTTGATAAGGGAGTATGCAATAGGTTTGAATGGCAAAGAAAAGACTGTTTCAGAAGGAAGGCAATTTGTTATAACAGAAGCAGAGATGAATGTGATAGGGATTGTTGAAGAGGCTAGTCATTCTGTCGTCAGTGTTGCCGTATCTAGCCTAACGCTGTCGCCAGAAGAGGGTTTGATTGACAGAAGTAGAAATATTGGTACAGGATTTGTAGTAGGAGAGGATGGAATCATTATTACAAACCAACACGTTGTCTCAGATCTCACGGCAGACTACATGGTAGTAACACAAGACGGGAAGGAGTACCAAGTTATGGAAATCCTAAGGGATGACCTTAACGATATTGCTGTTATTAAAATAGAACCAGAGGGGGAAGGTATAAATGCCTTGAAGTTGGGAGACTCAGATGCTCTATTGGTAGGACAGAGTGTAGTTGCGATAGGTACACCACTTGGTCAATTAGCAGGTAGTGCCACTACAGGCATAATTAGTGGAATTGAAAGGTCTGTAACTGCAAGTTCAGGATGGTTTGGTGCTACTGCAAGGACATATGAAGATGTAATACAAACAGATGCAGCTGTAAATCCTGGAAACTCAGGGGGACCATTAATTAATTCTCAAGGAGAAGTTATTGGTATTAATTTTGCTACAACAGCAGGAGCAGACAATATATCATTCGCAATACCAATTAATAGGGTAAAGGGTAGACTAGAGGAGTACAGAATGTACGGTAGATTCATTAGGCCATATTTGGGTGTAACATACCAGATGGTTACTGAGTATGAAGCTCTTTACTATATAGATGTAGTAGCAGGAGCACTTATTCTAAGAGTAGAGCCTGGAAGTCCCGCAGACCAAGGAGGGTTAAAAAGAGGTGATATCATAACAGTATTTGGAGAAGAGGTAGTAGACAGATCATTGGCTGATATTATACAGCAACATGAAGTAGATCAAGAAGTAGAGCTAACAGTATTTAGAGAAGGTAGCGAAGAAAAGCTAACAATTATTCTAGGAGAGATGGATTAATACAAATCTATCTTTTCCTCTTAAGTCCTTAAAGACTTTAAGGTTTGAATCTTTGTTATATCTTTTTATGAAAGCTCGTAGGTTATCTATGGTAGAAGGCTCTATCTCTATCAACAAGGTAGTTTTCTCTAATTTTTTCCTTTCAATCTGTTCTAGAAGTGCCTTGTAATATTTGAGTCCGTTCTTGCCTCCTACCAGAGCTTTTTTAGGCTCAAAATTTATTACGCTTTTATCTAATCCTTTATACATGTCAGCAGGTATGTAAGGAAGGTTTGCAATAATGAGAGATGGTCCATCTATCTTAATCTTCTTAATCAGATTTGTCTTTAAAAAGGAAACTTTTTCGTTAACCTTATGTAACACACCATTTTTCTTGGCAACTCTTAAAGTCTTTGAATCTATGTCAGTTGCTATGAATTTGATGTTGTTTTTTTTACATAAATTTTTAGCCAGGAAAATAATTATACAACCTGACCCTGTCCCCACATCTAAAACATACTTGTAGTCATTATTATTTCTTAAAATCTTTAGGGCAATATCTACCAGTTGTTCTGTCTCTACCCTTGGTATTAAGGTGTTCTTGTTAATTATGAATTCCAGTCCATGGAATTCTGATTTGCCCTTAATATATTCCCAGGGCTCATTATTTTCTATTCTCTGAAGTACTTCAGTAGGGGAGATGTTGTTTTCTTCACAATACTCCAGAATCTCTTTGGATATGCGGGATGTGTCAAAATAGGAATTTTTTTTAAGAATTCTTTGAATTTCATATAACTTTTTGAGATTATTCTTCACTTTCCTCGGCTTCTTTTAATAATTGGGTCATGATGTCTTCTCTAACATCTTCAATAATCTCTTCCAAATCACCATCAAGTACAGCCTCAATATTAAACCATGATTTCTTAATTCGGTGGTCTGTAATACGGTTTTGAGGGAAGTTGTAGGTCCTAATCTTTTCTGCTCTCATAGCGGAACCAATCATTTTAGACCTTAGGTTATCTCTCTTTGAATCTTCTTCTTCTTTTTTCTTTTCATAAAGCCTTGCTCGTAGTATTGCCATGGCTTTTTCTCTGTTTTGAGCCTGATACTTTGTTTCCTGACAACTTACAGAGATTCCTGTTGGAGTATGGGTAATTCTAACAGCAGAGTCAGTCTTGTTAACACACTGCCCACCAGCTCCAGAAGCACGCATAACCTCAATATATAAATCTTCAGGATTAATTTGAAGGTCTACTTCTTTAGCTTCTGGCATAATCGCAACGGAAGCTGTGGAGGTATGTATTCTTCCAGATGATTCTGTGACGGGAACTCTTTGTACTCTATGTACGCCACTTTCGTACTTAAGGTCTTTAAAAACGTTTTTTCCTTTAATATGTGCAATTGCCTCTTTGTAACCCCCAGATTCTGAAATACTACTTTCTATTATCTCTACCTCCCATCCTTTCTTAGAAGCGTAGGCCTTGTACATTCTAAAGAGATCTGCTGCAAAAAGGGATGCTTCATCACCTCCTGCACCCGCGCGGATTTCCAATATCGATGACCTGTCATCATCCTCATTCTCAAATCTTCTTGATATCTTCATTTTCCTAATTTCCTGGTGTAAAGAAGCAATTCTTTCCACTAATGTAGCAAGCTCCTCTTGTGCTAATTCTTTAATTTCGGAGTCTCCCTCATTAGCCACCATGTATTGAGCATCCTTGAGATCTTTTAAGCTTTTTTGTATTTGACTAATCTTTTGAGAAAGGTCTGAGTAATATGAAAGGTCTTTGCTTAATTGAGACATCTCTTCGGAATTTCCTCTCAAAATTGTGAGTTTCTTCTCAAGTTCTGCAACTTTCTTTTGAGCACTATTTTCTTTATATTTTTTTTCTAATGTAACAGTATCCATAATGGATGATATCACTTTAAATTACCTAAGGGAATTAGCTATTTTGAAACCTTTGCGTTCTCTAACATGTCTTTAAGAGTAAGAGTAGAGGATGTTTTACCTCCAGAACCCCCTGTCTTTTCTCTTCTTTTTGCCATTTTTTCCTTCTTTGACTTAAAGGACATTTTTTTAGCTTTTTCAACTCTTTCTTCATACTTCTTAACAAGGTTGTCAGTGTCAACGATCTTTTGTTCTCCAGTATAGAAAGGGTGACAATTAGAGCATATCTCAATGGCTATTGAATCTTGCTGTAAAGTAGAGCCTGTAACAAATGAATTGCCACAGGAACATGTTACTTTTAAATTGTGATTATATTCTGGGTGTATATCTTTCTTCATAACGAGTGTGATTATATCAGAAGGGTATATGACTGTCTAGAGTAAGGCTTTGCCTTAAAGACCTGTAGTAGCGTTGGAATCTACTAAAAGCCTACGGTTGTAAAATGCAATAGAGGTAAAGCCTTAACTTAATATGCTACAGGACTTTAAGGCTTCTCTGTAAAGTGGTATATTATTTACATGCAGTATCCTAGAAGCATAGAAAACAGAATAAAGAGAGTTCATGGCCAGGTAGAGGGGGTTAAAAAAATGATTCTCTCGGGAGAAAGTGGAGACAAGATAATGACTCAATTACAGGCCTGTATATCTTCTTTAGAGAGTCTTAAGTCTGAAATGATTAAGCAACAAATGAAGGAATCTATGGTAGCTGATGTTAAAAAATCCCTAGGTTTAGAGGATTAAAGAAATTCTTAACTGTCCCAAGAATAATTTGCTATACTTACATATATATTTTGTATTTTAAAATTTTAACTAGAAATGAAGATCAAGAGAAGAGGTTGGACAAGTTTTTTAATAACAAGTGATAACATCTCGGTTTTAACAGATCCCTTGGAGTTAAGTGAGTCAGAAGCCAAACTACCAAAGACCAAGACGGATATTTGTCTTTTTACAAAATACACTAAAAAAATTAAAAAGAGTATTTTGCAAGACAATAAACTACAAAAGAAGGTAGTTCCAGATAATAGGGATGAGATTATGGAGATTAATACTCCTGGAGAGTATGAAATTGGTGGAATAATGATACGTAGAGGTATAGATGATGATTTTTTTATAATAGATGAGAAAACGACCAGAGTGGTGTATATGGGAGGTACAGATAATAGTTTTGATCCTAAAAAAATGAAAGATTTAGGAGATGTAGATGTTTTAATTATTCCTGTAGGGGATGGGGTAAATTTTATGGATTTTGAAAAGATAGAGGAAGTAATATCTCATACTGACCCAGCAATATTAATTCCATGTGCCTACAAAGAGGGGGGAAGTGCTAATGGGGATTTAAAGAGTAGGGAGGAATTTATAAAGCATTTTGGTTTTACTAATGTGCATGAAGAGAGTTATATAACTGTGAGTAAAAAGAAAGTAGAAAAGGATCAGCAGAGTGTTGAGGTAATATTTTTACAATAATAGAAATTTTAATAAAATATGGATAAAGTGCCACCACAAAATATAGAAGTAGAGCAATCACTTTTAGGGTGTATGCTTGTTGATAAAGATGCAATAATATCTGTTTCTGGATGGCTTATCCCTCAGCACTTCTATGATGACAGGCATGTACAAATATATTCAAACATTTTAGATCTTTTTAATGAAGGTTTACCAGTAGATTTAATTACATTAGCAGATAAACTAAAAAAGCAAAAAAAACTTTCGGCAGTTGGTGGGAGGGCATATATTGCAGATTTAGCTACTATGGTTGCGACTTCTGCAAATGCAGAGGAGTATGGTCAGATTATTAAAGAAAGTGCAACTAGGAGAGGATTAATTTCCGCAGCCCGGATTATAACAGAAATGGCCTTTAAGGAGTCCGTAGGTATAGATGAGGTTATAGACCAATCTGAAAGACAAGTTTTTGAAGTAGCTCAGAGTGGTACAAGAACTAACTTTGTACATATTAAAGACCTTCTAAAAGATGCCTATGAAAGAGCAGAAAGAGCAGATAAAGATGAAGCATACTTAGGGATTTCTACAGGGTTTAAAGATTTAGATGACCTTTTAGGTGGTTTTCAAAAATCAGACCTTGTAATCTTAGCAGCAAGACCTTCCGTAGGAAAGACAGCTTTAGCTTTAGATATGATGAGACATGCTGCACTGGTAGAGGGTAAGACAGTTGCTTTTTTCTCTCTAGAGATGTCCAAAACTCAAATTATGGATAGGCTTTTGGGTATGCAGTCAGGAATTCCTTTCTGGGAGATTAGAACAGGGAGATTGAGTGACAAGAAGTTTGTAAAACTTGCAGATACAATGGGGGAGTTAGCAGATGGTAACATCTTCATAGATGACCAGGCTGGTCAACATATTAATGCATTAAGAACAAAAGCTAGAAGGTTGGCTCTTGAGAGAGGTTTAGACATTATTTTTGTTGACTATCTTCAACTTATGCATGGTAATAGTAAAGAGAGTAGGACTTTAGAGGTAGGGGAGATATCTCAGGGTTTAAAGAATATTGCAAAGGAATTAGAAATCCCTGTGGTAGGGTTATCTCAGCTGTCAAGAGCTATTGAACAAAGACAGAGTAGAAGGCCACAACTTTCAGACCTTAGGGAGTCTGGATCAATAGAGCAGGATGCAGATGTTGTTATGTTTATAGATCGAGAAGAGATTTGGGATCCTGAGACCGAAAACAAGGGTACAGGGGAATTAATTGTGGCAAAACATAGGAATGGTCCTACGGGTTATGTTAAATTGGCTTTTGTTAATGAGATAGCTAGTTTTAGGAATTTGTATAAAAAATAGCTAACACCCTACCGTTAAATCCCTTTTTTGAGTATAATAACACCAATACCACGGTCGAGTGGTGGAATTGGCAGACACGCGGGACTCAAAATCCCGTGCTAGCAATAGCATGAGGGTTCAACTCCCTCCTCGACCATTAAATAAATATATTAAAGTACAATATTATGGAAGAGTTTATACTAAACCTGCTCGAAGATATAGGGAATATAGATTTTCGTTTTGTATGGCAAATCTTTTTTTATGCCCTCATAGTCTTTTGGTTTGTTGTTTTGTATTGGGTTTGGTTAGATTCAGGGGACAGAGCCTCCAATAAGGTAGTCAGATTCTCATATGTTCTTCTAGTAGCAGCCTTAAACATTGTTGGATTACTAATATATTTAATAATTAGACCAGGTCAGACGATTGAGGAAATATATTGGGCTGATTTAGAAAGAAGATACCTTAAATACGAGACTGCAGAGTTAGGGGACTGTCCTAAATGCGGTAGGCAACTGTTTCCAGGATACACTTTTTGTCCTAGTTGTAAGTACAAACTTAAGAAAAAATGTAATAGATGTCAGGTATTTGTAGACAAAAAGGACAAATTCTGTTCTCACTGTGGAAATGAGATGAAGAAAAGAAGAAGCCCTGAGGAAATTTCTCCAACTAAAGAGGTTATGCAAGAGCAAGTAAGAGCAACTAGGGAAGAGGCAACAGAGGTAGTAGAATCTAAAAAGACTAGATATAGTACTAAGGGAGGGCTTGCTATTAGGGTGGGTGAATCAATAGTGGGAGGTTACAAAATAATGTATAAGAAGTTGAAAAATCTTTTCACTAAAACTAAAGAGACAGTAATTCCCTCCAAGGAAGAAGCAAGCAATGAGAGGAAGAAACTCTCAGAGAAAGCAACGAAGGAGAGAAAGAGAAAGGATAAAAAGAGGAATAGAAAGAAGAACAGGAAATCTCATAAGTAGCCAATTTATGCTATCATAAACTAGTATAATTTAGTTTTAAATAAACTGTGTATTTAGCTGTTTTAGAAAAACTCCAAGAGATCCTAAATAGTGTAAATCCCTTCTTTCTTTTTGTAATTGTTTTACTATTTGGTCTATATGTTTTTTGGAGGGGGTGTACAGAAACAAGGAAAAATCCTTCTTCAATCTTTGATGTTTTCATAATCTCTCTCTTTCTAGGATTAGTTTTAGGTAGAATTTCACATATTATAACTAATTGGTCAAGATTTGCTTCTTCTATTTGGTACTGGTTGCCATATGAGAGATACGGTGGAGAAACACATCTCTTTAGGGTTCTTCCTTGGAGATTCCTTAGAATTTGGGATTGGGGAATAGACATACTTGCTATGTTTGTAGGGTTTCTCCTCGTTGCTACACTCTGGGTTTTACTAGTTAAAAAATGGAAGTGGAGCCACATGTTTACAACAATATTTTTTACAGCTCAAATTATGTTAGCAATGTCCTTTGTCCTTTTAGGAGGGGCTATTGGAAATGAACAATGGATAGTGCAGGGAACGGTGATGTTCTTGTTGCCTGCTGTTCTTTTTTTTCTTAAAAACTCGGTTAAAAGAATTATGATTGGTAAGAAGGAAATTAGAGTCTTAGCAATACTTGATGTTGTTTTCATAATTCTTACAGTCACATACATAGCTTACACATATCTCATGATAGATATAAATAATATAGAGAAGGGAGGTGTAATTACTTTTGTTGTATGGACAGTTTTAGGAACAATCTTCTATCTTGCTGGCCTTAAAAAAGATAATGTCACAATTGAAAAAGTATCTTCTGTTCGAATTGTTTCTCCCATAGATGTAAACCAGCCAATTAAATTGTCTAAATAGTTAATGACTAAAATAAAGCAAAAACAATCAGGAAAAAGGTTAGATGTTTTTCTTTTAGAATATTTAGAAAATAGAGGAAAGAATACTTTCTCTAGGAATTTCCTCACTAACAATTGGGATAATCTAGTAAAGGTGAATGGTAAATCTTTAAAACAGTCCTACAAACTCAAGGAGGCAGATGAAGTGGAAGTAGATATGGGAAAGATTGAGCAACTAAAAGCAGGTATGAAGAGAAGTTCTAGGATAAAGGGTCAGGAAGGGGATTTGGAAGTTCTTTTTGAAAACGAAGATTTTTTAATAGTTGAAAAACCAAAGGGTCTAGTAGTACATCCTGGAGTAGGCAACAGGGAGAATACTCTTGCAAATTATGTTAGGGGATACTTAGAAGAGAAGGGGGAATTTAATAATGATGTTACTAGGGCAGGTATTGTACATAGACTGGACAAGGGGGTTTCTGGATTAATAGTTTTTGCTAAGAATGTTGCTATGCAAAAACATTTAAAAGAGCAATTTGAAAAGCATGAGGTTAAAAAGGTTTATCTAGCAGATATTGAATACAAGGAGTTGAGAAGGGGGATAAGGAAGTATTTCCCAGAAGAGGAAAAGGATATTGCGGATGAGATATCCAAGCTTGAGGCAAATGGTTTTGAATGTGATAGTGGTTGGTTTAAAGCTCAAGGCTATATCACAAGGAGTTCTAGAAATAGGGTAAAAATGCAGTTTAGGAAGTACTTAGGGAGAGCAGGTAAAAGAACTTTGTCATATGTAAAACCTGTTAGTCAAGATCAAGCCTTAGTTGTTATTAAAACAGGTCGTATGCACCAGATTAGAGCTACTTTAGAATACTTTGGAATTGGGGTAAAAGGAGATACACTTTATGGTTTGTCAAAATCTTGTACAATGCCAGATAAAATAGCCCTAAAAGCTATCCTCCTGGGTTTCAAAGAATTTAATGGAGATGAATTTACCATTATTAAATATTAATAATTATCAGGGAACAGATATCTAATATAAAATATCTAGTATAATATTATTACCTATATATTTAATACATTTAAATAAAAAAGAAAGTTATTATGCCAAAGCCAAGAAGACGAAAACCAAAAAGAACAACTAAAGGAAAGAAAAGGCTAGGGTTTAGCTTAAAAAAAGTTCTCTTCTTGTTCTTTCTTCTTTTTTTGGCTGTATATGTAATATATTCTTTGTTTATGTTTTTTGGTATTAGAGCAAGAGACCCTCTTTCAGAAAATATTTCTAGCCATAAATTTCTTTCCAGGCCAGAAGGGGACTTAGAAAAGACGGTTTTCGTAATAGAAAGAGAAATAGGGGGGGAGAGTGTTGTGTCCGATGTATATGTTTTTTTGAATAATGCAAGGAAAGAGAATTCCGTTGTTATATATATTCCAGGGAGTTTGTACTTTACTGGTTTAGAGGGAGATTTTGGTAGTTCTATCCCCATATCGTCTCTGAGATATGCGGGAGATTTTTTACAGGAAGGTAGGGGAGTTGAATACACATTGTGGCAGTTAAATGAAATCCTAGGTTTTAGAGCAGATAATTATATATGGATTACTACGGATGCATATGATGTAATAAATAGCGTGTATGGAGATGCAGGGAATGTAAAGGATAGATATAAGGAAGGGTATACTCTAGAACAAGGGAGTTCCTTAACAAACTCCTTTCTTAAACTTCATACTCTTTCCTCACAGTATTCACTTTTAAAGAGTTTTTTAAATGTTTCAAGGGTTAGGGATATGGACGGTCAAATATATTCTAATCTTTCCTTTGTAAATGCATTGGGTAAAATAGGTGCTTTTGAAAGAGAGGTAAACAATTCTAAGACATATGTGATGGATCTTAGTTCTCCGAGGTATTCTGTTGGGGAACTTTCAGAACAAGGAGGACATATTAGTACCATTAATACCTCGGAGTACGACAAGGCTTTAAGAAGATACTTTATAAATATAATAGACAGGGATTTGGAAAGAGAAAGGGTCAGAATAGAGGTATATAACGCTAGTGGTGTAGTAGGTAGGGCTGGAATGTATGCCAGGAAAATTTTAAATAATGGTTGTGATGTGGTTAGGTTTGGTAACTCTCCTGACACTTTGGAAAAAACAAAAATTTATGTATCTGACGAAAAGGAATTTGGTTATTCTCTAGGAATAGTACAGGATGTGCTTTTTGAAAGATTTGAAAGACTGGAGGAAAGGCCTCCATTTATGACAACAGGAGACATAGTTATTCTGTTAGGAGAGGATATTTCCCAACTAGAAATATTTTAAGGATATTCTAGGTATAATATTTGCTTAAAAGCGTTTTTTCCTTTAAAATTTCCATTATGATAATGATTTGGATACTTTTAGCACTTCTGGTTTTTTCTCTTGCTTTTTTAGGCTTTATTTTATTCTGGGGAGGTAGAGATAGGGATGATACCATTTTGTACGAAGAGGTTAGGAATCCCTTTGTAATGCAAATTCTTGTACCTAGGGAAAATGAAAAAGCAGCTTTAGCTGCAGAGCAGATGTTTGCCTCTATTCATGGTATTTTAGAAAATTTTACTAAGTGTCCTGACGTAGTCAGTTTTGAAATAGCTTCTACAGAAGAGGATGGTATTCGTTTCTATGTAGTAGCTCCACAGCATCTTTCCAGGTTCATAGAAGGGCAAATATATGCACAGTATCCTAATGCAGATATTAAGTATGTTAAAGACTATAGTAGGGAAGACACTCCTACTGGAGAAACTTTTGTCACAACTGGTGAAATTGAAATGGAAAAGGACTATATATTTCCCATAAAAACATTTAGGAGTTTTGAAGTAGATCCTTTGGCAGCTATCACAGGGGCAATATCTGAGCTAAATAGGGGGGAGAGAGCATGGTTGCAAGTTGTAATTAGGCCAGTTTCTAACTATTGGCAAGATCGTTCTAAAGAATATATTACTGCTATACGGGAGGGTAAGGACCTAAATGGGGGAGGTTTGCTTTCTTTTCTTACTAATGTTGTAAGAAGTATGGGCAAAGCTTTGTCTGAAACGTCTGAAACTAGTAGTCAAAAAGAAGTTGTTAAGCTTCAACCAGGGCAAGAGGAGGAGTTAAGTGAAATAGAGACAAAGATGCTTAAGGTGGGTTTTGAATTTAAGGTTAGGGTTGTTACTAAAGCAGATACTCAGGTTAGGTCAGAGCAAATATTAAGAGATATTGTTGCGAGTTTTAAGCAGTTTACTACTGCACATTTAAATAACTTTATACATATTCTTCCAGAAAAGACAGGCAAGGAGTTGTATGAGGATTATGTTAACAGGCATATATCAAGGGATGAACCAGACATTATTAATATTGAGGAGTTAGCGTCCCTATTTCATCTGCCCAATATATCAGTAGAGACACCCAATATTGCTTGGAGTAGGGCAAAGAAATTAGAACCTCCAATGAATTTACCAAAAGCAACGGATGGAGAGGTTACAATATTTGGAGAAACAGATTACAGAGACATTAAGTTTGAGTTTGGTATTAAAAGGAAGGATAGGCAACGACATTTTTATCTTTTGGGAAAGACGGGTACAGGAAAATCTACCTTGTTCAAGAACATGTTTATATCAGATGTTTTAGCAGGGGAAGGTTGTTGTTTTGTAGATCCCCATGGAGATACTGTAGATGAGTTGTTAAGTTATATTCCTCCTAATCGTATTGATGATGTTGTGTATTTTAATCCAACAGACGTAGAGAACCCCGTTGGTTTTAACCTCTTAGAGCTTCGAGATAAGTCTCAAAGAGATTTAATAGCGGATGGTGTAGTGGAGGTCTTTAAAAAGCAATTTGGGGACTCCTGGGGTCCTAGATTGCAGTACATATTGACAAATACAGTGGCAACGGCTTTGGAAGCGCAAGGGACAACACTTTTAGCAATTCTGCGTCTTCTTTTGGATAATAATTACCGTAAGTTTATACTAAAACAGGTAGATGATCCAATACTCTACAAATTCTGGACAGAGGAGTATGCTCAGATGAGTCAAAATAACAGGCTTCTTACAGAGGCTGTGTCTCCTATACAAAATAAGGTGGGTAGGTTTGTATCTTCAGCTGTTATTCGAAATATCATAGGGCAGGTTAAATCAACAATAGATTTAAGGGAGGTTATGGATAACCAAAAGATTCTTCTAGTTAATTTAGCACAAGGAAAACTAGGAGAAGAAACAGCTTCTCTTCTCGGAGGTATGGTTATAACAAGGCTTCAGTCTACTGCTATGGAAAGGGTAGATATCCCAGTAGATGAGAGAAAGGACTTTTTTTTGTATGTTGATGAGTTTCAGAATTTTGCTACTGAGTCTTTTGCAAAGATTTTGTCTGAGGCAAGGAAATACAAACTTAATTTAACAATGACTAATCAGTATATTGATCAACTACCTTTAACAGTAAGACAGGCTATCTTTGGTAATGTTGGAACAATGGGTTCATTTGTAGTGAGTCCTGCGGATGCAGGTATTTTAGAGAAGGAATTTGCTCCTGTTGTAGCTGCTGATGACTTAGTTTCTTTAGACGCTTGGGCTATGTATGTTAAGTTGTGTGTAGATGGTATGACATCTGTACCTTTTAGTGCTAAGTCTTTGCCTGTTAGGTATCATAATTTTGATCTTAAGGATGAGATTGTAGCTAGGTCTAGAGAGAAATATGGTGTTCCTAGGAATGAGATAGAGGGCAAGATTAGTAAATGGAGTTTGCAGGAGTATAGTGAAAAGGGGAATAGGTCTATAATGAAGGATAAACAGGATAATAGTAGGGAGTAGGATTTAGTTTATAAAACTTTTGTTATCTAAAATGTTTTCTCTCCATGGCTCTTCTGTATCGTTTGTCGTATCGAAAGTGTCGTCTAGTAGTTTTGTCCGATTTTAAATATTCAATAAGAACCTTTATCCTTTTTTATTATATTTTTTCTTTCTTCTTTTGTAAGGCTTTTCATAGTGAAAGAGAATTTATCATCATTCTAAATTTTTGTAAAGCTATTTTTATGGTAAAATATTGAATATGTCAGGACATTCTAAATGGTCTACAATTAAGCATAAGAAAGCTATTTTAG
>CAYGOB010000004.1:0-28222 GCA_964351475.1 uncultured Candidatus Saccharibacteria bacterium
CATACAACGGTTTTCAAGACCGTCCCATTCGACCACTCTGGCACCTCTCCAAAAGCTTTAGAATTATATCAAAATTTGACTAATTAACATAACTAAAATATTATTAACGTATGAAATCTGCCAATATTTTTAAAACAGGAATACCTCTATTTACTGTGTTACTACTAATAGTAACACCTTTCCTGTCTACTACTCTCTTAGCTTATCAAGAACTAGACTCTACTAATTTTAAAATGGTAGGAGTTACTACATCTGGAGGTGGTGGTGTATTGGAATCTGCTAATTACAGTTTACTCTCTGAAATAGGAAGAATAACCGCAGACCCTAGAAACTACTCTACCAATTACAGGATAGACCAAGACCCTTCTGTTGCATTCGTTGCTGCACAACCCACTGTACGGTGTTTTGAGACTGATACTACTATACCTTCTGGAGTGATAGGCTTATACAATATGAACGAGAGCTCTAACGGAACATGTTCTGGAGGAGGAGACGTATGTGATAGAAGCGGTTTAGGGAATCATCTTACTTCGTCTGAGACATCAATAGTAGACGGTTATTTTGACAGGGGCCGATATTTTGATGGCACCGGTAGTCGCCTTACAATAACTTCTATGGACACAAGCAGTTCAGATGAGACTTTAACCATATCCTTCTGGTCAAAAACTGATTCCGAGGCTTTTATACAATCATTTATAAGCGATCAAGGCCAACACAACGATAATGGTTACATATGGATATACAGATCTTCTAGTACTATAACTTTACAGTTTGCCACTCAAGCTGGAGTGAATAGAAGCTCAGCCAGTTGGTCTAATTACTTCGATAATAATGTGTGGATGCACACAACAATGGTAATTGATTATGGGAATAATACTGTGCAGTTATATAAAAACGGCAATCAATTCGGTTCTACACACAATTCCTCATACGAAATGCAGTTTCCTATCACACCAAGAATAAAAATTATTGGTAGCTATTCAACAACAGGTAGCCACCCCCTTAAAGGCTATCTTGATGAATTCATTATATACAACCGAGCACTCGAGCCTAGTGAAGTACTGGATCGTTACAACAAGCAAACGCCTACGAATTGTCTCTCTGGCCCCACCGAACTCTCGGATGGTGGAATGGTAGCAATATGTGGGGGGAATGGATGTTATGACAAGGCTAGGTTTGAGATAGAACCATATACAAATCCCTCTGACACTCTATATATGATACAGATATCAGAGGATGATTTTGTATCTGACACAAGGTGTATAGATGGATCTACTTTTAAACCCAAAACCCTTACCTCTTGTGATATTAATGACTTTAGAACAGAAAGTTACTGGGAAACAGAAGATTTCAATATTAAAGGATTAGAACCAGAGACTCAGTATTATATTAAAATTTCTGCTTTACATGGAGACTTTACACAATCTGATTACAGCATAGTTGCAAGTGCTACCACTACTTCTGCGTATCTTTTCTTTGATATTGATATAGCTACAGACTCAGGATATACAGCTGAAACCTCCCCTCCATACTCCGTTACATTCTCCGAAGCAGATGAATTAGTTGCAGGAGCTTCTGCAGTTACTGCCTCAAGCTTAATATGGCTAGATGTAGACAGTAGTTCCTCTCAAGGAATGGCAGTAATACAGTCTGGAAAGAATGGAGGACTGTATAGTGCAACCACTACCGAAACAATAACCTCTACCAATTTAGACCTAGACGGGTCTTTGGCAGAAGGTTTTGGTCTACAAAGTTATTATATAGATTATAAGTCATCTACCTATCTAGGAGAGATAACTGCAACTACCAATTATGCTGGATCTGGAAATGTTGTTGGAGAGGTTTCTACTGACGCTAAAATGATTTACAATGGAGATGGTCCAATAAATGCAGGAAGAATGGGGATATATCTAAAGGCAAGGGTTGCTTCAGGAAGAACTCCTGCCACGGATTATTCCGAATCTATAAGCTTCGTATTAGTTCCTAGATATTAGTTTTTTTTTTGCAAAATAACCCTTGACATAAATTCATATCTAGGTTATCTTTTTATTAGAAATTAATTAAAAATATCTGCCCTAGTCTCATGAAAAAAAATATCAAACCCATTTCCATAGTACTAACCTTTTTAATTACTGCATTTCTCTTTATTGTGGTTTTCCCGACTTTTAAGACTGAAGCTGGAACTTTAACTACTGCATATCTTTATTTAAGCAGAATTAAAACAAATCTCGATGGAAGTTCAGGAAATGAAGTTGAAATGGTTTTGACGTTTCGACCAAGTACGGGTTTTGCTACAAATGGAAAAGTCGAAATATTTTTCTCTCCTGGGAGTGCAAATGCTGATGTTGCTAAATGGTGTAGGACACAGGGTTCCTTAACTGCAACTGGAGTCACAGTTGCTCCTCCAAGTACATCCGGTATTACTGCTTTACAAGGGACTTTAGTCGCTTCCTGTACTCAGGGTACCGGAAGTGCTGGAGACAGTATAACTATAACAGGTGTTGGAGTACTGGTAAATACTAATACATATGGAGTGAAGCTTGTTAATAATGCAGGAAAACTTGGTACATCAGCCTCCACTGGAACTAAAACCGTTGTTGTACAGGTCTCTCAGGGAACGGATCTTGATTCTAAAGCATTCGGTGTGTACATATTACCCGAAGATACTGTAGAAGTAGAAGCAACCGTTTCTGCTGCACCTACTGTTGAGTGTACCCTTAACACAGCAAAGGTTATTATGCCTGTTCTTTATCCTGGAGGTACAATTTCAGAAACAACTGTAACCAATCAAATTACAACAACCTCCCCTTCTACTGGTTATTACTGGGCAGCATATGGTAAAGGCAATAGCTCTGCTGCTGGTCTATGGAATTCTGGTGGTCCTAAATTACTTCCGTCTTCTGCAACAACCGTTGATCTTAGTGGTGCTAACTCTGAAGGCTTCGGAATAAATATTGGAGGAACAACGGGTACCGTTCCTGCTAACTTCCAAACTGGTACGCTCGGACGATATGGTGGTATAGTTTATGGTCCTGCTGGAGCAAGGCTTATCTTATATAAAACCACTACTGCAACAGCAGAAACAGCTAATGTGATTTATGGTGCAAGAGCAGGTTCTGCTGCCCCTGCCGGAACCTATAGAGAGTTCATCACATATGTTTGTGGTGGATATTATTAATTATGAAAAATAAAAACTTATATCCTGCCCCACGGACTTACAAAAAAATAGCCCTCCTAGTAGCAGTATTTGCATTTCTTTTTCTTCTTTCTTTTAAAGAAGGTATCCTAGCTCAGACGGGTTTTAACCTAGGTACTGCCCCATCTTCTGAGAAGCTACAACTTCAACCAGGAGAAGAGTATCAGGGAGAAATAGTAATCTGGAATCTCTCTGACGAAACTGCCCTTTACAATGTATTTATTAGAGGATTTAGGCAGATAGAAAACCAACCTGGTACTGCCATAATGCTAACAGAAGAAGAAGATGAAAGATCCCTTTACTCTGCATCCTCATGGCTAACTGTTAGTAGAGACCAAATTAATCTAATACCTAACAAAAACGAAAAGATATTTTACAACATTACAGTTCCTAAAAATGTAACTAAAGGGGAATATACTGTAATTGTAGCCTTTATCTCAGAAAGCGATGAGGAAGTTGTAGGTACAGGTACTGCTTCTGCCCTCTCTTCAGGAACCCCTATCCTCATAAAAGTTGGAGAAGATTTTGTAGAGAATGCTGAATTACTTAGCTTTGTAACAGATAGAAAATTTTACGAAACCCCTACTGTTAGATTTCAAACCACATTAAATAATCTTGGAGACACACATATTTCCCCTATTGGAGAAATCGTATTAACAAATATATTTAAACAAGAAGTAGCTCGAATACCTTTCAATGAAAACGGACAGAGTATTTTACGAGACAACGCTGCAGGGTACGAAACAGAATGGGATTACGGATCGTTCTTAAACGCAGATAACAAACTAATCCTTGGTCCAATAAATGCAGACCTATTAATCATGTATCGCACTTTCCAACCAGGATTCGCTCCCTTAAGTGCTAGTACATCTTTCTGGATACTGCCTTGGAAATACATAGTATTACTCCTACTCGTTATCATAACAACTGTGGTAATATTAAGGATGAGGAAGAAGAAAAAGAATCAACCTCAAGAATTACCTAAGTAATTTACAAATGGGACTTAAAAAATTCTTTTCTACAACATTATTATTGTCGTCTGTAATATTCTCATTATCTCTGCTTTTCCCATCATTTAAAACAGAAGCAAATACCCTATCCCCACACACCAAGGAACTATTAATTACCAATCAAGAAAGAACTAAAGAGATACTCTCTTTTACAAATAATTCCAGAAAGGACATGCTCGTTACCCCAGTAGTATACTCTTATGATCCTCAGACCATAGAATTAACTGAGGATGATGGATTTATTTTTACTAGAGCAGACAAGGAGATTTTTACAGTTAAACCAGGAGATACACTAGAATTAGAGTATGAGATAGTACCCATTAGCAACATGAAGCCTGGCACATATTTTAATTTACTAGTATTAGAAAAACAGTTTGAAGATACCTTCATAACAGAAACAAACCCCTTAGGAGCAACAGATAGCATTGCTCACCTTGTAGTGTTGCATATTACCGATTCTGAAGCTGATGTGTACGGTATTACTACTGAATTTGCAAAAATAGACATACAAGTCCTAGAAAAAGGTATTCCTTTCATTAGACCTACAGTAATTAAATACACATATCAAAATGTTACTAATTATGTACTAAACCCCATGGGAGAAATACAAATATATAGTGAACAAGGGAATTATTCACCTACCTATAAGAAAATCAATTGGGAACAGAAAAAATTATACCCTGGGGGGCTACTAGAAGAAGAGTTTGAAATTAATCAATATCGTTTCTCAGATCTTTATTCTAACAGAGTAATAATAGGGAGGTTTTATAACGGTATTGATGAAAATCTTCTTGTTAAAGAAATTATCCTTGAACCCAATTATATTTCCTTAATATTTGGAGGTGTACTAATTTTCTCAATAATATTTCTATTAAAAGCAATGTTTTCTAAAAAGGATAAGAAAAAGAGTAACAAAAAGAAGCTTAAAAAGAATTCTGTATAACCTTTTTTGTTGTCTTAAAACTTGTCTTAGCAACCTTTTCTAACTCCTCTACCCCATTCTTTTTAACAAACTCTCGAGCAGCTATTATTACATTTGATGCTCCTTTAGGGAATGTAAAGTAGTATTCATCATTCATTTTATCTAATTCTTCTAAAAATATTGCTCTAGCTATAACAGAAGCACAAGCTACTGCAATGTCTGACTCACCCTTATGAAACTGTATGAACTTAATATCTTTTGCTAATGGTCCTAATTCATCTACTACCCTACTCTTTCTAGAAGAGAATTGATCAATGACAACCTCTTTGCATTCTATACCCTTCTCCTTTAAGTCTTGTAAACCCATCTCAATAACCTTGGAGTGCTGTTTAGCCAATAGTATTGCTACATTCTTAAGTTTCTTAATCTCTCTGTTGTATTCCTCTGGTTTTACAACAGACACATAGTAATGTTCGTAATCTTTAATCTCATCATAGATACTCCTAATCCTGCCGTCTGAAATTTTTTTAGAGTCCCCTATTCCTAATCCTGCTATTTTTTCTAGAAATCCTTTGTTAACAAAACAAGCAACTACTACTAAAGGACCGAAATAATCACCCTTACCTACCTCATCCACTCCTATGTGTGGTGTAATATTGACTTGTTTAATATTTGAACTTACGTCTGTACTACCTTCTTCAAGTTGTTTAATAATGTTTTTAAAATCATCATTTCCTTGAAAAACTACCTTCATACTTGTGTACAGAGTACAAACAGAACCTTTATTATTCTTCATTCTAAGAGCTACGTACTCATTATTCATATCTTCCTTATGCCAACCTTCTTTAAGAAGAATATCTTTGAGAATATCTGCTTGCTCATTTGTTAATTTTAATGAGATTGTTTTTTGAGACATATTTTATACCTTCGTTTATATCTTCTCTAATTTCTGACCTTCAGATGTATCTAGAACCTTGTACCCTAATTCTTCTATCTCGTCCCTTATTTCGTCAGCTCTTTTATAATCTTTTTGTTCTTTTGCTTTAGTTCTTTCCTCTAAGAGGATATCTATTTTAGGATCCCTAGTATCGACTTGCTCATCTCCCTTTTGTACTATTTTTTCCAAATCTAAACCTAAAACCTTGTCAAAATCTAATATTGTAGCTAATATGTCTTCTTTAGGAGAATCTGACTTAAGTAATTCGTTTATGAGAGCTAATACCTCTGACATATTTAGATTATTCTTAAGTTCTTCTTTAAATCTTTCTACATATTCAGGTATTAACTGACCCTTTTTATTACCCAATTCTTTAATTTTTCTAACCAGAGATAATCTTGCGTTTTTTGCTCCTTCTAAGGCCTTAAGGGAAAATTGTATTCTAGTTCTGTAGTTAATTGAAAGGAGGAAATATCTTACATCCATGGGGTCAAACCCTAACTTTATGATATTTGGAAGGTAGGGAGCATTACCAGAGCTTTTAGAAAGCTTACTCTCATCATTGTTTACTACCCATTCGTTATGTACCCAATGGCCAACTACTGGATGACCAAAAGCCCCAATATTTTGAGCTCTTTCATTAGGATGGTGTACAGGTATGTGATCTACTCCACCTGTGTGTATGTCAAATTTCTTCCCTAAAAGAGCTGTACCCATAGCAGAACATTCGATGTGCCAACCAGGAAAACCATCTCCCCAGGGAGAATTCCAATTCATAATATGGTCTTCGTACTTACCGTATCTTTTCATCCATAGCACAAAGTCAGCAGGATTTTTCTTCTCGGGATCTACATCTACCTCTTCTCTTACTGCTACCTCTTTTTCTTCTAATTTTTGGCCTGTAAATACTGTGTAGTCATCTATTTTGGTTACATCAAAGTAAAGAGCTTGTTTAGTCTCATATGTATAACCATTAGCTTCAATCTTTTTAATAATGGATATCATCTCTTCTACATATTCTGTAGCTCTAGGAAAACCATATTCCTGAACACCCTCATATGTTAAATCTTGAGGAATAATTTCTCCACTAGGAGCTAGTATGTTTAGCTTTCTAAAATCATCTAGAACTGTATCTATATATTTATTTGCAATATCTAGGGGCTGTAAACCTTCCTTGCGGGCTTGTTTGTCCATTCTGTCTTCACCAAAATCGCTTCCAAAGTCATCATGGGAGGTCATATGACCTACATCTGTTAGGTTCATAACTCTTTTAACATTGTATCCGAGATAGAGTAATGCCCTATGGAGTATATCCCAATTAACATATGCCCTAATGTTTCCTATTTGCATTCTGTAATATACCGTAGGACCACAACTGTATATTGAGATTTCACCCTCTTTAAGAGGTTTAATATCTACTACTTTTTTATTTAGGGTACTGTATAACTTCATACTGAATTATTTTACACTGTATCCCAAGTAAATGCTATTTTTAAACATAAGTCGAAGGTAGTACAAAGTCTTTTAGTAGGGCGGACTATATAGGTTTTACAATGGGTTTTTAATATTCTATGGGGGTTTAAAAAAAAGAAATGGAGAGAAGATTGCAATAATGTAGACGGTTAGGTCTAAACGATTGGTCTTCTCTCCTTTGGTGGGTTCTACTAAAGTAAATTTGCTTGTACAGAGATTACTAACAGTAAAAATATCCCTCCAAAAAGGACTACTGCGTTAATAGCAGGAGAAATAAGGGATGACCAACTAGCATTTTTCTGTTTGATTTTTATCTTTATGGCTAAAAACCATATCTCGGTAATAAAAATTACTGCAAAGAAAATGAAAACCGTCATTCCAGAAAAGACTTTGAAAACCTCCTTATCCTCAACAGAGAATAACCCTTGCCGAAGTGCTATAAACAAAATCAACAGCAAGAACGAGAGGATAATCTGAATCTTCTGGAACTTTATGTCCCCCCACTCCTTCCAAAGGGGAATAAACTTTGCAAATGCACTCAGAAAGAGTGCTGACAGTAAAAAAACTTCAAAAGTACTTAGTTCAGACATTTTAACTCCTTTTATCTAATAGTCTTAGTGAACCCAACCTAATTTCTATTTTTATCTAAAACAAAATAAAAACCACATTGGGCTTACCAAGAAATACATTAGAGGATACTAGTAGAACCTTGTTAAAGAGCAGTTAACACCGTAGGATCAGCATCCATACAGTACCCATATTACACTATAGGGCTAGCCTAAAAACAATCCTCACTCTTTACTAATGAAAAAAAATATTAAAAAATACCTACTTACTCTCCCTTACCCTAGATACCTCATCCTCTAAAAATACAATCACACCCTCTTTAATATTTGGTAAAACCTTATCCAACTCCTCCTGCTTAAGCAATGGATTTAAATCCTGATTTAACAACCTCTCTGTCAAATACTCCTCTACGAATGAAATTAACAACTTTAAATAATTAACATAACTCTCCCCTGCCCTCTCTTCAATTACTTTTGAATTAATTCCAATACCCTGTAGGGAAAATTTGTAAATGTCATAAAAGTCCCTACCCGCTATCTTTCCATTCTTATCAAACCTTGCCTTACAAGCATAAAGCTTATTTGCAAACATAGTATCTAACGAATGACCATTACAATACATACGCACCTGCCTAAGTAAAACTTTCTCATACTCATTATATTTACTAACATCATCCGTTATTTCCAACTTCAGAGTATTTCTCTGTCTTTTAGGTGCATCGTATTTTAAGAAAAACTGTAAGTGCTTTTTACTCTCATCCTTAATCTCTAGATCTAGTTTTCTAAAAATGTTATAACATTTTTCTCTTACCTCATCCTTACTCACTTTATTTGGTAGGTCAAAATCCAAATCCACCGAAAATCTGTCCAAAACTCCCCTTAGACTTGCATATGTACCACCTTTAAACATTAAGTTTTGAGAAAGAAAGGGATCCTTTAATATCTCTTTTAAAAGTAAAAATAGTTGATTTTTATGCGTTATTTCAGCTTTACTTGGTACTATCATTATATCCTATCTCCCTATTTAGATTATTTATTTCTTTTTGGTTTATTGAGAGCTCATTATCTACAAAAAATCTTGAATTAATATGCCTAATATCCGCAAGAGCCCTCTCTACAGTAGCTACTGAGTAGTTTTTTTTGTCCTCTATTCCGACTCTATTTAACAAATATTTATCATTTAAATACCTACATAGGTATGTTGTGCCTGCAAGGGTAATCTCTTTCTCTTTCTTTCCAAAGAGTGTTACTTTCTTAATGTCTTGGAATATTATCCCTTTCTCTGCAAGAATACTCTCTGCAGAGATATATGAAAATGCTCCTCCTATTGCACAACCCACCTCATATTTATTCAAGTTATCTATTGGGAGGGTTGAATACAAACCCTTATATATTCTAAAAAGAATTCCCTTGTCAATATATCTCTGAATCGTTTTTATGAGTGTGTTTCGGTTTTGCTCATCCCAAAGGACGGCTAAGTCAGAGGTTTTAAATATTCTCTGATCCGTTTGTAATAATTCTTTTTGTTTGTCTGTGTTTCTTATTATGTACATATATGTACATAATACCGAAAAGTTATATAAAAGTCAATATATTAAATATCCCTTCTACCCTCTAATGCTCTCTTTAAAGTCAACCTATCTGCATACTCTAAATCTGCACCCGTAGGAAGACCCATTGCTAATCTTGTAATCTTTACCTTACCCTCTTTAGAAAAAGATTTGAACAAATCTATAATATAACTAGCAGTAGCCTCCCCCTCTAAACTTGGGTTTGTAGCTATTATTATTTCCAGAGTATTATCTCCCCCTCCTTTTTTCTCTTCGTCTTCCTGTTCCTTCTCCCCACCTCCCTCATTACCGTCTTCCAAAAGCTCCTCCACCCTCTTTTGTAATTCCTCAAACCTTAACTCCTCCTCACCCACCCCCTCTGCTGGAGAAATTACTCCACCTAGAACAAAGTAAAGACCATCATAAACAGCACTATTCTCAAAAGCTACAACATCCAGAGGTTCCTCTACTACACAGAGTTTGTTCTTTTTCCTTAAAGGAGAAGAACACAAGTCACAAACCTTTTTGTCTGTAACATTAAAACAATCCTTGCAATACTCCACATGCTCCTCCATCTCATTAAGAGCAGAAGCTAACTTACTAGCATCCTTATTTGGGGACCTAATATAGTGGTATGCCATACGAGAAGCAGACTTAGGACCTACCCCTGGTAACCTACTAAACTCCTCTATAACTTGTTCTACACTCTTAGGTAATACTGACATACTATTTACTAAACATACTCTTTAATTGATCCATGTCCATATCTTGAACCATCTCCTTTTGTAATTTCTTTTGGTAATCCTTAAACGCTTCCTTAAAACCATTCTTAAGAGCCTTCATCATATCAGGATCTAAATACTCCTCGTCAATATGAATATCCTCAAACTCTTGGGCTGCATTCATATATATTACAACTCCACCATCTTTAGATTCCCCCTTAATTTTTCTTTCTCTCCATTTCTTCTGAAGCTTCTTACGCTCACTTTCCATTTTTAATGCTCCTACAGGATTTAACATAGTATATGTGTACAAAAAACTTAAGTAATGAATACATTATATCGTAAAAGACACTTCCTACATACCCTCAAATATTGCTTCAATGTTTGTAGCTACTCTACTCCTTTCTCCCTTCTTATCTTCTCCAAGGGTTTTTTCCTCTTCCTTGGGCTTCTTTATAACAGGTAATTTCCTTAGTACAAAATCCGCATCTGATTTATTCTTAGGCTTAATGTCATCATTTACTACACAAGAGACTTTACAGTTTGTACCGTAGACTTTTTTAAACGTCTCAGATATTGCATTTCTACTCCTAGGTACCTCTATCCTCTCCATATGGAATTGGAAAGGAACCTCTATGAAGAGAGTACCTTTGTCAAAATTAAGGATATTAGCACTACCCAGAAAAGCATACAGATGACCATTAAAAGGTTTAATTTCATTAACAAACTCATCCCACTTATTCTCAATCTCTTTAACAGGAATATCCTTTTCCTCTGTATTTTCCTCTTTGGTTTTCTTCTTCTCTTTTTCTTCTTTCTCCTCTTCTTTAGTATCTTCCTTCTCCGGTTCAGGAGGTATTCTCCTCTTAACATCCTTGTTTACAATCTCAACATCCTGACCTACACCTACTCTCATCATTTCAGGGATTATCATTTCTAAAACTAAAGCCTGGTTATTTGCATACCTAATTCTATTTTCTGCTTCTAGAAAGAGATTTATCAGCTTATGTACAAGCTTAATATCTACATCCTTAACAAAATCAAATTCTTTAACTAACTTACCCTGAATCTTTCCAATTAAAATCCTTCTTAAAATATCTAATACATAACTAGTAAATTGCTGAAGGTTTACACCCTTAATTTCTAATTCCTCTATTACCATTAAAGCCTTACTACCATTCCCTTCTATGAGACTTTTAAGGAGTAAAATTACACTGTCAAAGTCAGGCAATCCTAAAATCAATCTCGTTTCCTCTAATGTTATCTCCTTTTTCCTCTCCTCTTGACCAGTATATATAACATCTAATGTAGAGAGAGCATCCCTGTAGCTTCCTTTAGCATTCTGAACAATGACATCCAAAGCTGCTTCTTCAATAGTAATTTTTTCTTTTTTAGCAATTCCTTTAATTAAATCTTTTATTTCTTTCTCTGTACCTAATCTAAAATCATACCTCTGACACCTTGAAAGAATTGTAGGAGGAAGCTTATGTACATCCGTAGTCGCAAGTATAAATATGACATGTGCAGGAGGCTCCTCTAGAGTCTTTAGAAGGGCATTAAAGGCCTCTGTGGTTAACATGTGAACTTCATCTATGATATATACCTTGAATTTACCCTCGGACGGAGAAAACTCTATCTTTTCCTTCAATTCCCTAATCTGATCTATCCCTCTGTTAGAAGCTGCATCTATCTCAATTAAGTCTAAGAATCTACCACTAGATATACTCTCACAGTACTCACATTGATTACATGGATTACCATCTTTTTTTGGCTTTTTACAATTAACCGCCTTGGCTAATATTCTTGCAGTAGAAGTCTTTCCTGTACCTCTAGAACCAACAAAAAGATATGCTTGAGCAATCTGGTCGCTCTTTACTGCATTCTTTAAAAGCTTTGTGACATGATCTTGACCTTTGATTTCATCAAAGTCCACAGATCTGTATTTTTGATAAAGGACTGAAGACATGGTACATACTAGAACAAAGTTTAAGGTTTGCCAAGTGAAAATTATTTACCCAGTTCTTTAAGCTTGCTAACAGCACTTGCAAGCATCTGGGAATACAGGCCGTAACCCACTGAATTTATAGTGCCAGACTGATTTCTTCCAAGTATGTCACCTGCCCCTCTTATCTCTAAATCCTTATTTGAGAGTAAGAAACCTGATCCCAATTCTTGAGACTCCTTGATAGCTTCTAGTCTTAATTGTGCATCCCCTTTTAAATTGTCAAAGAAAAAGTAGGCATATGCTTGGGTATGAGACCTACCTATTCTACCCCTAATTTGATACATCTGAGAGAGACCTAACATGGTAGCATCTTGTATGATTAATGTATTAACAGTAGGGATATCTAGACCATTCTCTATGATGGTAGTACATACCAAAATATCTATATTTCCCTTAACAAATGCGTCCATTGTCTTAGACAATTTTTGAACACTCATTTGCCCATGAGCAACACCAACTACTGCATGAGGAAACATTTTAGTCAATTTGTTGTATACGAACTCTATTGTACCCACCCTGTTATGAAGGAAATAGGCCTGACCCCCTCTAGCCAATTCTCTTGTTATAGCAGCATTTACACTCTCCCAACTAAACCTTTCAAAATGATTAACTACCTCTTTTCTTCCCTCAGGAGGAGTAGCTAAGACGGAAATATCTCTAATTCCGGAAAGTGCCATATTCAAAGTTCTAGGAATAGGAGTAGCTGTTAAAGAGAGAACATTTGTATCTACCCTCTTACTTTTAATTGTTTCTTTTTGCTTAACCCCAAACTTTTGCTCCTCATCTATAACTAACAATCCTAATCTTTTAAAAGAAATTTGTTTACCCAAAAGAGCATGTGTACCTATTACAATGTCTACTCTCCCCTTCCCTACATCTTCTATTATCTTTACTCTTTCTTTAGAGGATGAAAATCTAGAAAGAGATGCTATATTTACACCATACTGTTTAAATCTTTCCTTAAAAACAGAAAGGTGTTGTTTTACTAATATTGTTGTAGGGGCAAGTATTGCTACCTGGTAGCCTGCATTTACTACAGAAAATGCAGTCCTCGCTGCTATTTCAGTTTTACCATAACCCACATCCCCCACTAGAAGTCTATCCATTGGTTTTTGGTCTTGTAAATCATCTACTATGTGTTTTGTGGCTAATAATTGGTCATCGGTATCCTTAAATTCAAATTGGTCTATAAAAAACTCTAATTCTTTTAGAGATTCATCTGACCCTATTACAACCTTAGACCTAGCACTTTCTCTTAGGGCATACAATTGAAGTAATTCTTTTGCAATATTCTCAGCCTTCTCTTTTGCTTTTTTAGATATTCTCCTCCACACACCACTACTTAGACCTGTTAATATCGGTTTTTTCCTTCCCGCACCTATATATTTAGTTACTTTCTCTGAAGTAGAGAGAGGTACGTAAAGTTTATCTGCACCTGCATATGCTATTTCAATATATGGACCTTGCTCTTTTTTAACCACCTTAACAAACTTACCAATACCATGATCTTCGTGAACAATGTAGTCACCAGGAACTATCTTTTTTAATATCTCAACACTCCCAGGGTCCATATTAATATTTCTTTTTTCATAAGCAGATAAGTCTAATTGACCTAAAACTTCCAAGTCTGTTAAAACTAGAACCTGGGCTACCGAGGACACAAACCCCTTATTTATACTTCTCTCTAAACCCTTCCCAACCCCAAAGAGAGAATCTATCATATCTCTTAATTCTTTAGCTACTTCTAAATCATATTTCTCAATATTATTTGTTAGATACCAAACCTCATACCCCCTACTCTTGTAGTTATTTACAATCTCTAAAACTCCTCTTTTGGAAATATGGCTTTCTATACCTGGAATATTCCTAATACCAAGATCTACCTTCTCTACATCATCTACAATATTACTAACCAATGTAATATTTGTACTCTTAGTAGACTCTTCGTTACCTACGAGAAGCTTACTATTTGCCCCTAAGAATGTTCTTTCCTTAACCTCTTTTATCTTTCTCCTACTTTCTACATCTACAACAGAGATGTCCTCTATCTCACTCCCAAAAAGACTTAATCTAACCAGATTAGACATACTAAAGGGCCATATTATAATCACATCCCCAAGCACAGATACCTCCCCCTCATTCCAGACTCTCTCTACTCTCTCATAACCCAAGCCACGTAGAACCTCCATATTAAAATCTTCTCCTTTTTTCATCTTCGCAACACTTTTTCTACTACCCTTTACCCCCTTCTCTTTGTCATCATCCTTCTTATCTTGCTCTATGGAAAGCCACACTACCCTGTCCAGTAATACTCCCAACACCTCACAAGCTAATTCGTAGTAGTCATGCTCTACTCCAGAAACTTTTAGGGCATCTAAAATGTCCCCCTTCAAGGGCTCATACCCTTCTACAAGAGAATTTATTATATTGTTTTTCAAAATATTCTTTTTCACATCGCTATTTTATCAATACTGAGAAAATATGTATAATATGGAGGTAATTTAAAATATTCATTAAAAGATTACTATGTATTTAGCACACGGGCCAATAGGGTTTCTTGCCAACGAGGCAATACAGAACAAAAAAATCAAACAGCTTAAAATGAGCGAACAAATATTAGTTGCTCTATGTAGTTTATTCTTTGGAATACTCCCCGACTTTGACATCTTAGCTCTCTCTATGTTTAATGCTCCACGCTTTATTCATCACGATATCATAACGCATACTCCAATCTTTTACATTGGGATATGGCTACTCTTAAAATCAGGGATTCATTTCTCTGGGTATATTTTTAACAAAAAAACAGGGAACGTTTTAGATAAAAGGTTGTTAAATATATTAGCAAATACATTTTTAATAGCTACTCTCTTCCATTTACTGTCAGACTTTCTTGTTAACAGTATTCCCCTTCTCTACCCTCTTAATGATTTCAAGTTCTACATTCTTAAATTTATTTTCGAACCAAATATTTTCGCAGGATTAGCTTTTTCAACCTTCTTTGCAATTGAATTACTCTTCATAGCAATATTTCTGTATGTACTTTACAAAAAGTTTTTTACAGAAAAGAAGCTAATTACACTGTTTTTACAGTTTCTAATTGCCATAACTGTAATATATTTACCTATTTCTATGTATATATCCTCCAATACCTACAACAGTACATATATGTATGACTCCCATGGAGAGATTAATTACGATATTGACTACGATGGTGTTTCAGACAAAGAAGATATGTATGTAGGAAATACTGGACAGAATAATCTCCAAAGGGCAGATCATACCGAGGTTCTGGATGCTACTTTAAATATAATTAACTCAAATAAATGGACTTCTAACCACGAAAATAACCTAATTGCTAGGGTTAGGTATATATACGGAGGTTTCGACTCTTACCGAATAGTAGCACAAGCTTATTATGATATTAATCTTCCTATTGGTCCTGTACTAACTGATTTCCACACCAAGCAGTATGGTTTTGAATCTTATTTCCATGATAATTATGACTACCCTAACCTTTTACTTAATTACTTAGGGGTAAATGACCAGTTTCTTGAGCTTAATTTAGATGTAAAACCAGAATTAGAACCAGGAAAAATATTTTTTGTAATGGAAAAGACAGATGAGGAGATAGAGGGGGGAGAAGAAAGAAAGCTAGAGATTCTTAATCTGGGGATTACCCTGGAGGGTAATTATTTGGCTGTTGTACTAAACACAGATGAGAATTTAACAATGCATTCTTATGCTTCCCTGAGGGAATATTATGGGGATAGAATAGAAAAGATATATATTCAGAAATAAGGGCTTATATTTAAAAATGGTTAAATCAACACGTCCGCCAATACCCCTTGTATTGCATCCTGAATTACTTCATCAATTATTTCTCTCTCTGTAGTACTAAATTTCGTTAATACATAATCCTCTCCTGGAATATTTTTATTCTCCCTAGCCTCAACCCCTATCCTTACTCTCTTAAAATCTACCGCTCCTAACCTCTCCTCTACATTCTTAACTCCGTTATGGCCTAAAGGAGATTTACCACTCTGTATTTTAAATTTACCTAATGGAATATCTAAATCATCATGAATAAGTATGAAATTATTACTTAAATCTTCTACCTCATACTTCTCAACTACCTTAGCTACTGCCTCCCCTGATCTATTCATATATGTAAGAGGTTTTTGTAGCATAGCTAAAATTCTACTATCTTCTTTTAGGAAGGAAATCTCTGAAGAAAACATATCTTCTTTCTTCCAATCTGTAGTAGATATCTTCTTTTGGTACAAGAATTTCTCTCTTAAAGCATCTAGAAAAAGAAAACCCACATTATGTCTAGTACCAAGATATTTTTCTTCTGGGTTACCTAACCCTGTTATTAATTTCATTCATTATATTTTGCAATATATTCTCTTGTTTTACAAACATCTCTTCTTGTATATCATTTTTAGATGTAGGTTTACCTGTAAAATGTTTAGTATGCTCATACCCCAGAAGGTGTAAAAACCCATGTACAATAACTCTAAGGACTTCCTCGTAGTCATATTCCTTAACTATATATTCTGGGCATATATATATTTCTCCTATTAAGGGATTTTGTTCTAAAACAAAAGAAAGGACATCTGTTACAGTATCCTTTTTTCTAAAATCTTTATTTAATTGCTTTATATCCTTGGGAGGAAGGAAGACAATGTTAATAATATCTATCTCATCAACACTTTGAACTTTGTCTAAATCATATTGACTTATCTTTTTAGAGAGATTTGTTTGTAAATCTTTTTTTGAAAACTCAATATCTGGAAAATGCTTTTTTAATATCTCCCAATTGTAGACATTTAATTTCATATTAACCTAATATGTCTTCTACTATATTTTTTACTGTATTACCATCTGTCTTGCCTTCTAATTCTTTCATAACCACACCCATTACCTTACCCATATCTTTCATGCTTTCAGCACCCAATTCCTTTACTTTAGCCTCTACAACCCCTCTCACCTCCTCTTCCGTTAAAGGTTGTGGTAGGTAGCTCTGTAGAACCTCTAGTTGAAGAACTTCCTTGGCAACTAGATCATCCCTTTTCATCTTGGTAAACTGATCTATGGAGTCCTTTATTTTTTTAACTTCTTTATTGAGAATTTTTTGAACTTGCAAGTCTGTTAATTCTTCTTCTACTTCAATTTGTACATTCTTAACAGATGCTAATGCCATCTTAAGGATGTCAGATCTTTCTACCTGACCTTCTTTTGTAGCTTGAAACATATCTTTACGAAGCATATCAACTAAAGACATATGTGTGTTAATGTGTGAAAATTTACTTAGCTCTTCGAGCAGCAGTTCTTCTTCTTCTTTTCATCTTAGCCCACTCTCTTCTCTTTTGGATTTCCTCATCAGATTTTTTAGTTCTATACTGCTTATCTCTGTAAGTTTCGAGTATTTTTTCTCTAAGGACTTCCCTGTGGAGTCTTTTTAGAGCACTGTCTATGTTTTCGTTAGAATGTACAATTACAGCCATGATTTATGTTTTAATTAATGTAATGCGAGCTGATTATATCACAACTTGTTAATCCTTTACCACTTTCTTTTCAAATTTCTTTCTATTTAACTCTTTTTTCTTAAGTAGTTGGACTCTTTTCTTTGCTTGGATATCTTCCTTTACATCTTTCATATGTATGGATATCTTCTTAGGTACCTTGCCTAATATTTCTATAGATAGGTACATACCCCTACCTAGTATTCTCCATGTAAAGCCTAGGAAGAGTAATACTAAACCTACTAATACTGCTGTTTGAGAGTCATCAAATATTCCTGTCTCTGGGACCGTAGGTGCTTCAGGAACTACGACTGGTTCTTCAACTTCTTCTTCAACTTCCTCTTCCGGTTCCTCTGGGATACTATCGGTACTCGCAGTGCAATTAGCCGTATATGTCCCACTAGTACAAACCCAGGATATGCTCTCCCCTGGTTGTGGGAAGTTTTGGTCAGGGTCAAAACTAGAAGGAGTTCCAATTTCACACCACTGAGTATTTCCAGATGGCCATGTTGTCGTTGTATGGGGATATATCCGAGCTCTATCACCACATCCGGGATCAGGTATCGGATCCCAATTTGCAGTTATGGTTTGATTTCCTGTTACACTTGTTACCGTACCTGTAGATTTATTTAGAGTACCACCTGAACCAGATGTTCTAGAAAAACTTTTTAGGGTATATCCTTCTCTTGTGCAAGAAGGGGCAGTAGAAGTACCCCCACTTGTTACGGTTCGACTGGTTGGTGTACAAGAACCTCCAGCGCCAGGACTGTATGTAACTGTGTAAGATGTAGGAGTGGCTAGTTCCCAATTCGCAGTAACTGTAAGAGCACCGATTACCACTTTACAAGTACCAGCACTAAATGACCAACCACTTTCACAACCACCAGCACTTCTAGTAAAATCCTTTATCACATACCCTGTTCTTGTACATGTACCTGGGCCTAAGGAACTTTTTCTGTCTTCAACAATTTCTGTCTTTTTAGTACATGTACCTCCGTTAGCATTGTATGTTACTGTGTGTTGCGTTGGTGTAGGAGGAGGGAGAGGTGTTGACGGTGCCTTACATGTCATCCAGCAGTAATTATCACTCTTATAACATCCTCCTGGAATACTGTTTTTCCAAGTATCATCAACGCAGAAATTACACGAACCAGGCTCACCACAACCATCAGCTACAGTAGCAGCACAATCTTCATGACTGCTACACATTTTACTCACCTGAGATTTGCAACATCTTTGACTTGAGGAAATACTTATCCATTGACAACCACCAGCTCCCTTGTACGTATAACCGTCACATGCTGCCGCCTCACTCTCTTCTGGTGCCACTGTCTCAGGTTGATTAACCCTCCATAGGAGATACCCCCCTGATATTACAAATACAACAAAAAATGATATTAATATTATTAACTTACTCCTTTTACTAGACAGATTTATACTCATAAATTCATAATCATAAACATATTACATAATCTACCAGTAAAACATACAAATATCAACAAACTACTAATCCTTTACAACCCTCTTCTCAAAACTCTTCTTTCTTCTAATATCTTTCTTCAACCTACCCTCTTCCCTTACATCCCTAATCGTTACCTTAAATTTTGAGACAACTCCCTCACTTAATACAAATACCCTCCTGCCTATCTCTGTCCATGAGAATCCAAGAACTAACAACCCTAATCCTATTAATATTACAGTTTGAGAATTATCAAATATTCCTGTCTGAGGGAGATCCTCCTCTGGTTCCCCTACCTCTGATAGATCCTCCTCTGGTTCCTCTGTCTCTTCCTCTGGAATTTCTAAAATTATACAATCTGCAGAGATACTAGCATTTGCTATTAAACTACTACCAACGGTAGGAGTTGCTTCTACAGTATTGTTGTAAACACCAAAAGCTTCAGTAGGTACAATGTAGGAATAAGTATATGTTCTTGATTGTCCTGAACTAAATTCACCATCTCCCTCAGAAAGTGTCCATACTATTGTCCCATCCTCAAATACTCCGTTATTTCCAATACTCCTTATGTATTCTTCTAATACCTTTTCATCTAACATATCTACTATTGTAGATATCTGCCCTACTCCTTCTCCTTGGTTTCTAATTGTTACTATATAATCTAGCTTAGCTTTAGGGTTATCTGTATTTTCATCTACACATAACTCTACAACTGTTTTGCTAATATCCCAATCTGGGTTCTTAACTTCTTCCGAGATGGTGAAAGCACTACTAAGATTACAGTTACTGCCACCAATACCCTTTCCATCTTCCCAAGATACACTCAAACTGTAACTTCCTGAGGTAATATAATCCTCTTGACCAGTAGCTATTAGAATAACAATGTCATCTGTATTGGAGGGCGATTTGTCAGCGTAGTAACAACTAACACCCACAGTTGAACTAGTTCCTCCACCCTGTAATTGAGCTTCGCACTCTGGAAGATTACTCCCATTTAAAGTTACTTCTGCGTCACCCAACCCATCTGCATCTGAAACCTCAACAACTATTGGATTCTCTAAAGCTCCATATTCATGTGTACCACTAGGATCTCTACGCCATCTCCCCGTCTCACAAATATTAAGCTCTTTCAAACAAAGTTTGTATATATGAACACTATTTGGAGAATCTTCTGGAGGACAACTATGTAAATGACTCATTGTTACTGAATTTTGACCTTCTTTTATATGGAACTCACCTACTGGTTGAATTTCTTCAGCATAACCAGAACTTCCCCCCCTAACAGGAACAGGTTTGTCATTAGGTAGATTATTTATACTTAACTGGAAATCCTCTTTGTACTGTGTCTGACCAACGTGACCTCTACCAATTAATCCTGTCATATTGTAAATACCTTCGAGATAATCTCCATTTATTGCAAATGTACGATTAGGAGGACAAATTAGAGCTAACTCAGGAGTACTCATACAGTTTTGTCCACATACCCATTGTCCCCATTTTCTATCTGGCCTATTAGGATAATTAGCATGTGGTAAGTTGATTACCAATCCATCACATGGAAAAGGAATTGTTGTTCCACCTTCAACACCCTCAGGTGGTGCTGCCATACTATCCTCTGGAGCTACCGTCTCAGGTTGATTAACTCTCCATAATAGATACCCTCCAGCTAGAGCAAAAACAACAAAAAGAGATATTAAAATTATTAACTTACTCCTTTTAGTAGACAGATTTATTTTCATTTTATATACAATTATAACTACTCCTTCAGTATCCACCATTAGAACCTCTAGTGTCAAGAACTCTTACTAACTTTTACCATACCCTCTTTGAATTCTTATCTCCTCCCCCTACTATTCAAACATCCTCCTCATACTATCTATATTAACAACATCCTTAACCATTACCAACACTACCAATAGTATAAGTAAAACCATACTAATATTAATAATAATTGCCTTTAATTTTTCATCAAACTCCTTTCTAAAAACTCTCTCTAAAGCTATTATCAACACCCTACCTCCATCCAATGCTGGAATAGGTAAAAGATTCATAATTGCTAAAGAAATAGAAAGATCTGCAATCAAAGAAAGAAAAACTATCACTCCCCTAGTCTTAAGACTATCTATTAATAAAAATATCCCTATTGGACCAGATACTGTATGAGAAAGATCCGAATAATCCCCAGTTTCTTTAGCAGTCCCAATCATGGAACCCAACACTCTAGATATTATCTTAAGATTATTTACTAAATATATTGGTCCTGCAAAAATCTTGTTATTTCCATAATCAAGAATATGACCATGAGAAATAAACACCCCTATCTTACCCTCCTCGTCGACCTCTACAACATAGTTATCACACTCAACTCCCATATCATCACAAATCAGCAAAGTAACACTCTCTTTGTCCCCTATCATCTCTACTAAAGCATCCCTACTCTCTACCTTAGTACCATTCAATTCCTTAATTACACCATATGTTGGCAAACCAGCTTCCTGTGCTTTACTATCTCCTACCACTTGATACCCCACTACTTTTTCTAATTCTACTCCTATTACATTGACTCTATCCAAATCAACATATATTGGGTTTGTTTTCCATTCGTTTAAACCTAAAATAGCATAGTAGAAAACAATGGCAAAAAAGATATTCATAGATATCCCTGCAAGCATAACAAACACCTGCGCTATTTTCGTTTTATTATTTAAGTTGTACTTACTCTCTTGCAAATTCTCCTTACTCCCCTCTTCATAATCACTAGGATCGCCATCCCCCAAAATCTTCACAAAACCCCCTAGGGGTATTATTCTAATACAGTAAAGTGTCTCCTTGTATTTTTTTGACACAAGCTTAGGACCAAAACCAAGAGAAAATTCATACACCCTAGCTCCCACAATCTTTGCTGCAAGAAAATGACCTAACTCATGAATTAAAGTTAAAAACCCAATTACAAATATGAAAAGCAATATATTTACCAAAGTAGAAAGCATAATTTATAGGCAAAATATTAAATCGTAAGAAGTTCCTTCTCCTTTTCCTCTCTAATCTTCTCTATTCTCTCATTGGTCTCCTTCACGCTCTTCTCTATCTCATCCCTTACACGATCTGCTTGGTCCTCAGAAAGACCATCATTTTCAAGTTCATCCATCTCCTTCATATATTTTTGCCTGACTTGTCTCACTGCTACTCTAGCATCCTCCACTCTCTCCTTCATAACCTTAACATACTCCTTTCTTCTCTCCTCGGTTAATTCAGGAAGCTTTACCAACACCCTGTTCCCTTCCATTATGATTGAGAATCCTAACTTGGCATTCTCTAAACCCCTACCAACATCCTCTAATATTGTCTTGTCCCAAGGTTCTATATTTATTGTCTTTGCATCCACAACCGTAATGGTAGACAAATTCTTTAAGGGAGACGTTGTATTGTATGCGTCTACCATAACCTCATCAACCAAATCCGGAGTAGCTCTACCTACCCTAATTTGAGAAAGATCTTCCTTAAGATACTCTATACATTTTTCTACATCTTTTTTAAATACTTTTGTGTCCATAAAAGCTTTTTTAATTAAAATATTATTAAGTAATTGTATATTAACCATAAAGGTTTAACAAGAGGCTTTGCCTAGACACCCTATAACAGTGTTAGAGATGATAAAGGTCGTTTCAATAAGGAATAAAAGGAGGCTAAGCCTTGGTAGTTATTTACCCACTTCCCAGATTAATATCCTATGGACTTCTATAGGCTCTCCGAGTTTCTGTGTAGCATTGTCTAAAAGACTGCCTATAGTTTTTTCTTCGTCTTTAAACCACTTCTGTTGCAAAAGACACTTCTCAGAGTAAAATTTCATTAACTTGCCCTCCACTATCTTGTCTGTAATATTGTCAGGCTTACCTTCTGCCTTAGCCTCTTTTTTGAATAATTCTTTTAATTTTTCAACTTCTTCTTCTGAGACATCTTCTTTTGACACATACTGAGGCTTCATTGCCGCAACCTGTAGTACTACCTCGTGAGCAAACTCTCTGAAATCTTCATTTCTTGCAACAAAATCTGTTTTACATCTAACCTCTACCAAAGCAGCAAGTTTTTGCTCCTTACCATGAACATATGATTCGATAATTCCTTCAACTTTTTCCCCAGTATCTTCACCCATTGGTTCATCCCAACCTCTTTCTTTAATAATTTCTACTGCTTTTTCAAAATCTTTCTCTGCATCTTCTAGAGCTAATTTACATAACCCAATCTTAGCTCCTGTTAGATTTCTTAGTCTAGATATAACATCACTTCTTTTATTAATATATTCAACAGCCTTATCTATATCTCCTTTTGATTTAACCAAAGCCTCTTTACATAATGCCATACCCGCTGATGTCTTAGCTCTTAACGTTTTAATTTCTTCAACTGTTACTGCCATATCTTTAATACTTAAGTTATTTAATTGCCTTTTGAATTTCCTCAACAGACTTTGGACCAATACCTTTAACTTCCTTGAGATCTTCTTTTGACATCTTTTTAAGATCCCTTACTGTTTTTATTTTAGCATCTTTTAGTGCGTTTTCTGTTCTTGTTGAAAGTTTAAGTTCTTCAATACTTGTAGTACTCTTCTTTACCTCCTCTGCAGCCTTAACATCTGCCTCTATATTCTTCTTTTTCTTAACTACCCTAACAACAGAACCTGCCTCTTTTACACTAATTTTTCCTTCTCTTAGTGCCCTCATTCTCTCTCTTTCCTGTTCTTCCATCTTTTCTCTCCTAGCCTTCTCTTCCTCGTACTCTCTCTTAATTCTTTCTAATTTAGCTTCATGGTCTCTTCTTAATGAAATAACTGCAAGAGATTTCTTTGACTTACCAACTACATCTCCAAAAAGTTTAACAAAGAGAGAAATACTCTTTATTGAGTCGTCATTTGCAGGAATTGGGTAATCTATGAGGTCGGGATTACAGTTTGTATCTATGAGTGCAATTATAGGTACACCCATCTTTTGTGCTTCCTTAATAGCATTATTTTCCATCTGGCTATCTATTACAATAACCACTTCTGGAATCTTTTCCATAAACTTAATTCCCTTGTATATTCTATTTAGTCTGTCGATATCTCTTTCTAATAGAAGTCTTTCCTTTTTAACATAACCTTCTAAACCACTAGCTAGTTGTTCTTCCATCTTAATTAATTCGTGAACACTCTTTTTAATAGTATTAAAGTTCGTAAAAAGACCTCCCATCCACCTTCGGTTAATGTAAAACATTCCATTTTCCTCTGCTGTATTTTGTACCACAGAAGCAGCTTGTCCTTTTGTTCCCACTATGAGGACATTACCATTCTTGGAAAACTTGTCTAGTTTAGCTAGAACTTCTTTCAATATTTCTCTTGTTTTAACAAGGTCAATTATGTGAATTCCGTTCCTTACCTCGTAGATATATTCTTCCATTTTAGGATGCCAAGTACTTTTCTTGTGTCCAAAATGGACCCCTACTTTAAGAAGATCTATTATTTCTGGTACTTGAAAACTTTTGTTCTTAGTCTCTGTCTTCTCTGAGACCTTTTTTTTGACTTCTGTCATTTTTTTATTTCCTTTCCTTTTATTAATATCTTTGTTGGACTATGTCCAGGATTGGAACAAAGATATATGAGATATTATTTAAACAGTTGGATTATACTAGGTAAGAGAAAGTTTGACAACCTTTATTGACAGAAAACTAAAGAGCCCTCCCAAGTAGTTCTAGTTGGTCTGTGTTATCAAACCAACGAACAACAGTTTGTTGTAGATCATTACTCTCTGCTAAATGTTTAACAACCGTTAACAATTCTGGAGCTAAATCAACACCTTCAACAAACTCTACTCCTATTGACTCTCTATTAACATAAGGTTCATAATCTTCATAGTTACCATTTCTCTCAACCACAACAATCCCTATATCACCCTTCACGCGGCCAATTCTTGCCCTAACTAAATCTCCAGGCTGTAACTCAGTTTCTACAGGATTTTCAATCCTTCTTTTAGGGGTTGGATAAAACGTATTTTCAATACTTGCAATTCTTAATTTTTCCATATCATTGTACTAGGTCAGATTAGATTGCTTATTATAACAAAAACAATTGAAAAGAAACAGTACGATCTTCACACCTCCACCCTTTTCCAATTGTCCTTGCCTATAACAATATGATCTAACAAATTTAAACCTACCAGTTCTAATCCCTCCTGTATTCTCTTTGTTATTAACACATCCTCATGACTAGGAGACACATCCCCAGACGGATGATTATGTGCTATTACAACACTACTGGCATTTAATTCTAATGCTGGTATTATTACATCCCTAGGCAATACACTAACCCCATCTAAACTCCCTATACATATAACTCTCCTATCTAGGACCTCAAATCTTGAATTAAGAAATAGAGCAACTATATGCTCCTGCTTTCTACTACCAATATCCCTTAGAACAGTATATGCTTCCTCAGAATTCCTTACCAAACTCCTCTCATTATTCTCTAACCCATACAACCTTTTACCCAATTCAATACCACAAAGTATCCTCATTGCAGTAACTACACCAACCCCATCCACTTGTGTAATATCATTAATCTCTACATCCCTACCATCCTTAATAATTCTCCTCATTCTACTAATAACACCCCTAGAAACACTCAAAAAACCCTTCCCTTTAACCCCACTACCTACAAGGATAGCAACTAAATCCATATCACTTAGATTATCTATCCCTTTTTCTAAATATTTTTCCCTTGGAAGCATATATAACTATGATAACGCATAGTTATTAAAAAAAGATTAACTCTTCTTTTTAGATTTACCTTTAGAGGAACCTTTCTTTTTGGATTTACTCTTACTCTTCTTAATGTACTTACAATTAGGATAATTACTACACCCTATGAATGTCTTACCCCATTTGCTTCGCCTTTCAACTAAATGATGGCCACACTCAGGACATTTTTCATTTAAAAGCAGTGATACAATCCCCTTACACTCTGGATATGTCTCACAAGCCCAGAATTTACCGTATTTTCCTGTTTTTAGAATCATTTTAGATTTACACTCTGGACACTCTTTAGGTTTGAAATATTTCTCGTAGTCCAACTTCTCCTCCCCTCCACTTAAATCTTTCATACCCTTACACTCTGGGAATTTAACACAACTTAAAAACTTTCCATACCTACCAATCCTAATCTCCATTTCTCCTTTGCACTTAGGGCATTTCTCCTTAGATTTACCTAAAATAACTATATCCTCTTTATTTACTTCCTTGTCAGCTTTAGCTATGTTTTTCATCAAAGATTTGTACTCCTCATCTATGACAGGAACATACTCCTTTTTGCCCAAAGCTATATCATCTAATTCATCTTCTACCTTGGCCGTATATTTGTAATCCACCAATCTCTTAAAATTATCTCTCAGGAAATTAGTTACAACCCTCCCTATATCAGTAGGAAATATTGCCCTAGCCTCAAATTCAACATAACCCCTACCTCGAATTGTGGAAATTATAGAAGAGTATGTAGAAGGTCTACCTATTCCTAAAACTTCAAGCTTTTTAATCAAGGATGCCTCAGTATATCTGGCAGGTGGTTGTGTAAATTTCTGTTCGTTTACAAACTCAATCTTTTCTAACTCATCCCCTTCCTCTAGTCGTGCTATTTCTTGTAAATCATCGTCTAATTTCTTTGTACCTAGCACTTTTCTAAAGCCTTCAAACAGAGTCTTTTCACCACCTAGAGTAAATATGTATTCTGGATCTTTCAAATCCTTAGGAACTAAAGAAACCTTCAAAGCCTCTACTTCCTTACTACTCATTTGACTTGAAACAGCTCTTTTCCATATTAATTCATAAAGCTTTGCAGCAGACTTACCATGTTCTTTTTGGACTTTTGCTATATCCATGGTAAAGTCAGTAGGTCTGATAGCCTCATGTGCTTCCTGAGCATTCTTAGATTTCTTCTTGTAATAGTTAGATTTTTCAGGAATATATTCCTTTCCATACAAACCCTCTACTAAACCTCTTATCTGCTTAATTGCCTTCTCTGCAAGATTAACAGAGTCTGTACGCATGTAGGTAATGTATCCTGATTGATACAATGTTTGAGCTATTCCCATAGTCCTCTTAGATGTGTATCCTAGGAAAGTGTTTGCTGTCTGTTGCATTGTCGAGGTAGTAAATGGAGGATACGCATGTCTACTTAGTTTCTTTTTAGTAACTTCTTTAACTAAGAATTTGCTCTCTCCTATACCCCCCTGGATATTTTCAACTTCTTCCTTATTTGCAGGAACATACTTCTTACCATCCTTTTTGGCAAGTTTAGCAAGAACTACATTCTCTTCTGTATCTTTTAATTTAACAGATACCTCCCAATACTCTTCTTCCTTAAAAGCTTCTCTTTCCTCCTCCTTTTCTACTACCAACCTCAAAGCTACTGACTGTACCCTTCCTGCTGAAAGTCCATACCATATCTTTTTCCATATTAGTTCAGAAAGTTTGTAACCTACTAATCTATCTAGTACTCTTCTAGCTTTCTGTGCTTCTACTAAGTTAATGTTTATCTCCCCAGGATCCTCAACTGCTTCTTTTACTGCATCTTGAGTAATTTCATGGAATGAAACCCTCTTTGGTTTCTTTAAACCTAAAACCTCTACAACATGAAAAGCTATTGCCTCTCCCTCTCTATCTGGGTCCATTGCTAAATAAACATCACCATCTTTTGGAATTGCTTTTTTCAATTCCTTTATAACCTTACCCTTACCATATATCGTTTCTAACTGTGGTTCATAATTCTTTTCAACATCTACCCCTAGTTTACTTTTTGGTAAGTCAATAACATGGCCAACCGTTGCCATTACTTTAA
>CAYGOB010000005.1:0-27888 GCA_964351475.1 uncultured Candidatus Saccharibacteria bacterium
CTGGTATATTTACATTCTCTATTTCTTCTCCATGTATTATTGCTTTGTAAGCTGCTGATCTTCCCTTTATGTCATCTGATTTAATAGTAAGCATTTCCTGAAGAGCATAAGGGGCAGCATGTGCTTCTAGTGCCCAGACCTCCATCTCTCCGAATCTTTGTCCTCCCATTTGTGCTTTACCTCCTAAAGGCTGTTGAGATACTGCGGTGTATGGTCCTGTAGATCTAGCATGTACTTTTTCATCTGCAATGTGGTGCAATTTAAGTACATATTTCTCTCCTACTGTAACTTTCCTTGGGAATGCTTTACCTGTTCGTCCATCGTAGAGGTCTACTTGTTCTGTCATGTCTCCCCCTGTTTTCTTAAGTTGCTTTTTAATCCATTCAAGATTTTCACCCTCAAATATTGGGAATGCTAATTTCTCGTTTATCATTTTTGCGTATTTGCCAAAGTGAACTTCTTCTGCCTGTCCCATATTCATACGTTTAAGGAATGTAGGAGTTAAAACAATATCTACTGGTTCACCATCTTGGGTAAACGGCATATCTTCTACTGGCCTTATTGCGGCTATTGTGTTTTTATCTCCGTGTCTTCCTGCAATCTTGTCTCCAAAGTCAATCTTTTTAGTATTTGCAACCCAAACCCTTACCTCATGAAGTACCCCTGGTCTTAATTTGTCTCCTCTATCTGCAGAAAGTGTTTGGCTTCTAATTACAATTCCTTCCTCTCCATGAGGGATTCTCAAAGAGTTATCTCTAACATCACTAGCAGATTCTCCAAAGATTGCCCTCAGAAGTCTTTCTTCTGCTGTAAGCTCTTTTTCTCCTCTAGGGGCGACTACTCCTACTAGAATATCTCCTGATTTTACTTTAACCCCAGACCTTATAATTCCTGTAGCATCTAATTTTCTTAATATTCTTTCATTAACGTGTGGAATGTCTGCTGTAATTACCTCGGGACCAAGTTCTGTATCCCTTACAGATACTGTATGTTCCCTTATGTGAATTGATGTTAAAAGATCTTTCCTAACAATTCTCTCAGATATTATAATAGAGTCTTCGTAATTGTATCCTTCGTAAAACATGAGAGCCGCTTTAAGATTAATACCTACTGAAAGCTCTCCGTCAACCATGGTAGGTCCGTCTACCAAAACATCGCCCTTTTTAAATTTGTCTCCCACATTAACTACTGGTCTTTGAGAGAAACTTGTGTTGTCATTACTTCTGTAAAAAGTAGAAAGCTCATATTCCTTAATTCCTTCCTTCTTGTATTTAACAGATAATCTATCTGCATCTACGTAGTGAACCTCTCCATCATCTTTTGCAAAAATTCCCCATGAAGACTGCCTTCCTACTATTTCTTCCATTCCTGTTCCTACCAGAGGTGCCTCTTGTTTTACTAGAGGAACTCCCTGCCTTTGCATGTTCGAACCTGTCAAAGCACGCATAGCGTCGTTGTGTGATACAAATGGAATCAATGCCATACCTAGTCCTGCTTGCTGACTTGCTAGGACATCTACATATTTAACAATATCTACATCCTCCATCATGAAATCCCCACCATGTCTAACAGGTACCAAAGAGTCTGTAATATTGTTTTGCTCGTCAGTTTTAATAGTTGCAGTAGAGATATAATGTTGCTCTTCATCCATAGCGTCAAGATACTCTATTTCGTCTGTAATGAAAGGAATTACTTTGATAGTTTCAAGACCCTTTATCTTTGTGAGCTTCTCTATGAGTTTTTCATCAATCTTGTCACCTTTTCTGGCAACCGTTTTTTTACCATCCTTAATAGCCTCTCCTATAATTCTATTCGTTAAATTAGTCTTATTATTATTAACCTCACTTACAACCTTCCTGTAAGGAGCTTCTAAGAATCCAAATTCGTTTATTCTTGCTAGCATTGCTAATTGAACTACAACACCAATATTTGAACTCTCTGGACTTGTTACAGGGTCAAATTTAGAGTAGTGAGAGTTATGTACCTCACGAATAGAAAAAGTAGCTCTTTGTTTTGTTATACCTCCAGGACCTCCTGCGGTAACTTTTCTCTTGTTTTCTAATTCAGACAATATATTGGTCTGATCCATGAAGCTAGAAAGAGCATTAGAACCAAAAAATGACTGTATTGATGCAGCTATTGGTTTTGTAGCTACAAGCATAGAAGGCGTTACCTTTGCATCCTGTCCATACAAACTCATCTTGTCTCTAATGTTTTTCTCTAATCTCTTGATTCCATTTGCTAATTGTCTTTCCAGTATTTCTCCAACACTTCTAATTCTTCTATTACATAGATGATCAATATCGTCTGGTTCAACTTCACCATTGTTCATCTGGATTAATCTTTTTACTGCTAGTGTTATATCTGAAGGATACAACATTACCTCATCTACATTATTAATGTCGTAGTTAGTTCCTAGTTTTCTGTTTAACTGGTATCTTCCAATTCTTCCTAAATCAAACTTCTTAGTACTAAAGAAATTGCTCTTAATATATCTCTCTGCACTTTCTAAAGTTACAGATTCATCTGGTCTTAGCTTGTTATATATACTAATTATTGCCTCTTCCTTGTTATTTGTAAAATCTCTTGCTAAGGTAGCCTCTATATATTTGTTTTCCTCATGAGTGTCTACATCAGCAAAAAGTTTTCTAATTTCATCATCGCTCTCCCATCCAAATACCCTTAAAAGTTCGGTTATTAAAACCTTAGGTCTTTTAGGAAGTATTCGCATAGAGATAACGTTACGTTTACTTGTATCTATCTCATACCACGGACCTCTCCCAGGCATTAATCTTACTTTATACAGAGTTCTTAGTGGAAGTTTTTCTGTTTCCTCATACAAGACACCCTCTGACCTTACGATCTGATGAGTTACAACTCTCCTAACTCCGTTGAAAACAAATACACCATCACCTGTCATGATTGGAATATCTGCAACAAAAATCTCTTGTTCTTTAATCTCTCCTGTTTTGTTATTTAAAAGCTGAACTCTGGCATATACAGGGACCTCGTAAGAAAGACCTTTTGTTATTGCTTCCTCTATGTCTCTGTATGGTTCCTCATATCTAAAATCTTTAAATTCCAAGGTCCACATTCTCTCCATAGTATCCTTTACAGGATTTATTTCTGTAAACAAACTTTGAAAACCATGATTCAAGAATTCCTCAAAAGAAGATATTTGAGCTTCTATGAAATTAGGAAATTCTATGTCTCCAGAATAACCTAATCCCAAATTAACTCTTCCAGATCTATTGCGCTTGGGCTTTACCATAGGATAAATTTTTAGTAATGTTATAAGGTATTACAAACTCAGGCAGTATTCAATCGTTGATTCTAAAATCAAATTATACCGCCTTAAAAGGCAAAATTAAAGACTCGAAGGATATTATCATATTTATGTATAATAGTCAAAGGTTTTCCTTATAAACTAAACATAATATTAAAAGGTATCCTTTTTAATACTTTTCTGATAGATTTATTATATACTATACTCTAGCTTTGTAAAAATACTCTTAATATCATATTATATATCATAAAATGCCCAGGAAAAAGAAGAAAAAACCAATTACCATACAAAGTAGCGAGACAAAGATTTTACTTGGTCTAATACTGTTTTTAGTAGGATTAACAATTCTAATTTCCCCATTTCTAATAGGACAATCCTCCCTCTTTGACCAAATCTCCCTTGCATTAGGATATGCATCCATAGCATGGGGTATACTATTTATCTATCTCTCCTTTTTCCTTTTAACGAAGAAAAAGAAATTTGTTTCAGCTAAACAAGCAATTGGTCTTTTCTTTTTTTCAGCCTGCCTTAATATCCTTCTTTCCTTTTGGCTCATAGAAGAACAATTGAATAGTTCCGAGGCTTTAAGAGGAGCCGGGGGACAATTAGGTAAATTTTTACATCTTTCTTTAAACAACTTCTTTGGTGGATTAATTGAGATAATAACAGTATTGATTCTTTTGGTAATATCTTTCTCACTAATAACTGGTACTACCTTAGAACAAATAAGGGACTTCCTTGAAGACTCTGTCCCTGAAGGAGAGGAGGAAAAAGGCTTTTCTTTTAGATCTTTCTTCAAGAAATTTACTCCTGCTCGAGTACCAGAAGACATTAAGATAGATTCAGAGGAAGATAACAAAGAGGAAGCTCCCAAAGTTGAAAGCGAAGAAGAAGTGCAAAGAAGACTAGACAATATCCTAGAAGAGAAGGGGAAAGACACAGACGATACAATCGAGGATACTGAGGTAGAAGAAGATGTAGAGAGAGTAAAAATCCCAGAAGACGTAGAAGATAGAGAGCCAGAAAAACCTCGTTTTCAAAATTGGCAATTTCCTAGCGTAGATATTCTAGAAGAGGCTGAAATACAAGAACAAGACAAAGAACTTTACAAAGAGAAAGCTTTAGTAATTGAGCAAACACTAAGAAGTTTTGGTATACAAGCAAAAGTAGTTGCAGTAGCCGTGGGTCCTACTGTATTAAGGTTTTCTCTTAGTATTAGTGTTGGAGTTAAGGTGTCTAGAATTAAAAATCTTAGCAATGATTTAGCCCTTGCCTTGGCCTCTCAAACTTCTTCCGTAAGAATAGAGGCTCCTATCCCTGGAACATCGTATGTTGGAGTAGAAATTCCTAATCCTACGCCAAACTTCGTATACGCAAGAGAAATGGTTACTCGACTTAAAAAAGAGAAAGAAAATTACGAGCTACCCTTAATCTTAGGTAAAGACATTACAGCAAAGACTCGCATAAAAGATTTAGCAAAAATTCCACATCTTCTAGTAGCTGGAGCAACAGGAACAGGTAAGTCCGTTGCTATAAACTCCTTGCTTACTGGATTATTAATGACAAAGAGTCCTGACGAAGTAAAATTTCTTATGATAGACCCAAAGATGGGTGTTGAGATGGCAATTTACAACGGTATCCCTCATCTTCTAAACCCTGTAATAACGGACTCAGAGGCTGTCATAAACGCACTTCAATGGACAATAGAAGAAATGATGAGAAGATACAGACAGTTAAAACAGGCTAGAGTTAAAAAATTAACGGAATATAATAAAAAAGTTGGTTACTTAGCTATGCCATACATAGTTGTTGTTGTTGACGAGATGGCCGACCTAATTCTTACTTCTGGGGTTGACGTTGAAACTAAAATTCAGAGATTAGCACAGATGGGGAGAGCTGTTGGAATACACTTAATACTAGCTACTCAAAAACCTACAGTAAACGTAATAACAGGCCTTATTAAATCAAACATCCCTGGAAGAATGGCTTTTGCTGTAGCTACAGGAGTAGACTCTAGAGTAATTCTTGACGAATCTGGTGCAGAGACTCTTCTTGGAAACGGAGACATGTTGTACAAAGACCAAACCACTCCAAAAGCATTAAGAATTCAGGGAACTAATACCACTACTGAAGACTCTGAGAATGTAATTCAGGCAATAAAGGATCAGGTAAAAGAAGAAGACCTTAAGTATTCAGAGGACCTTGCAGAAGCAATCGAGAAGGGGCCTAAAGACAACTTACCAGGAGCAAAAAGAGAAAGAGATCCAGAGTTTGAAAAAGCTCTTGCTATAGTAGTTTCTACACAAAAAGCCTCCTCGTCCTTCCTTCAAAGAAAGATGAGAATAGGATACAACAAGGCTGCAAGAATAATAGATCAGCTTCACGCTGCTGGCGTCGTAAGTGCTCAAAAAGGCTCTAAACCAAGAGATGTGCTCATAACCTCACCTGACGAAATCTCTGACAAACTAACAGAGGGTGACGAGGACACACAAGAAGGAGTAGAATAGATCTATGATTACTGCTGGAGAAGTCCTAAAAAATAAAAGAGAGTTACTCAAAAAAAGCCTAGAGAAGGTATCTCAAGACACAAAAATACAGAAACGCTTTCTTGAATATATTGAAAATAATCAGTTTGACTATTTTGATTCTGAAGTTTTTCTTACAGGATTTATAAAAATATATGCACAATATCTAGAGCTAGATCTAAATAAAATACTAGCACTCTACAGAAGAAGTAACCCTAACAAATCTTTTCCTAAAGATGAAAAGCAAAAAAAGAAAATCTTTGACAATACTAAAAAGGAAAAAGCTTTAAACTCCCTTAATCCCAAAACTTTGCTTACAGCCCTTTTGGTCCTCTTCCTACTAATAATAGTAGGATACGTAGGCTTACAAATATATAAATTCCAAAGCCCACCCACTTTAAATATTACACAACCAGCTGACGATAGTGAATTTACCACCGAAAAGATAATTCTAAAAGGAGAAACAGAAACAGAAGCAATTGTTGAGATAAACGGAACTACAGTAGAAATAGATAACGACGGAATGTTTGAGAAAGAAATAACATTAAAAGAAGGCTCAAATATAATAACTGTAAGAGCAAGAAAAAGTAATACTTTGGAAAAAGTAGAGACCATAAGAGTTAGATATAACAAAGAAGCTATTCAAGAGACAGAGAATCAGGAAGAAGAGGCTACAAAGGAAAACATAATTACCCTAGAGATATTTGATTCTCCTGCCTGGATTAGATTAGATATAGACAATGAAAACAAACTCTCCGAGGTAGTTGAGCCCTCTAAATTTGAATTTCCTGTTGAAGAGAAACTGTACATAATTACTGGAAGATTAGGGAATACTAGGCTTTTGTACAATGGTGAAATACTTGACTGGCAAACTAATCAGACCACTGGAGTAGCAGAACTTACATGCCAAATACAAGAAGGTGTTATTTCCTGCGAACAGTAACTCTCCGTAATTAGCAAGAAATGATATAATCTAGCTGAATATGGATTCTTCCAACAACCAAATAGAGGAAATAAAAAATAGGCTAGACATCGTAAACGTAATTGAGAAGTATGTTAAATTGAGACGTGCTGGAAAAAACTATTCTGGACTTTGTCCCTTCCATAGTGAAAAAACTCCTTCTTTCATCGTAAGTCCTGATTTACAAAGATATAAATGCTTTGGATGTGGAGAAACTGGAGACATTTTCAACTTCCTGCAAGAAATAGAAAGTATAGATTTCCCAGAAGCATTAGAAAAGCTTGCAAAAGAAGCTGGTGTAGAGCTTAAGAAAACTCCATACAATTCAAAATATAAAACATTGGAAGAAATTAACTACAAAGCTACTAAATACTTCTACAACCAACTTAAAGAGAGTGACAAAGCTTTAAGATATATGAAAGAGAGAGGTTTTAATGACACCTCCTTGAAAGAATTCGGAGTAGGCTATGCCCCTAAAAATCCCCAGTTAAAAGAATATCTTTTAAAAAGCAAAAACTACTCTCAAAGGGAGCTTGTTGACTCTGGACTGTTTACTCTAAAAAACAAAGACATTAAAGAGAAATTCTATGAGAGGATTATGTTTCCTATTCGATCAAAGAGAGGTAAGGTACTTGCTTTTACTGCAAGAGTTCTACCAGGAAATGACTGGGGACCCAAGTACATGAACTCTCCTGACACACCAATATTCCACAAGAAGGAAAATCTTTTTGGGCAATATGAGTCGAGACAAGAGATAAGGAAAACTGACCTTGCAATAATCTGTGAAGGATCAACTGATGTCATATCAGCTCATCAACATAATATTAAAAATATCGTAGCACCACTAGGTACAGGTTTAACCCAGGAGCAATTGGAAAATCTCTCAAAAATAACAAAAAATTTTCTATTCTTCTTTGACAGTGACGAAGCTGGTAAAAGTGCCTTAATTAGAGCCTTTAAATTAGCTTCGGAACTTAAACTTACCCCATACGCTACATCTTCAGAACCGTACAAGGATATAGATGATTTACTACAAAAAGACCCTAGGAAGATGAAAAAACTTATTGATAATAAAAAGGAAGCTTTTTTCTTTATTCTTACAGATTACTTAGCAAATAAGAATCTTAATAAGCTTGAGGACCTAGAGAGAGTGAGAAAGTTTATAGGCTCTTTGCTTTTTTCTGTAAAAGATGAGGATGTAAAAAATTACTACAGTCGTAAAGCCGCAAACATTACAAAGATAGATTCTCTTGTACCCCCTCGTTCCGGGAGGTCTAAATTTCCTCAGAAAACCGGCTCTCCTGAAATTCGTGTGAAAGAGGCCGATAATAAACTCTACAGGGAATATATTCAGCGACTACTGTTATTGGATACCATAGAGGAAAAATATCTTCTTGAGAAAGAATTCCTTCCCCCTACCCAGTTACAAGGGTTGTACTCTGAAATTCTAATGCATTACAAAAAAGGTAAGGAGAAACTCTATTCTAACTTACATGACAACAACAAGGTAGCACACACCTTTGAGGAAATTGTTTTTGACCTCACGAACATTCCCACAAACAAAGAAGATGTTATCAACGAGTTAAAAACGATAATGAAAAGAATTAAGGCAGAGAATTTAATGGCTAAACAGAAAGAACTGAGCTTGAAAATTGCTCTTGCGGAGGAAGGGGGAAAAAACAAAGAAGCCGAAAAGTATCTGAAAGAATTAATTGAAATAAATAACCTTTTAAGGGGAAAAGAAGATGCCTGACATTTCTGAATATGACAAATTAGATTACGACTATTCCACATATTGGACGCAAAGAGTTTACGAAAACCTTTCAGAGAAAAATGTTTTAAATAAAATATTTTCAGAAAAAAGGGGGACTTGGTTTCTAGACATTGGAGGCTCATACGGAAGACTAGCTTCCACATATACTCTACAGTACAAAAACCCAATAATAATTGACTACTCTTTAAAAACCCTAATAAAAAACAAGGATGTTGTTAGAAGTAAATATCCCAATATTGAACTAATCGCTGCAAATGCTTACAAAATGCCTTTTAAAGAATCCGTCTTTGATGGCGCTCTTATGGTAAGGGTCCTTCATCATATAGAAAACCCCAAAAAGTATTTCAAAGAAGTAAAAAGAATTCTCAAAAATGATGCTACATATGTACAAGAGTTCGCTAATAAAGTGCACCTGAAGGCCAAAGTAAGAGAACTCCTAAAGTTTAATAAAGACTTTTTTAACAAAGACCCTTATCAACAACCAATTGGAGCTAATCTTGAAGGATCTGGAAAAAAACAGGGTGGAATCTTTCTAAATTATCATCCTGCACACATTAGGATGTTGTTTAATAACCTTGGTTTTAAACTAAAAAGAAGGTTTGGATGTTCATTCTTAAGGTCCCCATTTGTTAAAAAAATAATTGGTCACGATATAATGCTTTTCCTTGAAAAAATTATGCAAAATACCCTATCATGGACAAATATCTCTCCCAGCATTATTTTTGAAGCTACCTTGAAAAAGAAAGAGCCAAAAAAAATAGAATTTAATAATATAAGAGACATTCTAGTATGCCCTTCCTGTAAAGGAGATCTTTCTTTTGAAGGGCAAGACCTAGCTTTATGTAAAAATTGCTCTAGTAAATTTTTTAAAAGGGAAAGTATATGGGATTTCAGGGTAAAATAGTTGAAAGCAAGAAGTCTCTTGGTCAAAATTTCTTTATAAACAAGAACTTAGCTAAACAAATCAGTGACACTGTAGTGCAAGAGAGTCCTGATTTAATAGTGGAAATAGGGCCTGGAACTGGATCCTTTACGCAATTTCTCTCCCAGAGAAACTTCAAACTGATTCTTGTTGAAAAAGATAACTCATTGGCTGAATCATTAACTAAGAACTATCCATCTGCAATTGTAGTAAACACGGATTTTTTAGAATGGAACTTCGATGAGCTAGTAGAGTACAAGGAGAAAAGAATTCTTTTCTTTGGTTCTCTTCCTTACAATGTTAGTAAGCCAATAATTAAAAAAATAATAGAATCTAAGTATTTTAATACCAACTCTTACTTTATTATTCAAAAAGAAGTAGCTCAAAAATACACAACTTTAGAACCAAATAGTAGCTATCTTTCTGTCTGGACCCATTTTTATGCCACAGCAACAAGACTTCTTGACATATCTCCAGAGTCGTTTAAACCAAGACCAAGGGTTAATAGCTCCCTTGTTAGATTTACTCCAAGTGAATTTAATCCTGATATAAACAAAGAAGCGTTTGAGAAATTTTTAAAAGTTTGTTTTAAACAACCTCGCAAGACTTTGAGAAATAATCTTAAAAACAGCTTCGCTTTTGAAAACGAGAAAGCGAATGAACTCCTCTCTCAAAGACCTCAACATTTGTCTTTAAATGAATTTCTCTTTCTCTTCAGTAATATCAAATAGGTTTTGATATAATACAAAGATGAAGAAAAAGAGAAAGCAAGACGAGAAGGAAAAACAGCTAGATCTTGGAATGAGAGAGCCTTTTAAGAATAGATTTTTTAAGATAAAAAGATCTATTGATTTTGCAATACTAAAATTTGAGGTAAGAAAGTTTTTAAAGGATCCCCTTGTATGGGCTACTTTGGTTGTTACTGCTGTTTTAATAGCGCAACAAATTTACTTAATATCAACAAATCTAACACAGCTACCTGTATATGTCCCTGTATTTAGATATTTTATATCTATCCCCAATAAGCTTGCTGTTAAGGATTACATAATTATATTTCCAACTATTTCTGTGGTTGGGCTTCTTCTTTCTTTTTTATTCACTTCAAGATATTATAATAGTGAGAAGGCATTAACTAAGATTTTACTGTTTACATCACTACTTTGTACTATATCACAAACCCTTATTTTAATTGATTTAATTAACCTTTTTTAATATGGACTTTTCTTCTGTGACTTCGTATCTAAATGCACTTTTAAATCATCTTCCAACATTGGCACAAAATACGGAGTATGGAAAATACTTAGAGTATTGGCCCATTTTCTTAATTGGCTTTATTGCTTCTCTTTTTTTAACTCCTATTCTCGGATATATTGCCTCAAAAAATAATATTACCTATGTTCCAAAGCAAGGACGCAAAGAGTTTGATAATCCTCTAAAAGCCTTACATGAAAACATTACTCCCTCCTTAGGGGGATTAGCTATTACTGTTCCTGCTCTTTTAGCCATTCTGATTTTCTTTAGGCTAGATACTTTTACAATCCCAATTGTTCTCTCTCTTTCTGTATTGATAGTAGGATCTACACTAGATGATATTTTCAATCTTCCTCCTAAGATACAGATTCTTTTTCAAATAATTGCTGCTGGTATTATAGCTTTTTCCGTGCTCAATATATCCTCTATACCCTTTTTGGACATAGATTTAAATCTCTTTACCCTTAACTTCTCTGTCTTTGGAATTCAACAATCTCTTGCAATTCCTGGAGATATATTCCTGTTTCTTTGGCTAATTATTTGTATTAACGCAGTTAAGTGGACGGCGGGTTCTCCAGGCATTATAGAGGCTAATTCTTTAGTAATCTTTTCTCTCATTTTTGTTATTGCAATTAGAAGTAGTTCTGTTTTCTCCTCCACGATAAGTATTTTAATGGCTGGCAGTTTATTTGTTTTTCTAATCTTTGCTTTTCCTCCACAGAAAATAATGACAGGGTCTGCGGGAAAGTCGGTTTACGGCTTCTTAGTCTGTATATTGGCCATAGTGGCAGATACTAAAATTTCAACTACCGTAATGCTTTTAATGCTTCCTCTGGTAGATTTTGTATATGTCATTATTAAAAGATATTTAACATATAAACCAAAAAGTTTTGGTGAATTAATGAAGTTAAGTGGACCAGATCATTTACATCATCAGTTAATGAAACTAGACCTGTCTAGGGCACAGCTTGTATTAATTGAAATGTCTGCGACTCTTTTCCTTGGTTCTTTTGCAATATTAACCACTGGAGCTGTTAGATACTTTACGTTAACAATATCTTTAGCCTTTGGAATTGCCTTCATTGTGTATGCAAATATACATGCTTCAAGAAGGAAAAAGAAGGAAGAAAAGGAAAAAAGTCCCGAGTCAAAATATTCATACTAAGGTATAACTTCTATTAATTCCCTACCTAATAATATTTCTCTTTTAAAGACGACACTATAGGACCTGGAAGCTAAGCCTCTTAGTGCATATAATTAGAAATAGTGAAAAAGAATAAAATGGCCTTAATAATAATTGTTCTTGTGCTTACCTTCTCGGTCTTGTTGTATTTTTTACCCATTAACCGATTAATCGGTAGCTTACCTTTCATTAACCAGTTTTACAACAACACTACTCTTGAGATACTAACAAAAAGAGGGAAAGCAAGAATATGGGTAAATGGAAAAGACTACGGAGAGACTCCAGCCACAATTGAAAATCTTCCTGAGGGGACATATTTAATCGAATTAGAAAAAATAGAGGAAGGAAACTCCTTTTACGAAAAACAGACTTTCCAAATAGAATTAACAAGAAACACTTCTGCCCGAGTAGATTTGGAAATAGGGCCAGATAATTTGCTCCATGGAATAATTCTTTACTACACTCCCATAAGAACGTCTTCTCAGGACGGATTTTTAACCGTAATAAGTAATGTGGAAGATGCAAGAATCTTCTTGGATACTGAATTCCTTAAGGTTACTCCCATTACTAACCTGAGCCTAAAAGAAAATCAGTACGAGATTAAAGTTACGGCTTCTGGCCATGAGGATGTAGTTATTCCTGTTTTAATTAGGAATAACTACGCTTTAAATTTAAAAACTTTCCACTTTCCTATTCCCGTTGCTTTTGACAGTTTAGAGGAAGAACCTGAAGAGACAATACGGGAGGAGGAAATAATTGAAATTTCCCAGGAGGAAAATACAGATGAGTAATCTAAGATTAAACAAAATAAAACTACAAACCCCCATTTCCATAATAGTGCATGGAGGAAATAGGGTTGGTTATTTAACGGCAAAAACCTTAATGGAGCAAGGTTGTTATGTTGTCATCATAGACAGGTTTAACAGTGAGACTAAGAAGTATCTCTCAGAACTTAAGAAGTCCGAGTTGTTTGATTTTTTTGACTTTAAGGGATTTGATACTCTTTTTAAAAATGTAAAGAGATTTGACTACCTGTTTTACTTCTTAAATAGTCAACTTTCTAAGACAGAATTTGACAGTAAGGAGTTTCTTAATGAGACTAAGATTTTAGAAGAAACTCTTGTTAATACTAAGAAAAATCATGGGAAATTTTCTTTAATTACCTCTTTGCCTCTAAACAGAGAGCTTGCTAACAGGGTAAACAATGAGAAGCTTTCTACACCTTCCCCTTATTCAAACATGGAGTTACAGAAGTACTGTGAGACTTTAGCCGCAGAGTTTAAGGATAAGTCTAACCTTAATTTGAGAATATTAAGATTGGGGACAGTAATCGGTAGTGGTGTTGAAAAAGTAGATAATGAAATACTGCATAACTTACTAAGCGATACTGTTAAAAAGAGCCAGATTACAATAAAAGGTGAAGGTTTAGATATGCACTCAATAATTCATGAGGCAGATGCTACTTATGGGATATTAAAACTCTCTTTTTCTGAAAATACTAAAGGCGAAGTTATATCTCTGGCAAACAAGAATGACTACACTACACTCTCTTTGGCATACAAATTGCTCGAACTTAATACCGAAGCTCAAACCATTAGGTTTGTAGAAAACCCTGAGAGTCAATTCATAGTACAAGACTTGTATGTTCCTGCTCCTCATGCTACTAAATATGGGTGGGCTCAACAGGTAACTTTAGAGGAAGCTTTAGTTGAGCAAATTCAAGAATATTACGACTCTATGAATAAAACGTGGGATGTAGAGGAGAAGGGACAAAAAAAAGAAAAACAGAAAGATAATACTACGATTGGGAAAACAAAATTAGGAGAATTTTTCTCTGGACTGTTTAGTCCTGTTAAGAAAGCCGTTGAGAAGAAAGAGAAAAAGACGTTTGATTCAAAAAAGTTCATTACTGTACTGTTATCTTCTCTCGGAATATTAGCACTAACTTACTTCGTAATATATCCTATCCTTGGGACATTAATTGGAGTCTTTTTAATTAATTCTTCCACTAAGGACCTTACGACTTCTGTTTTAGATATGGATCAAGTACAAAGTAGGAGAAACATAGAGAGATTGGATAGGAATATAACAAGAGTAGCTCAGAGCGTTGACAGTATGTACTGGATTTTTAGAGTAACGGGTAAAAATGAGCTGTATGACAATAGCACACAACTCATTCTAGGAGCTCAGTACACCGTACAGGGAGCAGCAGAACTAATAGAGGCTGTCTACCCTCTAACTGAATATATCAGAGATTTTGAACCTGCTCTGGACTTCCAAACTTCAACTCCTTCTACTACACGAGAGTATCGTAGTTATCTAGAAGAAATTGAAAGAAACAGTTACAAACTCGAAGAAGCTTCCTACAAAATTTCCCTTGCCTCTCAGATTATTAACAACCTTAATACAACAGTATTCCCTAATTCTTTGCAGGATAAAATTCTCGAAATTAAAGACATAATCTCTCAACTACAAGAAGGTACTGAGAGTTTTACAGAGATAAATTCTTTCCTCCCTGACTTACTTGGAGTCTCTGGAAGAAAAAGGTACTTAATTCTATTGCAAAATGAAACCGAGATTAGAAGTACTGGGGGATGGCTTACCAGTTACGGAGTTATTGGAATAGAAGGAGGACAAATTAGGGAACTCTTTGTTGACGATATATATAATGCTGATGGGACTTTAAGGGTACAAAATAAAAGACATATTCCTCCTAGGTCCATGGCAAATGCTTTAGAAATTACGCAGTGGCCTTTCGCATTGGTTAACTGGTACCCTGATTTACTTGACACCTTAAACGAAGCAGAACCCTTCATTAGAGATCTTGGGAAAGGAAATAGTCTAGATGGACTAATAACAATAGATGTGACCTTTATGCAAAGACTTCTTGAGAGATGGGGAGGAATAGAGGTTCCTGGAGAAACAGAATTAATAACAAGTGACAATCTGCATAGTAAAATATTTGAAATGCACGAAGAGTTTACCCCTGGTTCTACCAGAAAAGCAACTTTCTTAGCGAATTTGGCAAATGAAATTGTTAAAAAGATCCTTTCAATGGATATTGGGGAATTAATAGAGATTGGAGATATTTTCGAAAGTACTTTAGATGAAAAACACCTACAAGCAACTTTTAAAAACAGGGATGCCTTCAATTTTTTTAGTAGTAGAAACTGGGCTAATTCCATGAGTACCGAATACAACAGTGCCCCCATAACAATTGATTGGAACTGGGGAGGAAACAAAGCTAACCTGTACCTTGATAAAAACCATAATCTAAACATCAACATTAGAGATTTAGACACCATAGATTTTACATACTCTTTAACAGTAGAGAATTCTTCTTCTTCAGAGACATACCCTGAGGGAGGATATGTTAATTACCAAAGGATATACATACCCGCAGAGGCAGTAATTTTAAAAATTGATGGACTCAAAGAGAATAAGTACAGTGTGTTTAAAGAAAGCGGATTTAAGGTTATAGGGGGGTGGTTTAATGTACCAATTAGGTCAACTGAGACATTAGAGATATCATACAGAATCGAGAGAGGACAAGAAGGAATTCACTTCCCAATCGTCTTAGAAGAACAAAATGCTTTCTTTAATGTAAATCTCTTTAAACAGCCAGGAGAAAGGAGACATGCTTACAAACTAGATATTTCCTACCCTTCCACATGGAATCTTGAAAGCTCTAAAGGTCTAAATAGTATTAGTAGTCAACTATCTGGAAGATTTGAATTAAACCAAGATTTACAGTTCCCAATAATTTGGAGAATTCCTAATTAATAGTCCCTAAACAGTAACTTTAGAGTTTTTCTTCAAGTGTGTATATACCTCCAAAATCTCTTCTAACGTAACTTCCTTTTTACTTGAAAATTTCTTAATTTCTCCAACATTTAAGTCCGCATTTATGGGAACCCTGTTACTCATTCCAAGAGGCGGAACATATGTTGCTATATTCCTTGATTTACAACTATGGCATGAAAAGTGTATAATAACCGATACTCCAGAGTTCTGGATTATATTAACATCGTCTGTATTATACGCAGTGCCACATTTATCACAAAACTTCGCAACGAAGTCTAAAAAGAATTGTTTCTTTTCCTGTATGTTATTATCTTTACTGTCCATATATAAAATTATACCACACACTACAAATGTCAGATAAAAGTAAATCCATTAAATATTTAGTTAAAAAAGGTAAAGAACAAGGCTTTCTTACACAAGAAGATCTACTTGATATATTTCCAACCATAGAAGAAGAGATAGAACTTTTAGATGAAATCTTTGAGAAACTACAAGAGAATGAGATAGAGGTGTTAGAACCAGAAGATGAACTTACTCCTACAGAAAAAGAAGAGCTTACCCTAGAGAAAAAGATTAAGATACTAAAAACCATCCAAACAAATATCTCCACAGACGCCATAAGGTCATACCTTTATGAAATTGGAAGAATACCTCTACTAACAGGAGAGGAAGAAGTCATATTGGCAAAAAGGATAGAAAAAGGGGATGAAGAAGCTACTCAGTTACTAACTACTGCTAACCTAAGGTTGGTTGTAAGCATTGCAAAGAAGTACAGCAAGAGTAATTTAGAACTTCTTGACTTAATACAGGAGGGAAATATTGGTTTAATGAGAGCTGTTGAGAAATTTGACTACACCAAGGGTTTTAAGTTCTCTACCTATGCGACATGGTGGATTAGGCAGGCCATAACTAGAGCCATTGCTGACCAAGCTAGAACAATTCGTATACCAGTACATATGATTGAAACAATTAATAAATTTAATAAAACAGGAAATATTTTAGCTACCAAACTTGGAAGACCCGCAACGGATGAAGAAATAGCAAAAGAAATGGATATTGAAGTAGAAAAGATTGCACAAATAAGAAAGATTAAACAAAACCCAACTTCACTTGCAACTCCAATAGGAGAAGAGAAAGACAGTAAGCTACAGGATATAATCCCTGATGATTGGTCACAATCTCCGGAGGATTACGCTACTGGGGAATATCTAAAAAACCAACTGCATGAAATACTTGACAGTCTCCAGGACAGAGAAAGAAGAGTTTTGTCCTTAAGGTTTGGACTAGACGATGGGGTATCTAGAACCTTAGAAGAGGTAGGCAAGGAGTTTGGTGTAACAAGAGAAAGAATACGACAGATAGAGGCAAAAGCATTAAAGAAACTCAAAGAAAAATCTACTCAACAAAAACTAGATGATTATATAGATTAGTTCCTTTCTATTAAAGAAAGAAAAACACTGGGGGTCACAGGAAAGTGATTCGTTGTTCTTTCAGAGACCTTCTCTAATTCCTCTAAGTCAAACGACTCTCCTAACTGACTGGTATGTTCTTCCACATTTGGGTTGATAGTTATTTCTGAGCTTTTAAAATACACAGACAACCCAACCCATATTAAAACTACTACCAAAAGCATTATTAAAACAAACAAAGACCTCTTAATTATTTCCATTTATCTAATTATAAAAATTATCGTTTTCTATATGATATATACGCAAATTAATCCTAAATGAACTCAACCCATCTTCTGAATCTTGTGTAGAATAGGAAAGAGCTTCCACTACAGGATACATAGGGAGTTCTTCTAAATCTCTCAGTAAACCAATTATATTTGCCTGCCTTCCCCTAATGTTAAACGCCAAGGTATATGGAACTAAGACAGTAGTCCCAGCCCCATAGCTCTTACCCCTATGTGCATCAAAACTAAGAGAGGAAAGAGAGAATCCATTCCTAGAAACAATTGCTTCCATATTAGCTAAAAGTAAACTAAAGTTGTCATTCGCGGGAAATATTAATTCTAAATCATCAAAATCTTTCCTGTTAGCTACATACTCCTTATCTAATTCACTCAAGGTGTTTATTTTTTTCTCTAAGAGATCATTTGTTCTAGCTTTTGTTTTAATCTCTCTGTTTATCGTAGATATTGTTGTTATTGTAGGCCTAATTGCAAAGACAATCAGTATTATGGTAACAAATATTGAAAACCCAAAGAAAATATAGGATCTCTTTTTCTCAGGAGATTCCTTTATTATCTTTATGTACTCTGCTGTATTTACATTTTTCTCTTTCATACTTGTTTTTAAATTCTAATCCACAGGATTTAAACTAAATGTAACTCTCACACTAATTTCTGCATCTTCTTTTGTTATGGTAAATCTCACTCCATGGTAATCAAGATTATTCTTTAATGCTGACTCATAGTTTTTAACTGTGTCCAAATTAGAGGAAAGAATATGTAAGGAAACATTCCCTTCATCATAAGAAAGAGTTTGTAAAGACAGGGTACTTGGAACCCCACTTAATACTTCACTTATCTCCCTAGAGTTAATTCCTTGCCCCTCCCTAATCTTTTTTACATCAGAAAGAAGAACTTGGTAGTTTTCAAAAAGAGTGGCATTTCTTTTCCAACTTTCGTTTGTAAGCAAAACAATCTTGTTATTAATATCTTCCGTAAGGTCATTATTCTTCCTGTCCAAAACAAATCTTGAGAAAAAGACCCCTAAAACTATCACTTGGACAGCAATTAAGAGATATTTCCCTACAGTAACAAGCCAAACATAGGCATTGTTCCATATATCCGAAGAGGTATATTGTATCTCTAGGAAATTGATAGATTTTGGTTGTTCTTTTTTACCAAACATAGGGCAGTATTAAACTTTTTATTGGTTTTAGTATAGCATATATTTAAACTTACGAAACCTTGTCAAAAAGAATAACTTTTTCTCTCTCATCGAGAGCTTTTGCTGCCTTCTTCCCACTTACCGGAATTATTGGTTCGTACGATTGTGCAACTGCCTTAAGCAAGTAGCTTAAATTATTAAGAATGTTTTCAACTTCCTCCTTACTTCTGCTTTTTTCCCAAGGCTCTTCTTTTGTAATATATTTATTGCCCCAATCTGCAAGTTCGTCTATCTTTTCTCCTACAAGAGCTATTTCATAGTCATCATAGAGTTCTTCTATCTCTCGTTTAAATTTCTCTACTTTCCCTTTGAAAGCCTTTTGTACTTTCTCTTCGTTGTTAATTTCAATCTCTTTGCTGTTTGACAAATGTATAACCCTGTTTAATAGATTCCCAAAATTATTTGCTAGTCTTGAATTGTACATATTAATAAGGTCATCCTCTTTGTAGGCAGAGTCTGCATAAGTAGCTATGCCCGTTAAGAGATAAAATCTTACTATTTCTGCACCAAATTTCTTTTCTTGGTTAAATGGAGATATTACATTACCTAATGTCTTTGCCATTTTTCTCCCATCTGGCCCTAGGATCATTCCGTGCTCCAGGAGCCTTTGGCTTTGTTGTAACCCAACAGAAGCTAACATCCCCTGCCATATACTGCCCTGGAATCTTAGGTTATCTGGACCAAAGAGCTGTATCCCAGGCCACCATTCATTTAATCTCTTTTCATCTGTACCAAAACCCAAAACATTAACATAGTTAGTTAGTGCATCAAACCAAACATAAAAAACTTGTTCTGGATCTCCCGGAACCTCTATACCCCAAGGAAGATTTTCCTTTAATCTTGATATACTAATATCCTCTGTCTCACTAATTGTTTTCTTTAATTCTCCTAGTTTTTTCTTTGGTTTTAAAACATCTGGATTTTCATCCAACCAGTTAAGAAGGATGTCCTTATATTTAGATAGTTTAAAAAAATAATTTTCCTCTTCTTTTAACTCTGGTTCTTTTTCATGGTATGGACACTTACCCTCTACAAGGTCCTTTTCTGTAAGGAAACTTTCGCATCCTACACAGTAAAGTCCACTGTATTTCTTTTTGTAAATATCTCCGTTTTTATCACATCTTTTCCAGAACTCTTGTGCTGCTTTATGGTGCTTTGGGTCAGAAGTTCTGTAAAAATAGTCATATTCTACAAAAAAAAGTTTGCAAAAATCTTTAAATCTTTGGGAATATTTATCTGCAAATTCCTGTACTGTACTGCCTTCTTCTTTTGCTTGTTCAAAAATCTTTTGTCCATGTTCATCTGTTCCTACATTTAAAAAAACATTTTCTTTTCCTAATTTGTTTCTAAAATATCTTGCTATTGCATCTGCTTGTACAAATTCTAAAGCATGACCAATGTGAGGTTCTGCATTAACATAGGGGAGGGTTGTTGTAATGTATAATTTTTTGTTTTTGTTCATAGTGATGATTATATAATGATTTAGGTTTAATTAAAATCTCAAAACCCTATAAATAATCTCTAAGAGTTTCTTTACTTCTTCTTTTGTGTTATAAAAATATAGGAGGTGGATCATGACCCACAATACTTGCTGTAACCTCAATGATGAGGCAGGAAACTCTTCTACTAGGTTAGAAAACAAAAAGAAAGAGAAGAGAAAACAGAAGAAAACAGCAGGGGTAGGAAGAAAGAAAGGGGGTGATCAAGCCTCGAAGCGCAACGGCCATTAGTTAACTTTTGCGCTTATGATGGGAGGGTCATTAACAACACGATTTCAATATCGCTGACCTTCCCATCTTTTCCTCTATGAAAATCTTAAAATATATTTACCTAAATCTGTTGAGCCATTAATACTCCTTCGGCTAACCCTAATTTTACTAATTCTTGCCATACAGCCTCTGTAACAAAAGGCATAAAAGGGTGCATTATCTTCAAATTCTCTTTTAATATGTACAACAACTCTGCAAGATATTTAATTCTTTTTTCTGAACCTATTTCTTCTTCCTGTATCTCTTTTTTAACTTCCTCTATCCATATATCACAAAATTCATGCCAGAAGAATTCCCTAATTCTTTCAGCACCTAGATTAAACTGGTACTTTTCAATATATTGCCCAACCTTTTGTACATGCTCCTTAGTTTTTTTAATTCTCTCTGTTTGGTCAATGTCAAAAACCTTTGTTTTTCCTATATCCTCAACCTCCCTCTCATCCATATTCATAATTACAAATCTACTAGCATTCCATACCTTATTTACAAAATTTCTGTTTCCCCTTATCTTTTCTTCTCTAACAGGAGCATTTGCACCTGGCAAAGCATCTGAGTAATACCAAAGTCTTAAAGAATCTGCACCATACTTTTCAAATATTTCTCTTGGTTCTACACTATTTCCCTTAGATTTAGACATTTTGGAACCATCTGGGGCTAAAATCATGCCTGTTAGAAATATGTCTGAAAATGGTAGTCTTTCTGTTTTGTACAAACCCATCATAACCATCCTTGCAGACCACCAGAAAATGATATCTCTAGCATGTATCATCATTTGAGTAGGGTAGTACTTTTTAAAATCTTCTGCCTCTGGTCCTCCTAAGGTAGAAAATGGCCACTGTCCTGAACTAAACCATGTGTCAAAAACATCTTCTTCCTTTTCCCAAACCTCATTGTCTTTAGACTCTGGTTTTTCTTCTACTGCACGGACTTCCCCTGTCCCTTCAACTTGCAAACCTGTTTCTTTTTCGTAATCTTTAACTGTCTTGCCTTTATTCTCATGTAGCCAGTCATGTAATTTCTTTCCTCCACTGTACCAAACGGGGATTCTTTGTCCCCACCAAAGTTGGCGAGATATACACCAGGGTTGAATATTTTCAAAGAAATGAGCTAGAGCCTTTTGTTGGCCCTCGGGAGATACCTTAAGGTTCCCTTTTTCAATCTCTTTTAAAGCCTCTTGAGCAAGAGAGAAAACATCTAAATACCACTGATTAGATATTATTGGCTCAATATTTGTTCTACATCTTTCACATACTGTTACTTCGTGTTTAGTATTTTCAATTTTTTCTAATAGTCCTAGCTCCTCTAATTCTTTTACTAAGACTTTAGAACATTCAATCGTTTGCATACCTTTAAATCTTTCTGGTATATCTCCTTCCATTAGTCCTTTTTCATTAATTACATTTACAATATCTAGATTGTGTTTTTGACCTAATTCAAAATCAACAGGGGAGTGTGCAGGTGTTACTTTAACAGCACCTGTTCCTAATTCCATATCTACCTCTTCATCAGCTATGACTGGTATTTCTCTTTCTGCAATTGGTAACATTACTTTCTTACCAATATACTGGGCATATCTTTTGTCTTTAGGGTGTATTGCTACTGCAGTATCTCCTAACATAGTTTCAGGTCTTGTGGTAGCTACTGTAATGTATTTATCGTTCTCTCCAATTACAGGATATCTAATATATGCAAATATTCCTCTTTTAAGTTCATGCTCTGTGTCTATGTCTGCCAATGCAGTATTACAATGTGGACATTGGTTAATAATTCGCTTATCTCTGTAAACTAATCCTTCTTCAAACATTTTAAAGAAGGTTTCGTAAACAATCTTTGTTAATTTAGGATCTAATGTAAATAATTCTCTACTGTAATCTGCAGATAATCCTATTCTTTTTTCTTGTTCCCTAGCGTTTTCTACATTTTCCATACAGAATTTGTATGTTTCTTCGTAGAATTTTTCTCTTCCTAAATCTTGTTTGCTTTTACCTTGTTCTTTAAGGTGTTTTTCAAAAACACTTTCTGTTTGTATTCCTGCATGGTCTTTACCTGGGAGAAGTAATACAGGATGCCCTGTCATTCTCATGTATCTGCCCATCACATCATGGAAGGAGTAGCCACATACGTGTCCTAAGTGTAAATTGCCATTTGCGTTTGGGGGTGGGAGTGTTATGGTGAAGGGTTGTTTAATCTCGTGTTTGTTTTCCTTGAGGTGTTTCTCCATCTTGTCTGGGTTTGTTAGTCCAGAGTCATACCATATTTGGGAAATTTCTTCTTCTTTTTTGTTAAATGTTTTAGGAATTTGGTTGTTTTGCATAGAAAAAAGGTAATACAAATATGTGTATTATAACAGGAAGCGTGGGGAAGATGAAGAAAGTTTTTGGGGACAGACCCACCTCCGTCCCCAACCCTTTAAAAGCGCAATCCCTCTTGCAAATAGACAAAGAGGGACAGACCTGGGACAGACCCCAATCCTAATGTGTGGTATAATACCCCACTTCAAATATTAACCCTCTTAGAGTAGCTTTCCAAACACACTCTCTTTCGAACCTGTATAATGGTTTGTAAGAATAGGTTGGAAAGTGTAATTAAATAATTTAGATAATATAAACAAACAATTTAAAATGAATAACAAGCAAGAACTACTTAACCTATGTACACTCTCGGGAACTACCGAAATTGGAAGAAATTCTAATTTTGTACAATATGGTGACGAAATAGTAATGATAGACGCCGGATACTCTTTTCCAGGGCATGAAATGTATGGAATAGACTACATAATCCCAAACGTAAGCTATCTTAAAAAGAACAAACATAAAATAAAAGCAATTTTAATAACACACGGTCATTTAGACCACATAGGAGCATTAAAATGGATACTCCCTGACCTAGACTACCCTCCGATATATGCGGGTGGATTTGCAAAAGCCTTAATAGAAGCAAAAATGAAGGAGTACAAGATGGAAAAAAAGGTCAAGATTGTTGGTGTAGACAGAAAAACAAGAATGTCTGTAGGAACACACTTTAAAGCAAGTTTCATTGGAATAAATCACAGTATCCCAGATGCATTCTCTATCTTTTTAGAAACTCCAAAAGGAAACCTTTTCTTCTCAGGAGACTTTAAGATAGACAAAAGCCCTGCAAACGAACCAGAAAGTGATTATGCAAAATTAAGAAGCTTACAGGGCAAAGTAGATCTTGCCCTAATGGACAGTACTAATGCTTCTGTACCTGGGAAATCACCTTCTGAAACAAAAATTGCAGAGAATTTAGAACAAATTATAGCGGGACACGATGGTAGGGTTATAGTGGCCGCATTCTCTTCTCTAATAACTAGGCTTTACTCTTTAATTGAGATTGCTAAGAAGACAAACCGTAAGGTAGTACTCTCCGGAAGAAGTTTAGAACAAGCAATAGCTATAGCTAGAGATAAAAGGTACATACAGATAGATGACAGATTTTTAATTAAAGAGAGAGACATTAAAAAATATCCTGAAAAAGAAATCCTCATTCTCTGTACTGGAAGCCAGGCTGAAAGGTATGCTGCATTGAATAGAATTTCACTTAATGAACATAAATATATCAAACTCAAGAAGAGTGACTTAGTAATAATGTCTTCTTCTGAAATCCCTGAGAATATTACAAAGATAGAAAAAATGACAGACAGACTTCTAACCTTTGACATAGAGCTCATCAAGGACAATGTAAACATGAAAATTCACTCAACAGGTCATGGGAACCAGGAAGACATACAGATGATACTTGAGATGATAAAGCCCAAATACATAATGCCCGTACATGGATCTTTAACTTTCAGGTACTTCTTTAAGAAAATCTTAATGAAGTGGGGATATAAGGATGATAATGTCCTCACGACAGAAGATGGACAGATATGGTTGTACAATGGACACTTCTGGAACAGGGGTTCTAAAATCCCTTCCAAACCAATCCTTATAGACGGATTAGGTGTCGGAGACATTGGAGACATCGTACTTAAAGACAGGAAACAACTTTCTGAATTTGGTATGTTTGCTGTAGTATTAAACCTAAGTTCTAAAAATAAAAAAATCGTAGGGAAACCAAGATTCCTTTCTAGAGGATTTGTTTATCTCAAAAGCTCTCATGAGCTTCTTAAAGAAATTGAGAATCTCGTCTTTGACATACATAAAGATTGGACCAAGTTCTCTGAGAAAAACAACAAGTTTGAAGAAAACGTTCTAGTTAAGAAGATAGAGAGAGAGTTAAGTAGGGTAATATACAAGAAAACAGAAAGAGAACCTATTATCCTTGTAGCAATCATCTAGGTCCTCAACAATTGATACAAATATGCTATACTTTCCATATGCTAAACCTGCCTTTTTTAAAAACATCTTCTAAGCAAAATGTCTTGGAAGGAGAAAATATCGTGGCCCTAGATATTGGTACAGAACAACTTAAAAGTATTCTTTTTACAACAAGCAAATTAGGGATAGAAGTAAAAAAAGTCTCCCGAATAGAACAGCAACAACATGCAATGAGAAGCGGTATAATTAAGAACTTAGACACTGTTTTAGAAAACTGCAGACTCGCCATCTCCGAACTAAATGACAAGATCCCACAGGATGAATACCCCAAGAAGGTAATAATGGGTGTTGCTGGAGAATATATCCAAGGAGTTTCAATAGTCGTTAATTACCAAAGAGAAGAAAACTACGAAAAAGAAGTAACAGAGAAAGAAGAAAAGAAGATCCTTGCACAAATACAAAACAAGATAGAAGTAAGCGGAAAAGAAGACCTAAGTCAAAGGATAGGATTAACGAACGAAGATATTGAGATATTGCACATCACTCAAACAGGACTAGAAATAGGGGGTATGCCTGTAGATACTCTTATGGGATACAAGGGGAGAGATGTAAAGCTTCACTTCTACGCTTCTTTTGCACCAAAAACATATACCGAAGCTCTAAAGAAAGTTTCAACTGAACTTAATATGCAATCCTTAGGAATAGTCTCTCAACCATTTGCAGTTGCTAGAGCATATGCTGGCTCTACCAACAGAGACTTCTCAGCAATATTTATAGACGTAGGGGGAGGAACAACAGACATTGCTATTGTGGAGAAAGGAAATGTTGTAGAGACAAAAATGTTTGCTTTTGGAGGAAGAACATTTACAAAAGAAATATCTAAAATATTAGACCTAGATTACAGATTTGCTGAACAAAGAAAGATTAAATATTCAAAAAAAGAATTAAACAAAGAATTAGCTCGAGATATTCAAAAGATAGTATATCCTGTTGCTAAACTCTGGATGAAGACCCTTAGATCTGCCTTTAGTTACTGTGACGACATTACCTCATTTCCCACCCAGATATACTTGTGTGGAGGAGGTGCTTTACTCCCTGAAGTAAAAGAGGTTATGTTAGAATTCCCATGGAAAAGATATTTACCATTTCCTGTAGTTCCTAAAATAGATTTCTTTACTCCTGAAAATCTTGACAACATTAAAGATAACAGTGGTAATTTAAGACACATCTTTGATATTACACCAGCCTCATTAGCTAAATTTATTTATGATACTGAGGTAAAAAATAAATAATGGATGATGATAAAAAAATAACAAAAATTGTAATAAGTAGCGAAGATGAATTAACAGATGTTGTTACTGAAATTCTGAATTCTCGCAATGAGAGAGTCGTTCTTACATTCGCAGAGGAAACAGATCTTCTAATTAGCCCAATTAACCTAAAAGTTCTCCTAGAAACTGCAGATGAGTGTGAAAAACTATTAGTAGCCCAAATAATAAAAAACCCAACTGGTTTAAGAAATGCTAACCTAGCAGAACTCTCCTCCATAGACTCGCCACAATTCCCTGACGAAGAGGTCTGGGAGATAGAAGAGATCAATAGGGCCAAAAGATTAACCCCTCCTAAAAAAGAAATTCCTAAGAAAAAACAAGAACCTGAAGGACAAAAGGATGAGCCTACCGACTTTCAAAAAAGAATAGACGCTGCAATTGCAAAAAGTAAAGAGAATACCCAGAGTAAAGAACTAGGAGATGATGATGTTTTAATTACTCTAGACGAAGATCTTCCTTCTTCAGATTCTTCAGAACCTGAGATAACACTCCTAAAAGAGGACCCTGGAGAAGAAGTATCCCCTAAGCAAAAAGACCTTCACCAAAAAGAAGGTGATCTTTCTAAAATAGATTTTAGTGAAAGGACAAAAGATCCTGTTAAAATGACTCCTCAGGAGAGAAAGAACAGAGGAGGAGATTTTTCTACAAAGCTTAAAGGTCTTTTAGCAGGTATAGGAGATTTCCTTAGAAAGATTCCAATTCCTCCTAAATTTAAAAAACTTGCTCCTTTAATGGGACTCTCCATCCTACTAATAGCAATATTAGTAGCCTTCATATACCTAAGCACTGCACTCCTTGTTAGGGTAAGAATATATGTAGAAGCAAAAGAAGTTGAAGTTGAACAAATTTTCCAAGGAGATGAAAATATTAAAGAGATAGATTTTGAGGAATACAAAATTCCTGTTAAAACAGAGTCTGTGGAAAAAGCTAGGTCTTCAAATATAAAAGCAACAGGAACAGCGTTTAGGGGAGAAAAAGCGAAAGGGAAGGTAAATGTTTGGTATAAAAGAGAAGATGGTTGTACAGACGTAGAAGCAATTACGATTCCCTCAGGTCAAGCCCTAACTACCGGAGGAAAAACCTACCTCTTGGACTCCTCTGTTTCTGTAGAATGTAATGGTCGAGGAGAAGCTCCTGTTACCGCAGTAGAGGTTGGTGAAGAATATAACCTCTCTTCGGGACAATTTTTCACCATTCAAGAATATTCCTCTAGTGAAATTTGGGCAACTAGCGAAGGAGCCCTTACAGGAGGATCCAAAGAGGAATACTCTGTACTTTCAAAAGCAGATGTTGATGCTGCCGTAGCAGATCTAAGTAAGATTGCAATAGAAGAAGGAGAAGGAGAATTAAGAGATATTGCAGGGAAATGGGAAATAATATCTGATTCCATAACAAGCCAAGTTCTTCCAGATAGTATCAAAAGTGATGTAGCAATAGGAGCAGAAGCTACAAATGTAAATGTTTCCATTACTACAAAAAGTACCGCTTCCTACTTCCTCAAGGATGGTTTTGACGATGGGGTAGAGGAGTTGCTAACAGAGAAAGCAAAGGAAGAGAATCTTTTTGAAACAGACAAAGATTGGGATCTAGAATTAGATGAAGATATAGAAAAGGAAATCTCTGTGGTAGAAATTAATGCACAGGGAATATCTATTAAACTATCAGCAAAAAGTACAGTAAAGCCAAAGGTTAATACAGGTGACATATTAAGTGAATTAAGAAATATGAACTGGAAAGAAGGGAATGAATATCTTAAGTCTTTGGAGTTCTCTGACAAAGAAACTAGGGTCGAATTCTTCCCTGAGTGGTTCCCTGAAGGTTTAAAGAGATTCCCTAAGAAACAGGGGGGAGTATTAATAACTATTGGAAATGTTAATTAAGCCTTTATTTTACTACCATTTGTTG
>CAYGOB010000006.1:0-25847 GCA_964351475.1 uncultured Candidatus Saccharibacteria bacterium
ACTCTGCACCTCAAACAATCAAGGAAGGTGTTTCCAAGGATGAGGCAGAAGACATCAAGAAGCAGTTCGAAGAGGCAGGTGCTACTGTAGAACTTAAATAATCCCCAATATTAGAGGATTATACATAGTAAATTAAGGAGCCATCTATTAAGATGGCTCTTTTCATGCCGCTAACCTATAGTTATTCCCGTTATTTTTTGTTATAATCTCTTTATCTTGCACCTTAGCAATATATACAGAAAGGAGATTCAAATGCTTTTAAGGACGTGTTTTAATGTTTTAGCCTGGATATTCTTTATCCCAGGAATAGCAGCATTTATTTATGTTGTATTGTCCTTCTTTTTTAACAAAGAGAAGAAGAAAAAGTGTTTATCTAGACCAAATGAGATTTCTATGTTAAAAGCTTTTACTTGGGTATACATTGATGAAATCCTTTTGATGATTCCGATAACCTTTGCACTGATGACCTCTATTCTAATATGGACTCTTTGGATTTGATATATTGCTATGCAAGCAAGAAAACCTAGAAAAGATGTTATGGAATGTGCGTATGCATTTCCGTTCGTTTCATCCAATCTAGGTTTTTTCTTTTAGAAAACAATTAAATAGTATTATTCATATCCTTTAAACGATAAAACATCACCTACCCCCCACATCGACAACCCCACCCCTAAAGTAGTATAATTACACATTAATCTGCCATTACAATTTAAATTGTCACAAAAGGATAAATGGGATACTCTTCTTTTACACTGCTGCTTTTAGAAAACGGAATCTCTAAACAAGTATTAGAGTTATTAGTAGCTATAACCCTACTTGCAACAATAGTAAGTATTGCAAGATACATATTTGGATCCAAAACATACGGAATATATGCACCTATAATACTTGCCATATCATACTCGTACAGTGGTCTAAGATATGGTTTAGTAGTTACAGCTATAGTAATTTTAACAACACTCCTCTCCTACTCCATAATTAAAAAGATTAGAATGCACTACATTACAAGAATTGCAATTAACTACTGCTTACTATCCATAACCTTAGTACTATCATTCCTAGTCATACACAAATACGGAATGGGTCTAGAGAACATGTCTCAAATCCCAGCACTTGCTGTAATATCTATAGCGGCACTCTCTGACTTCTTCATAAAGCAGTACGTTAGAAAATCTCTTAAGACAACAACCCTTATTCTCTTTGGTACCATATTCGTTGCAACTATAGGGTGGTATTTTATCACAAGACAACATATCTCTGACTTTATGCTTAATAACCTCTGGATAGTACCTGCACTTGTACTAGTAAACCTTTTAATTGGACAATTTAAAGGCCTAAGAATAAAAGACCTCCTCAGATTTAAATCCATACTATCAGACAAAGAAAATGTTTCTAAATAGTGACTACAATAAAATATTAGGTCTTAATAGAAGGAACCAAGAATATATCCGTCCATACAACTCCCCTTCTGCGAAAAATATTGCAGACAACAAAATCCTTACAAAAAAAGTCCTAGCAAAAGAAGGTATTAAAACACCAGAAGTTTACAAAGTAATTAGAAACAAAAAACAACTTCAATTCCTAGATTGGGAAACCTTGCCAAAAAGCTTTGTCATAAAGCCCAACAAAGGTACTGGTGGCAATGGAATCATAGTTTTTTTCGGTAAAAGAAAAAATGAAACCAACTGGATAAGACCTAGTGGAGAAGTTATGAATAAAAGAGACATTATTTTGCACATAGAAAATATTCTAGAAGGAAGATTTAGTATGGGCTCAAAGACAGATTCCGCCATTATTGAAGAAAGGGTAAAAACAGACCCTCTTCTCAAACAGTACTCCTACAGAGGCGTACCTGATATTAGGGTGATTTGTTTTAACAATGTACCCATTATGGCAATGACAAGACTTCCTACAAAAAGATCAAACGGTACTGCCAACTTACATTCTGGGGCTATTTGTACTGGTATAGACATAAGCACTGGAATTACTACCTACTCTATGCAAATGAGGTCTAAATCTTTAGTAAGTGATACATACGAAAACATTGAGACCACAACCGACCTAAAAGTTAATAAAAAACTCAGTGGTATACAAATCCCTTACTGGGACGAGATACTTAGAATTGCTTTAGTCTGTCAAAGAGCAAGCAAGTTAGGATATATCGGAGTAGACATTGCATTAGATAAAGATAAGGGCCCTGTAGTTTTTGAATTAAACGCAAGACCAGGCCTTGGTATACAGGTTGCAAATCAAACAGGTTTAAGATGGAGATTAGAAAAAGTTAGAGGTTTGGAAATAAAAAGCATTAAACACGGTATAAGGGTTGCCAAAAGCCTCTTTGGAGGAGAGGTAGAAGAAAGTATAGAGGCTATAAGTGGTAGAAAAGTGGTAAACATAAATGAAAAAATATTACTTTACTACAATGAACAGGAGGAGAAAAAGAAACCTAAAAGAGAAGTCTGCACAGCCTTCATGGATACAGGAGTCATTACCTCCCGTATTTCCAAGAATGTTGCTAACAGAATAGGATTCCTTTCTTCCATAAAATTCTTTAATACCTTAAACATCCCAAACAAATTTAACTCCCTAAAGGAGGCTCAAGAATACATTGATGAGAACATAGACAGACTAACAGAAGATGACAACATTTTAAGAATTGCAAAAACCGTAGAAGAGGATGGTGTAATAATCCGTCCTGTAGTTTCAGTTAGAGTTAAGATATCAGGAGAGAAGAAGAACTTTGAGATGATCATAACTGACGACATAACGTATCCTGTAGTAGTTGGCAGAACCAATCTAAAGGGTTACTTAATAGATACAAGTAAAACGTTTAAATAAGAATGAACAATATAAAAACATACGAAGATTATTTAAAAGAAGCAGGAAATGTTCACCTAGCCTACTATTTAGAAGCAGCGGATCTCTTGGATGTTAAATACGAGGTTTTAGTCAAAAAACTACTTGCTAAATTTGAGTATGGAAAAAAACATTGGTTCATAATTAATACCGTAACCCCCTTGATTCCAGCCACTAGTACTACAATATGCAAAAGGAAACATTTAACCAATCTTGTATTGGAAGATAAAGGACTACCTGTACCAAATCAACAAATTTTACTCTCTCCCATTGATGCCATCATGTTCTATGGGCAATACAAAGACATTGTCATAAAACCAACCCAACAACTTGGAGGCGCTGGAGTTACAATCCTCCCCCAGAATGAAGAACAGGTGTTAAAAGCATATGAAAAAGCTCTAGATATAACACAGGCAAAGTCAAAGAGTAAAGTTATTGGAGAAGAATTTATACATGGTGAAAACTACAGGTTCTTAGTTCTAGACGATACTGTCATAGGAGCTGTAAGAAGAAAAGCTGCCCATGTTATTGGCAATAGTAAAAATACTATAAGAGAACTTATTGCTATCAAAAATGCAAAAAGGGAGAAAAATCTAATGAAGCCCATCGTTATAGACAACGAGATCACATTAAAACTCCAAAGAGATAACCTTAACTTAGAATCAATGCCCAAAGAAGGAGAAGAAATAATCTTAAGATATAACTGCAATCTAACTACGGGTGGCTCAACTCAAGAATGTATGAAAGAAGTACATGACTACTACATACAACTGGCAATAAAAGCAGTTAAATCAGTTGGTGCAAAATACGGAGGTGTAGACATTATTACAGAAAACATATCAAAACCCTCTAAAGTAGCTATTAATGAAATCAACTATAACCCTGGTCTTAGACTCCACTACAAAGTAGATGAGGGAGAAGTTGTAAAAGTTGCTCTTCCTGTAATAAAATATTTAAGAGATAATGAATATTAAATAATTTTAAAAGGCTGAACATGAAAGACATTAAAGTACTACAAGGATTAAACACATATTCACACATTTCAACAACCAAAATAAAGCTAAATGGCGAGATTAAAAAATCTGACAATACCATTAAACTAATTGAGGAAATAAAAAGTTTGCACCCAGTATTCTTAGAGTCATATGAATTCAGCGACAACACCCTTACAATTGAATCCAAACTCACTTTTCTATGGAGAGAATTAGCAAAAACTCTTATTAAACTCTCAAAGGAAGAAATAACATATAAAGAAGCGTATAACTACTCTATCTCAGAGGTAATTAAAGACCGTATAGCCACAATGTCCATTATCCCCCTACTCTTTGCAGCACAAAACCAAGGTCATGAAATAACTCCAACCGCCTTAATAGAAGAAAGGGTTAAATATAGTAAAAGCTTTAATAGACTTTACACAATCGGTACAGGTAAGAATTCTCAAATAATAAATTTTGCATCTTCCAGTAAAGACTCAAAGATTGCAAAAGAAATTCAAAGAGATAAATGGTCTTCTAACCTAATGATGGAAAGATTAGGTCTTCCAATCCCCAAATGGCAAATACTAGACTCGCAAGAAGATATTGATAAAGTATGGGAGCAATATCAAAAGCCCGTAGTAATAAAACCAACAGGTCTTACCGCAGGGAGTGGTGTTTCTACAGGTTTAGATACAATAGAGAAAACTAAAGAAGCATTTCAAATAGCAAAAAGACCGACAGAAAAACATGCTGGTAAGACATGGCAGCAAAAAATTATGATCCAAGAACAAGTACCTGGAGAAGATTACAGACTCCTAATAATAGATGGAAAACTTGAAGTTGCTACAAAAAGAATCCCTGCTTTCATAGTGGGAGATGGTAAAAGTACCATACAAGAATTAATAGAAGAAACAAACCAAGACCCAAGAAGAGATACCTCAAAACCAACCCATATATTAAAACCCATAAAGATAGATGAACCCCTACTCGCTCTTCTTAAAGAAAAGAATCTTTCATTAGACTCTGTACTCTCAAAAGATGAAAAACTAACTGTTAGGAAAGTTGCAAGTATGAGCCAGGGAGGAATTACTGAAGACTTTACAGATAAGGTAGGCCCTGAGATTAAATATGTTGTAGAAAGTATAGCAAGCTCTATACATGCTTTTGTTGTAGGAGCAGATGTCTTATGTAAAGATATTTCCAAACCACTTACCAAAGAAAACGGAGGAATAATTGAGATAAACACTAAACCTGAGGCATACCTTAACCTCTATCCCGTAATGGGAGAACAAAGGGAAGAAGTTGCCCAAACACACATAAAGAAGCTCTTAGCTGAAAACAATACAAAGAAAATAGTAGTGGTGGGACAATTTAGTAAAGATATCCCTACCCTCTTAAAGGAAGGATCTCTTCTTAAACAATCTTACTTGGATGAAAATGATGTCATAGGAGAATACAAAGAAGGTAGTATCTTCATAAATTCTCTTCAGATTAATGATGGCTTAGATAAAGAGAAAGCAATACAATCCCTTAAGGTAAACGCCTCTCTTGATGTAGTAATGATTCATCACAGAGATTGGGAGGATGTTAAAGAAACAGGTTTAGGTTTTGACAATATTGATATGTTAGTAATTAAAAACACTCTTACAAAAAACAAAGAAGAGATGAAGACGGTAAAGAAATACAAAAGAAAGGGATACATAGATAAGATTAATATCATATAACTCCTATGAAATACCTAATAATTGACAAAAAACAAAGATTAACAGGAAATATCTCTACTGCATCTAAAAGGTTAATAGAAGAGATTAAGAAAAGAGGTATGAAATACGACTTCATATACAATGACCAATTAGAATTTCTTTTTAAAGATGGCGAAACCCTAATTAAAGCTAATGGTATAGATATAAGAGATTATACCCACATTATCTTCAGAGGACATTTCCTACACAGTGACAAGGAATATCATTTCAAGAGATATATAACAGATTACGTTGACATGCATAATCTCAAAAATCCTGACAAAAGAATTCTTATTCAAAATTCTGAAGCAATTAAAAACTTCCCCTACTACAATAAAATAGCTACTGCTATGTTTTGTTCACAACATAACATCCCCTACTTTGACACCTACTACAGAGCAGATGGCAAATATCTACAGGATAGAGAAATGCTAAAAGAATACCCCTTAATCTTGAAAGAATACACAGGTGTAAACAGGGTAAAAACTATAGGGGGAGAAGAAAAGATTAAAAAGAATGTCTTTAAAATAGAGAAAGATGAAGATTATAAAAAAATAGATGGTCAAAATTTAGACAATTTCTTCCTTCAAGAGTTTTCAACAGTAGGAGAAGACTATAGGGTGTTTGTTAAGCTAGGAAAAGTAATAGCAGGATGGAAGAGAAAAGCAACTGATGGGTTTATGACTGTTAAAAAAGGAGAGTATGAGATGTATAATGAACCTGATCAGGAGATTGTAGATATTGCTGAGAGGTTTGCTACTATTTTAAGTGCTGATTTTATGGCAGTAGATTTTATGTATATAGATGATAAACCATATGTACAGGAAATTAGTTTTCATCCTGGATTTAAGGCATATGAGACAAAGATTGAAGGTAAGTCTGTTAATATTGCAGAAGCAATTATTACTGCGTTTAGATAATTAAATTAATTAAAAACCATTATGGAAAAAGGATTAAAAGAAGAACTAGGGTTTTGCCTTAAATTATGGGAAGAAAAAGGGGGCTGTACATTTGGAGGAGGTAATAATTGCGAAGAATGCGCTGCACCATATCTTTTACTAAAATTAATCTCTGGAGAAGTTTTACATGGTGATGATATGAAAAGACTATCTTTAGAAGATTGGGAAGCCGTTGTAGAAAATTTAGAGTAAAATGAGATAAAGAACTATATTCCAGCCTTCTTAAATATCTCCTCCCACCTTTCCTTGTCTGGTACATTCTTAGCCTTAGGTATTAGTCCTTCCCTAACCCATTTACACTGTTTAAAGTCTATTTTCCCAGCATACAGTAATTCATATAAAGAAGGATCTTTTTCTAATTTCCTTAAAACCTTTCTAAACCCTCTGAAGTATGCAATATCCTTAGTATACAACCCACTATATGCTGTATCAATAAGTCCCCTCTTAACTCTGTAAGCCGTATTAAATGATCCATACTTAGGTAACACACCCAACATACTATTATGTAACTGCCTAAATGTTAGATCCTCTCCTATATACAATGCATAAACAAGTGCTGCTTTTTTAATTAACCATTCATCCGTTAAAAGACCTAAATTACTCTCATTCCATGTAGACAAACCCTCTTCTACGTCAAGATATGATGGGAGATTAGGTTTACCCAAAGCTTCAAACCCACTCTTTTTACCATTAATTGCTCTAAGTACATGAGTACCAACTTCATGTACTATGGTCTTTCTTAATTTGTATTTTGTTCTCTCAATGTTTGGGTCTACAAATATTTTCTTTGACTTAATTCCAACCTTTATAGAGTTCTTAGATATATTTTTAGATTTCGATACTCCCCAATCCTTTAAACCAAGTTCTTCAAATACAACATTAAGAGCTTTTTCAATTTCATCATACTTTAATACATCCCCTCTATCTACAGATTTTGACTTAACTACATTGTAATTCTTCATCCTTCCTCTTAACACCCTACAAGCATTTCTGAAAAGTGTGGCAGATGGCTTACCATATCTGTTGTAAGAGATATCTGTGACAAGTTCGTTGTTGCCTACTGCATGCATTAAATCATTAGCTTGATTCTTAGAACTAATTAATTCTATGTAAAAATCAGATATTCTGGGATCTACATCCACTACCTCTTCTACATGTAGAAGTTTTTTTAATATATCATCATTGTTGTTTTTAACTACCTTGTATTGGAAAACAGGATTGTAAGTATCCGAATTAAAAAATTTCTTTTTCTCAGAAACTAAATTTACAGGGGTAAACACCATTGCTGTAGGCAATCTTAACTGACCTAATAATTCAGTCGTTTCCTCTAAAGTCATTCCCTTTTTTGTCTTGTTTAAAAATGCCATGTGTATATTTTACAGAAATATTAATATAAAAACTACTTCATCCAGTAATACCCTCTGTGTATTACCTTCTAAAATCCCTATTAAATGAGAATACTCTTTCTCCTGTTGCTATTAATTCCAAAGCTATACCTGTACCTTTTGCTACACAATATATTGGCTCATCTGCTATGTGAGCAGGAACACCTGTTGCTTTAGAAAGCAGTTTGTCAAGATTCCTCAACTTAGCAGTACCTCCACTGAGAACCATACCTCTGTCTATAATGTCTGCAGAAAGCTCTGGGGGTGTCTTTTCTAGAACCGTTTGTATTGCTCTAATAATACTCCTCAGAGGGGCTTCTACTGCTTTTGCTATGTCATTTGAATCTATAAGTATGGATTTAGGCATACCTGCACCAACATCTCTACCCCTTACTTCCATCTCCTTTGGATCTTTTACTTCTACAGCCGACCCTATCTTTATCTTAACGTTTTCTGCTGTTTGCTCTCCAATTAAGACTCCCTTTTTCTTTCTCATAAAAGATATTATATGTTCATTAATTGCGTCCCCCGCTACCCTTAGTGACTCATACTCTACAATTCCGTCAAGAGACATTACTGCAACCTCCGCAGTTCCCCCTCCCATATTTACAATCATATTTCCTGAAGACTTATCTATTGGCAGACCTGCCCCTAGTGCAGCAAGTAAAGGTTCTGGGAGTAGTGTTATACTTTTTGAACCCACAGCATTAGCTGCTTTAAGCACAGCTCTTTGCTCTACCGTGGTAATTCCTGCAGGTACACTAATAACTACATCTGGTTTAAAGAATCTGGATTTACCTAGAGCTTTATCAAAAAAATGTCTCAGCAAAGCCTCTGTGACCCTAGAATCTGCGATTACTCCATCCCTAAGAGGTCTTTTAGCAACAATGTTTTCAGGGGTTTTACCAATCATCTTTTTGGCTCTTTTTCCTACTGCTATTACAGTAAATGTATTGACATCTATGGCAACAACGGTAGGTTCTATGAGGACTATACCTTCCCCTTGAACAAAAACTACTGAATTTGCTGTACCTAAGTCTATGCCTAGTTTTTTTCCAATCATAATAAACGGTCTAATATATAACTAGAAGCCCATAGCTTCTAACACTTTCTCCTCCATTTCCTGAGCTACTTTACTTACCTTCTCCTCTCCTTTCTCTAGGATACTTAATATATACTCATCTCCCTTGCTATCTATCTCCTTCCTCTTTTCCCTAATTGGAGTTAAGAACTCCTCTATAGCTAAGAAAAGCTTCTCTTTTACTTCAACATCACCTACACTACCTTCTCTATATCTCTTCTTTAAATCCATTACTTCCTCTTCATTCGTATTAAAGTAGTCATGATATATGAAAACAGGATTCCCCTCTACTTTTCCTGGATCTGTTGGATGAATTCTATTGGGATCCGTATACATACCCATAATTTTTTTCTTAACAGTACTAGTATCATCTGTAAGATATATTCCACCTGTAGACTTCCCACTCTTCCCTTGGCCATCAAGACCTATAACTACTTCACCTATAATCCCTTCAGGAATATTAAAAACTTCTCCATATGTAGAATTAAACCTTCTACCCAAATCCTTTGCTATCTCTGTATGAGCTTCATTATCTTTTGCCACAGGAATTAAATCTGCATTCATTATTAAGATATCAGAAGCCATTAAAACAGGATATCCCATTAAACCAAAAGTTAAGCTATACCCTAAAGCTAATTTTTCTTTCAACATTGGCTGCCTTTCCAACTCTGGCATTTTTGTTAACATAGAGAGTATTACATGCAATCTAAAGGTTTGAGCTATTCTAGATTGCCTGTAAAATGTCACTAACTCTGGATCAAGACCTATACTAAGATATGTCTTAATTAAACCAATAGTATTTGAATATATTTCACTTGTCTCCTTGTAATGGGTTGTCAAAGCATGGTAATCGGCAACAAATACGAAAGTATCATACTTCTTCTGACCCTCTATTCTGCTTTTAAGAGTTCCCACATATGCAGCTATTGGCAATGTCGCACCTGTAGGCCTATCTCCTGTTAAAACTCTTTTCTTTTTCATAATACACTATTTTAACAACTTCCTTCCCATTATGCTATACTTTCAACTATGAAATCTCCCGAAGGGAAGAAAAAAAACAAAGAAAGATATGTAACCATTATTAGCCTACTCCTCTCAATATTTTCCATACTCTTTGTAGTAGGTGGTGCTTTAACTATCTATTACTTTTCTAAAGGATACAGAGTAAATATCTCAGACAGGGAAATAAGGAGAACAGGCGTTTTAACAGTACAATCTGAACCCTCCGCAGCTCATCTTTACATAAATGGTAATAGTATAGGAAGAACTCCTAGAAGTAGAACTTTAGATGTAGGAACTCATACTGTTGTGGTCTCAAAGGATGGATACAGAGAATGGAGGAAGAACATTGAAATAGTTGAGGAAAAATCAACACCCCTATTCCCATTTCTTCTACTAGAAGAACCTGCGCCATCAAATATATGGCAATCAGATGGGATATTGAAAAAATACTGGATAAATACTCATAGGGATTATTTTGTTTTCCTCCTACAAGACTTAGAAGGACAATACTCTCTTTGGACATACAGAATAAATACACCCCTTTGGAATCTCAATCCTAACCCTGTTCAGATACTCCATCTCGAAACAAACAATATTGAATTAGAAATCTCTGACAATGGAGTATTAGCAATAGCAAGGATAACAGAGAATGAAATACAAAAAAGTTACATTGTAGAATTAACCAAACCTATAAGCCTTGATAATTTAGACCCTATAGAGGTACTAGATACCTCTACATACGAAATAACGTGGTCCAGAGACAACAGACACATCATAATGGAATCTGCTGAGGAGATCCTCTCTCTAGACACCTCAAGTCCTTCAGTATTAGCAGATACTACCTCTATCCTCCTTGAGAAAGAACCCGAGACAGAATACCTATGGTCTACAGACAAGGAAGGCTTCTTCTATCTTCTAGAGCCACTACATACTCCAGAGGATAAAACATATTCATACGCTCTCAAACAATTTCAACCAGATGGAACGAATCCTAAATACACCATAGAAACAGTACATTTCCAAAAAAACAAAGATTTTATAGAATACTACAGAGAAAATGGGGACTCTTACCCAGAATTTACCAACTCCCCACACTCTACCCAAACAATTGGAGAAATCACATATTTCGAAGTAAACCAAGATGCGAACGGAGTTTACCTTTCTACAGATACTTCTGCCTACTGGTATGATATTTCTAGTAAAAGATACCGAATGGTATGTGCGCATCCAGCAGAAATTGTGTCTTTCTCAACAGATTCCAAAAAGGTACTCTTTGCCAATGGTAACAACATATATGTGTTTACCCTAGATAAAGAGGATGGAGACCATACAGAAGAGATTGGAACCAAAAAGGTTGTTGGATTAAGAAAGGATGAAGTAAGTAATATGGCATGGCTGTCAAATTCTACCTATATCCACTACATTAAAGACAATACATTACACATCTCCGAAAAGGATGGAGACAACCAAGTAGATATACTAAATATGGAGAATATAATGATTCATACAATTAAAAACAATAGAGAATATATTGTAACCCTAGAAACACAGGAAGAAAACCTAGTACTAATTAATCAGTATAAAATAAGATAGAGAGGCCTGTCTTACCCACCCTATAGCGCTTATGATTCAAGGATTTTACTAGTTTAATGGTACAAACCAGGTAGCAGACCTTCCCCCTGACCTAATACACCCCTATAGAATATTAAATCACATGTGGAAAATATGTATAGTCCGTATAATAGCAGAGCTTTAGCTCTACCTTTGACTTAGTTCGCACCCGGTCGGAATCGAACCAACAACCTACGCGTTAGGAGTGCGTTGCTCTATCCAATTGAGCTACGGGTGCATAATTATGACAATCTCACTACATCCTTCTATCTCGAACATGTCATAAAACCCCTTAACAACATAGACTATATCATATTTTGGACATGTTTTTAATCCTGTAGAAGACAATATTTTTTCTTATTTATTTACTCCCTCGTCATGATATAATAAGTCATATAACTTTTAACATTTCTAAAAATGACCGAGCCTAATGAAAATAATGACCCTAAAATTTCAAATAATCAAATCGAGAATTTGGGCGATTACATAAAATTATACTTAACAGAGCCTCTTACAGCAGAAGAAAAAAAGACAATAGCAGAAATAGCTAACTGGGACTGGAAATTTATAGCATATAACGATGAAAAACAAGATGAAGAATCTTCCCTACAGTTATCTATATTCCCATCTTACTACAGACATATCGAGCTCTGGGAAGAAGAGAAAAGAAATCTCCCAGATGCAACTCTCGTAGATGCAGGATTTTATACCGTTATAGGAGATATAAATTGTTCAACACATATAATATCATTTCATTCTGAAACCCTTGCAAATGAAATAACCTTTGATCAAATAATAAAGACCCGGGCTTGGCTTAGAAAAAACTCGGGAATTGAAGTAGAAGATCCAAACTAGTTAAATACCAAAAACACTATATCTATAAAGCCTCTTTCGAAAATCTCTCTCCATGATATAATTAATGTCGCTATGCAAAAAGAATTCATTAAAATAAAAGGTGCAAGAGAGAATAATCTTAAGAATATTTCTGTTAATATACCTAAAAATAAACTAGTTGTATTAACCGGACTATCAGGAAGTGGTAAAACCTCCCTAGCCTTTGACACCCTCTACGCAGAGGGTCAAAGACGATATGTGGAATCTCTTTCCTCCTATGCTAGACAATTTTTAGGTGTAATGCAAAAACCAGAGGTCGACTCCATAACAGGCCTTTCCCCTGCAATATCCATAGACCAAAAAACTACCTCAACTAACCCTAGATCCACTGTAGGAACCATCACAGAAATTTACAATCATCTCAGATTATTATACGGGCATGTTGGTCAACCCCACTGTCCAAATTGTGGAGTTAAAGTTCAAGCCCAAACCATTGAAGAAATATCAAAAAAAGTGATCAAGAAGCTAAAAGGTTCCACGCAAAAGATACAGGTAGTTTCACCCTTAATAAAAAACCGTAAGGGTCAATTTTTTTCACTTTTTGACAGATTATTAAACAAAGGATTCCTCAGAGTAATTATTGATAATGATATTTACATGCTAGATGATATAGAGGATATTAAAATAGACGAGAACAAGAAACATACCGTAGATCTTGTCATAGACAGATTGGTTACCTCAGACCTTGATACAAAAGAATTTAATAAACGTTTAGTTGATGCAATAGAGCTAGCAACCAGTGAGTCTGATGGAGAAGTAAAGATAATCACAGAAAAAGAGGAGCTCTTTTACTCCGAAAATAACACCTGCTTTAAATGTGGAATATCATACCCTAAAATAACACCTGCTTCATTTTCTTTTAACTCTCCGGAAGGTGCTTGTAACAAGTGTTCCGGCTTAGGCTCACTTAAGGAAATAGATATTAGCCTCATATACAACCCCAGCCTAACAATCAAAGAAGGAGGGATCTTCCCTTGGGGAAATAGGACTACAAAAGACTCTTGGACTACAAGAATTCTTAATGAAGTGGCAAGTACTCATGGCTTTGACCTTAAGACACCAATAGGAAGGTATTCTGAAGAAATATTTGACCTGGTATTCTATGGGATAGGTTCAAAACCACCCTACACCATTGAATATACAAATAGGTTTGGCAGAACAAATACCTACAATACTGATTACGAAGGCGTTATTCCAGAACTTAAGAGAAGATACAAAGAAACTTCTTCTGAGTACTCTAGGAAAGAAATTGAGAAATATATGAATGAAAAAGAATGTCCTCTATGTATGGGAGCAAAGCTTAAAGCGTACTCTCTTAATGTCACCATAAAGGATAAGAATATTGATGACATAACAAGAATGTCTATTGAGAGAGCTAAAGATTTTCTTTCTAATCTTGACCTAGAAGGAAATCGAAAGGAAATAGCACAACCAATAGTAAAAGAAGTTTTAAATAGATTAAACTTTTTAACTAATGTAGGACTAGATTATATTACAATATCTAGACAAGCAAATACCCTTTCAGGAGGAGAATCACAAAGAATTAGACTAGCTTCCCAAATTGGTACGGGTTTATCTGGTGTATTATATGTTCTAGATGAACCTTCAATAGGACTTCACCCAAAGGATATTTCAAGACTAATCGGATCCCTTAAAGAGCTAAGAGATATAGATAACACAGTCATAATTGTAGAACATGATGCAGAAACTATGAGACATGCAGACTGGATCATAGATGTGGGTCCAAAAGCAGGTAAACATGGTGGAGAAATAGTCGCAGAAGGAACCTTCGAAGATATCAAGCAATCAGACTCATTAACTGCAAAATACATAAATAAAGCTCTTATTGTAGGAGAAAATATAAAAAGAGATAAAATTAAAGAAGAAGGAAAACATATAAAAATCAGTGGTGTAAAAACACACAATTTAAAAAACCTGGATCTAGAAATCCCTCTAAATAGACTTATTTCTGTTACAGGGGTCTCTGGCAGTGGTAAGTCTTCATTGATAGACAACACACTTTATCCTGTATTAATGAATAGAACTATGAATGGTAAACAGGTTGAAGGAGAGTATGAGGATATCGAAGGTCTCGAAAATATAGATAAAGTAATCGGTATAGACCAATCCCCTATAGGCCGTACGCCTCGTTCCAACCCCGCTACTTACACTGGGATCTTCACTCCCATCAGAGAACTTTTTGCAGAGACAAAGGAAGCACAAGCAAGAGGATACAAACCTGGAAGATTTAGTTTCAATGTAAAAGGTGGCAGGTGTGAAAAATGTAAAGGTGATGGTCAACAAAAAATTGAAATGCAATTTCTTCCTGACATGTATATTACTTGCGATGAATGTGAAGGTCTAAGGTACAACAAAGAAACTCTACATATAGATTTTAAGGGCAAAAACATTGCAGAGACGCTTAAAATGACGGTTGAGGATGCTAAAGAATTCTTTAAAAATATACCTAGAATAAAGAAAAAGCTTGATATACTAGACAAAGTTGGACTTGGATATATAGAGCTAGGACAATCCTCCCTCACCCTATCTGGAGGAGAATCACAAAGGATTAAACTAACCAAAGAGCTCTCTAAGTTACCTACTGGGCATACTGTATACATATTAGACGAACCAACTACAGGATTACATTATCATGATGTAGATAAGCTCATGAAGATCTTAACAGACTTAGTCAACAGAGGTAATACGGTATTAATCATTGAACATAATTTAGATGTTATTAAACTTTCAGATTGGGTAATCGACCTTGGTCCCGAAGGAGGGAATAAGGGGGGTAAAATTGTTGCCCAAGGAACTGTAGATGACATAATTAACGAAAAAGCTAGTTATACTGGGCAATATTTAAGGGAATATCTAAAAAACGGTTACTGATAAGCTCTAACCCATCCTTGTCCCTAACCTCAATCGCTACACTTTCATAACATGCCAAAGAAAAGGTTTGTGAAACGACAATCCTTTGAAAAAGTAGCCTGCTCAACTTTTTAAGACATAAGCCATGTTCAAAAAGTAATATACAAAAAAATTTCCTATTAGAATAAACTATACGGAGTATTTAATAAAATGGTGTTTAAATATTTACAATAGTGAGTATATTAAGATTGTACAAAAAAGAAATTTCAAAAATCTAAAATTCCGCTAAGTTTCACTAATATGCTTTGGCAAATATCCATTCGTTTTCACTGTCTTTACAACAGTAAATGCACTTTCCTTTTTTACCCTCCCCTTCGCTTGGAAGACATCTGGTTGTTGCTTTAGTCTCATACTTGATATTTTCCTCACATTTTTCATCACCACACCAATGAGCTTTTACGAACCCTTTGTTGGAAGAAAATGTTTCTTTAAGTTCCTCCTTGTTCTCTACCCTATAGGTTTTAGATACAAGAATATCCTTTGAATTTAAATACAACCCTTCCTGAATTTCTTCTAGAGTCTCTTTTACAAGTTTACCTATATCTCCAAACTTAATATTTGCTTTAGTTGAATCGTCTCTCCTTACTAATACAACTCCTCCTTTTTTAATTTCGTTCTCCCCTATTTCAATTCTTACTGGAACACCTTTCTTTTCCCATTCATTAAACTTAAATCCGGCAGAAACGAAGTCTCTGTCATCAATTTCTATATCTTCTATGTGCTTATTTAGCTCTTTGTGAACATCTTTAGTATACCTAAGTACCTTTTCCTTGTTAGAATCTTTAAATATTGGTATTACAACAACCTTAATCGGAGCTACACTAGGAGGTAATACCAAACCTTTGTCGTCACTATGTGTCATTACTAAAGCTCCTATCATTCTCGTACTGACTCCCCAGCTTGTTTGCCATGGGTATTGTAATTGACCCTTAGTATCTGCATATTGTATACCGAATACCTTTGAAAAATTCTGTCCTAGGTCATGGGATGTACCAAATTGTAAGGCTTTTCCATCTTGCATCATTGCTTCTACTCCGTATGTGTCAACTGCTCCTGCAAATTTCTCAGATTGAGATTTCTTACCGTAGTAAGTTTCCATAGCTAGATACTTTCTTGCAAATTCAACATACATATTTAACCTATCTAATACTTCTTTCTTAGCTTCTGTATGCGTAGCGTGTACTGTATGACCTTCTTGCCACAAAAATTCAGATGTTCTTAGAAATGGTCTAGTTCTTTTTTCCCACCTTACTATATTTGCCCATTGATTAATCTTAAAAGGAAGGTCTCTCCATGAGGTTATCCATCTAGAGAATGTGTCATACATTATGGTCTCAGAGGTTGGACGAACAATTAATTCCTCCTCTAATTTAGAGTCGGGATCAACTTCTACCCCTTCTCCGTCTTCTGTTTCCCTTAATCTGTGGTGTGTTACTACAGCACACTCCTTTGCAAAACCTTTTACATGACTTGCTTCTTTCGAAAGGAAGGATTTTGGTATGAAAAGTGGGAAGTATGCATTCTTAGCTCCTGATTCCTTTATCATATTGTCTAATCCTTCTTTAATATTTTCCCAGATTGCATAACCGTATGGCTTTATAACCATACAACCCCTTACGGGTGAATTTTCAGCTAGTTCAGCCTGTTCTATGATATCTAAATACCATTTTGAGTAACTTTTTTCCCTAGGTGTAATTCCTTTTTTCATAGCCCTTATTCTACACTATTTGAGACAGAAAATTAAACAGTTAAATCTTAAAAAGGTTTTTAGATCCTAAACTACTCTAGGGTCAAAACCCCAATGTTGAGAAGCTTTAGCTAATGCACTCTCTGGATTGTCTTCTATCCATTGTTTTAGATCTCCACTACCTAACGCTATATCTTTGGCCTGTATAACTGCTTCTACACCTGCCTCTATCCCCCAAGGGTGACCTAAGACTCCTCCTCCACATTGAATCATAATGTCTTCTCCAAGTTGATGTAGAGCTTCAGGAACACTACCTGGATGTAATCCTCCAGACGCAACATGCCAAACAGGCTTCATTCCATACCAATTTTGACCTAATGTAATAGATGACTCTGGAGTTATGTCTAATTGGAGGGCATCTCTTATTAGTTTTGGCTCCCCATAATTTTCCATCTTAGTCTTAGGAGCACCCCCATGTAAAGCATCTACCCCTAAAAGCCTCATAATCTTAGCTTTAGCAACCATAGACATTGAGAAATCCAAGATTTCACCCTTGTCGTGTACCCCTGGGCCAGATTCTCTAGTAAAGAGACTATGCATAGCCCTATGTGCGTGAATTGCAAGCCCTGTATCTCTTAACCTCATTGTATGAAGTGCCGAAAACCCTGTAGTCACTACATCCATCATCATCCATCTACCCCCTTGAGCTTTAATTTGGTCTGCCCTAGATACCATAATGTCTAAATTAGAATGAGTTATATTGCAAAGGAAGAACTTCTTTTTCCCAGTCTTTTTCTCAATATCCCTCCTTACTTTGTGTACTAATTCACATCTTTCCTCAAATTTATTAAAGTGAAGACTTGTTAAATTCTCGTCATCTTTAATTCCGTGGTATTCACCATTCCCTGCTGTAAAAAGAATTTTAGCAAGTTCTGCCTGCTCTTTAGCGGTTCTCCCAATCTTAGGCTTAGGAACCGTAAGCAAAAGAGGACCCCTCTCTACTTGAAGCATTTCCCTTACACCTTCTACACCAAACTTAGGGCCCGGAAAAGCCTCAACCATTGGTTTTGGGAATCTAATATCTAGACACCTAAGAGCTTTAATCATCTTCATACCTCCTACATTCCCTACTACACCTGCAAGTAATCCAGACATGTTATCTAATTCAAAAAGATCCACTCTGTAAGCTATTTTAAAAGTCTTAGTTTCTGGCTCTAAGTCAAAGGCTGTTGCCTTCATCTTATCTGCCATCTCTACACCGGAATCTTTACCATCATAGACTTTGGTCCATGTCCCAGTAGAGCTTTCTGCTGCACAAGCGGCTACAACAGTTTCAAACTGATCCATTTCAATACCATCTGCTAATTCAATATCTAAATATGTAATGACATAGTTTTCATCAGGATTTTTTGGCTTCCAACCTTTTGGAGCAATATATTTATTTGAATAGGAATCGTCTTTTTGTCCTTTTTTATTAAACATGGCAGTTTTTGATTATATTAATTAGACTTATTTCGCTAAAAACCCTATACTTCTAATGCAATTATTTATCTTAATACTTTACATTCCTACTCTATTACTGTCAAGATAAAAAGGCAAGGAGAAACAAAAAAATGTTTATAAAATTTGCAGAAGAAAATAACCTACAAAGTTACAGAGTGGATCAGTTATATCAGCAATATTACAAAGACGGCATTGAATCTTGGGATCATCTGACCACCTGGCCTCTTGATTTGAGAGAAAAGTTGAAAAAAGAAATCCCTTTTTCTAAGTTAAACAACTTCACCGAATATGTTTCTAAGGATAAAAGGACTATTAAATCTCTAGCTTTCACTACAGAAGGTTATCCTGTTGAAACAGTCTTAATGAAAGCAAAAAAGAGAAACACTGTATGCGTAAGCTGTATGAGTGGATGCCCTGTAGGATGTAGCTTTTGTGCTACAGGTCAAATGGAGTTTAATAGGAATCTAGATACACAAGAGATTATTGATCAAATTCTCTACTTTAAAAGGAAAATAAACAGTACAGGACAAACTATTACAAACATTGTTTTTATGGGAATGGGAGAACCTATGCTAAACCTAGAAAATGTGGTTGAATCCATAGATATACTCACAGACGAAAAGAAAATTGCCATGAGTACCAGAAGAATTACCGTTTCCACAGCAGGATATATTGAGCAACTAAAGAAATTCCTACATAAGGATTTAGGGATTAAAATTGCCATTAGCCTACACGCTCCAAACCAACAACTAAGAGAGAAATTAATGCCTACTGTTGCTAAAAACAACCACCTTGATAACCTAATGTTGGTACTGATTGGCTTTCAAAAAAGAACCAACAAGAAAATTACTTATGAATACCTTCTAATAAAAGATATTAATGACCAACCAGAACATGCTAAAGAATTGGCAAAATTATTAAAACATCAAATAGTATTAGTAAACTTAATAAGGTTCAACCCTTCTCCTAAAACACCTTTTAAATCTAGTAGTAACAAAGCTATACAGACTTTTCAAAATATCCTTGATTCTAGAGATATAAACAATACCTTAAGACATTCTTATGGGAACGAGATTAATGCTGCCTGTGGTCAATTAGCAAATAGTAACTAGCCCTCAACTAAAGATCTTCCGTACTAGTAAACCAATCCTCTTCTTTAGGATGCTCCGTAGGTAAATTGTAGCCCCCTTTATTGTATATATCAAAAGCTTCCTTAAAGTAAGCATCTGCTACAGCCTGATTCTTTTCGGCATAAATACGACCAAGTAATTCACTGCTTTCTGCAATTAGTCTTGATAATCCTCTCTTCTTAACAAATTTGTATGCTTTTAGAGCTATTTCCTTTGCCTCCTCTATATCCCCCCTCTCAAAATATATTTTGCTAAACTCCATTTGCAACCTAGGTAAAAGTATCCTGTAGGATTGTTCTGCTTCTCCTATTATCCTTTCACTTATTACCCCCACTGCCTTGTCCAACTTTTCATGCGTTCTATAATAATTTGCTAACTCCCCTGCTAAAACGATCTTTCCCCTGACATAATTTACAAGATCAGCATTGGTTGAAGCTGCGGTATATTTCTTAAAAGCTTTTTTGTATTCACCTTGTTCAAAGTATATATTCCCCAGTATTATTGCGGTATTAACCTTCGTTTCTGTAAACTTGCCTCCTCTTTTCGTCCCTATATATTCCCATGCCACTAAAGCATACTCTAGTGCTTTTTCAATACTACCTATTTTCAACTCCCAAAAAGCTAAACATGCTTGAATATCCGCTGTCTCTATCTTGTTAAGGTCTTTTTTTGCTACTTCTAGGGCTTCTTTAAAATATTCTTTAGCTTTTTCATTTTCACCAAGATCAAAATAACATAAAGCTGTTTTCTTTAAAATCTTGGGGTAATCGTAAGAAAGTAGAGGGTCATCCTTTATCTCTTCTCCTCTTTTTTTAAGAATCTTTAGTGCTTTAGAAGATTTTCCCTCCATATCACGCAACTGATCTGCGTCTTTTATTATTTCTATTGTCTCATCCATTGAATTAATTGTAGCATATTAAAGAAGCAAGGGTACCACTAAGTCTAAGTCGAAGATACTTCAAAACAACGTCCCTAAAAGGACTATGACTGAAATTGACCGGAGATTTAATATACTATAAGGTACATGGAAGGTAAATCAAAACAAAGAATCTACCTTTCCCAAACTTATAGTATATTAAAAACAATGTGGAAAACCTTTATAGTCCTTATCTTACAAGGATTTTAACCTACCTTAAAGATAAAATTACATTCTCTCTACTACTTCTATCCCTAATCTATCCAAGCCATCCTTCATTACAACCACAGTTGCTTTAACAAGAGTTAAAAGAATATCTTTCTCTTCATCTGGGGCATCTATAACCCTGACACTTTGATAGAAAGAATTAAAAGCTTGACCCAAACTAAACAAATATTGCGTTAAAGTTGATGGAGAATAGTTAATAGCCGAATCAAGCAATGAAGATTGATACCTGCTAAGAACTAGGGACAAAGCCTGTATATAAGGATTCTCCATGCAGGATTCCACACAGACATTAAGGACGCCTTCAGAATTCGCTTCTTCTAAAATAGAACTACACCTAGAAAATACATACATCAAATAAGGTCCAGTATCCCCATCAAAAGATATTGATTTTTCGATATCAAAAATAATATCTTTCCCTACCCCTACCTTCAAAAAGGTGTATTTTATAGCACCTATTGCTATTTTTTGACTAATCTCTTCAATATCATCCTCTTCTATATGGTCATTCTCTTCCATAATTGCTATAACCTTGATTCTCACTTCCTCTATTAAGGTGTCTCCTCCAAGTATCTCTCCCTTTCTGCTAGACATCTTTTTAGAACCAGGAAGCCTAACTTTGCCATGAGGTACATGTGTGGTTTTTTCGGACAACCCCTTATCTAGCTTACCTAAGGCATCTAACACTACTTTAAAATAGCCAGTTTGTTCATCTGCTGTTATAACAACAGACTCATCGTAATCAAGAAGATCTCTTTTTCTAAACGCCAATCCTAGTTCTTTCGCTTCATAGGTAGGAACACCGTGTTTATTTACAAAAACCCTAGTATGGAGATTTTTCTTCTCATCCCCCCTGTATATTATGCTTCCGTCATCTTCTTCAAAAACCTTTCCTACATTTTTCATTACAATTTCTAAACCTGCTTGTCCTACCTCACTTTCAAAGAAGTAGTAGTCAAAATTAGTACCTAATTTCTCATATATTTCTTCAAAATACTCTAGGCACCATTGTCTACCTTTCTTGTATTTCTCTGAGAGATTAATTTTTTCGTATTCACTAAAGTCCTTTTTCTCCGATACCTCTGACACCAAAGAAAATATATATATGTTGATCTCATCTATCTCCTTTTGTACTAGCTCGTCTTTAAGCTCATCGTAGTGCTCCGCTCCGAGGACATAAGCTTGCCCTAAGTACATCACCCTTTCCCGTAAGGATAATTTTTCAACTTGTCCAAAGGAAATTTCGTCTTCTTTTAATTTTTCTTCTAAACCCCAGAGAGTTTTGGCAACATGTAGCCCTATGTCTCCTTGGTAATTAGCTCTTTTTACATCTGCCCCTATGGCTTCCTGGAGCCTCGCAAATGATTCTCCTACACTATTGGTATACAAATGACCTATGTGGAATTCTTTAAATGGATTAGCATCGGTATATTCAATTACTATCTTCTTGCCCTTTTTGTTTTCTAGATTAGGATATTGCCCTTTACTGTTGGCTATTTTCGATATTTCTGAAAGCAGATACCTGTTTGAGACAGAGAAGTTAATGAAGCCAGGTTTAGCTACTTCAATTTTGGAAATGTCTGGATCTTCTTTTATGTACCCTACTATCTCTTGTGCTGTATCTAACGGGTTCTTTTTAAGCTGAGAAGATAGCCTCATTGCAATGTTCGTTGAGTAATGTCCGTGACTTGGATCATTAGGTATTTCAACAACAATATCTTTTGCTGAGAAATCAATCTTCTGGTTTCGTAGGGCTTCAGATATTAGTTGTATTATTTTTTCTTTTATCTCCATTGTTTATACATAATAGCATACGCACCCGGAGGGATTCGAACCCCCAACCCTCGGTTCCGAAGACCGATGCTCTATCCAGTTGAGCCACGGGTGCACAAATATAATTATACTAGTAACAGGCCTGCCTTGCTAGGCCCATAGGCATTAGCATCAAAGAAAAAGGTTTATTTAAGGAGAAAAACTAAATGGCAGACCTTCTTCAGAAGGTCTGCCCAACTACTTTTCTTATTTTAACAATAGAAATCGGAGATTCGAAACACTATGAGATTAGTAGGACTGACCTACGTACCTGGCCGGAATTGAACCGACAACCTTTGGTTCCGCAAACCAATGCTCTATCCAGTTGAGCTACAGGTACACATACGATACAGATGTCTTAGAATCTGTTTACTACAAGGATTTTATCACAAATCATTAAATTTAATAACTATATTCCCTTCTTTGTATGTTACTAAATATTGAACACCGAGGTTTTGAAATTTTTCAAGAGTTTCATAGTCAGGATGTCCAAATTTATTGCCTTCCCCACAGGAACAAATTGCTAACTGCGGATTTGTGACATTGAGAAACATATCGGAAGTGGAAGTTTTTGAGCAATGATGTCCTGCTTTAAGAATGTAGATATTTTCCAAGTAATGGGATTCAAGAAGTCGTCTTTCCACTTCATGTTCTGCATCTCCCATAAGTAGTACCCTATAATCTTGCACCTCTGTTAATATTGCCACAGATTCGTTATTTATATTCCTATCTTGAACTTTCTTCTCCTTGGGAGGATATATAACAGTGCCTAGTACCTCACCGTATTTGAAGGTATCCCCTTCTTTGACTTGGACTAAAATATCTTCATAATTTTCTAAAAGGTAACGGTATGCTTTATTTTCATACTCTATTCTGTTAATAAATACTTTTTCTACTGTAAATTCATCTAATACATTCATTAATCCTCTTATATGGTCTTCGTGTGGATGAGTTAATACAACTATTTCAATTGTTTTATCATCTGCAGGCATTTTCTTTGCCAAATGATAAATTATGGCATCATCTGGTCCTCCGTCTATGAGGATCTGGAAGTTGTCTTGTTGTATGAGAATGGCATCTCCTTGTCCAACATCAAAGAATATTATCTCGGGATTGCTGGTTTCAGCTTGTCCTGAGAGAGTAAATACATATGTTGCCAGGATGACGAATACTATGTTAACAATGTTGTTAAAAAAGAATCCCTTAGTTATTTTTAAGATAGTAGTTATATTTCTCATTCTCTATGGGATAAAGATATATTACGGAAAGAAGGATTAGTAAAAGAATTGCTATTGCTGTTACCACAGTAATTTTCTCAGAGATTTCCCAAGACCCTAATCCAATATCTCCTACTCTGTTTACAATATATTCAAAATATTCTAGCTGGAGGGTTACTACAGTAAAGAAAAATTTAGAAAGTGGATTGTGAACATTACTAAACAAAAGAGATAGTACACCCCATAACATTGTACTTTCAACAACTGGAAGGACAAGTGCATTAACAGGAACAGACCATATTGTAAAGGTTTTAAACGTTAGAACCGAGACAGGGAGTGTTCCAATAGTACAACTTAGAGTTGGAAATACGTAGTTGTCTATGAATTTAAGTTTCTTTGTGAATCTTTCTTTTATAGTTATCAGTATAGGAGAGATATAAACAAGGCCTAAAATTGCAGAGACAGACAGAAGAAAGCCTACATTAAGGATTATTAGTGGATCCAAGAACACAAATACAGCAGAGGCAAAAGGCAAAGATATATGAATTCTACTATCTCTTCCAAAAAGAACAGCAATTAAAGAGAGCGTATTCATTATACAGGCTCTTATTATTGAATTACCTAATCCGGTAAACATTGCAAAACACCAAATTAACACTATACAAGATACTACTTTCACTTTTTTAGGGAGAAAAAAGAGCATTCTGTTTATCATTATTATCAATATTGTAATGTTGTATCCTGACGCCGTTATTACATGACTTACCCCTGCTACCCTGATGTTTTCTTGAAAATCGTTCTCCATCCTCCTCTTTTTCCCGAATAGTATTCCCGCCAGAAGCGACGAGTACGGTTCATGCAACTTCTCATCTATCTTCCTTACAATATTTTCCTTTAAATCGATCAAGAAATTTCTAATAGAACTACCTGCTCTCCTATCCGTTACATCAAAACATGTATATGTTGGATTATCTAAGATGAAAAATATCCTCTGATTTCTCAAATATGCCTTGTAATCAAAATCTGAGAAATTTTCAGGCTCTATAAGAGTACCTTTGAACTTACATACTTGCCCTATTGAGAATTTTTCGTAATTATCTACCCTCGTAAGTATGAAGCCGTGGTTTTTATCTAAAATTTCACCATTTACGAAAATATCCTGTAGTTGTTTTAGTCCTATATGCTGATTTCTGTACTTTTTGTCTGCTTCTTCCGTCACATACCCCTCAAAGGACACATACTCGTCTGTGAAACTAACCATGTCAACCTCAAGTAACCTCTCTTTCTCCAGTATTGGAACAATTCTGGCCATCATAAGTATCACTATACTAAAAAGAAATATTGCCAATCCAAAAAAGTGTACATATTTGTGAACAGTATTCTCGGAAGAGTGTAGTCCACTCTGTTCCTTGCCTATGTTTCTCAAAAAGTAAAAACCCAATAAAAAGAACAACAAAAGAGAGAAAGAGAGAAGAAATAGTCCCATAGTTCCCTTTTCGGGTATGTTTCTCAAAGCTTTGAATGCTAAGAAAGTAAAAAGTACATACAAGATAGAAAAGAGAAGAATTTTGTAGTCAAAAACATACCTTAACAAACCCCTCACCCTTTTGATATAGGTTGAACTTACACCCTTAAGAGCGTGCAACATACTAAACACAAGCTATATCCTCGAACTTTGCCAGTGTTGCCTCCCCTATACCACTAACATTTAACAAATCTTCAACCTTGGTATATGGTCTCCCTTGTATAATCTTTTCTGCAGTAGCATCTCCTACTCCGTTAAGGGTTGTGAGCTGCTCTTTAGTGGCAGTATTTATGTTCACACATACAGTATCATCATTATTGGTTGTATCACTACTACCAGGGGGTGTGGTAGTGGTTGGATCTTGATCAATATATGGTTCGGTCGTAGGAAGATA
>CAYGOB010000007.1:0-23127 GCA_964351475.1 uncultured Candidatus Saccharibacteria bacterium
CAGGTCTTACAGGAATGGTTGAGGAAATATCTGACCCTTCATATGCTACTGTACAGGGATTAATAAAACATGCACTAGATGATGATGTCGAAATATCTTCTTCAGATAAAGCAGGAGCTAATGTTTCCGGTTTTTTGAACAAAGTAATAGAATGGTTTAAGTCTTTACTGCCCTAGATAATTTAATTTAACAGTAAAGTAGTTATGTTAGTCACAACGAATGTAGATCCAGTAGCTAAAATAAAGGTAGTAGGGATAGGTGGTGGTGGATGTAATGCCATCAACACAATGCTAACGGATTATGACATAAATGGGGTTGAGTTTATGGCATTTAATACAGATGCCCAGGCTCTTAAGATGTCTCAGGCCCCAATAACATTACAATTGGGTGAAGAATTAACTCAAGGTTTGGGTGTTGGAGGTAATTCTGAATTAGGCGCACAAGCTGCAGAGGAAAGTATAGATGAAATTCAGGAGCTCTTAGAGGGTGCAAACATGATATTTATTACTGCAGGAATGGGAGGAGGAACAGGTACGGGAGCTGCCCCAATAATAGCAGGTATTGCAAGGAATATGGGAGCATTAACAGTAGCTGTAGTTACAAGACCTTTTGATTTTGAAGGAAACAAAAGAAAAGAAGTAGCAGAAGAGGGTATTAATGCACTAAGAGATAAAGTAGACACCTTAATTGTAGTTCCTAACCAAAGACTTTTAGAAATAGTAGATGAGAGTGAAAAACTCTCCTTTATAGACGCCATGAAGAAGGTAGATTCTGTTTTAGCAGAGGGTGTAAATAGTATTTCCAGCCTAATTAGTGAAACAGGATATATTAACGCTGACTTTAATGATGCTAAATCTGTAATGCAAAATTCTGGTACTGCACTTATGGGTATTGGAAGAGCTAGTGGAGAAAATAGAGCAGAAGAAGCGGCAAGAAAGGCTACTACAAGCCCATTACTAGACATGTCTATAGAGGGTGCTACAGGAGTTCTTTACAATATTGTAGGCTCAGATCTTACACTCCCAGAAATTAGTCTTGTTTCAGAGTTAATTAAGGAAGCTGTAGATCCATCTGCAAATATTAAATTTGGAGCACAAATAGACCCAGATGCAGGAGAAGAGATAGCTATAACAATAGTAGCTACAGGTTTTGATGAAAAGAAACAAGTGTACACTAAACAACAAGACAGTTACGGATCAACTACAGTTAGAACATTTGGTTTTGATTCTGAAGAAAGGGACATTGCAGACATAGATGAGGATGAAGATACAAGTCAAGCAACAGAGTCTTCCTCTAAAGAAACAGACAAGGCAGACCTCCCATCATTTGAAGAAGATGATGATTCTCAAGACGAAGACAATCAAGAAGTTGTTGAAACAAGAAACTTACCAGAGGAAGTAGGTGATGACCCTCTGGATGTTCCTGCATTCATGAGGAAGAAAACTGGAAACTAACCTTCCTTAATGCTATAACTCATATATGAATCTTTCGACTTTTGATTCTAAAAAAAAGGATTTTCCAAATATGAAAATCCTGTTACCTCTAGTTATTCTTTCTGTTATTGGAATAATTACATTGCTTTCCACAACTATTCTTTCCCGAGGAGGTTTTGGGGATTTAGAGATAGTATACAAACAGATACTGTTTGTATTTGTAGGAATTATTCTCTTTCTCTTACTTTCTAGAATAGATCTGAGCTACCTTAAACATTGGCAGGTTGTAACTATAATATATATAACAACCCTCTTACTCTTACTAATAACTTTTTTCTTTGCACCCACTATTAATTATGTAAGAAGGTGGTTAGTAATAGGAGGGATACAAATACAACCCTCTGAGATAGCCAAAGTAGTGGTCATTCTCTACACCGCTGTAATCATGTCTAAAAAAGACACGTACAATGAATGGCTACTATTCTTTGTGTCATTCCTATTAACAATCCCCTTTGTGATACTAATATACATAGAACCTGATGCCAGCATGACCCTCTTAACATTAGCTATATGGTTTCTTGTTGCTTTTCTAGGACTAACTAACCCTATTCGTAACACAATAATAATATTAATAGTATCTTGCATACTAGGAGCATTTCTCTTTTCTACAATAACAGGCAATTTATTATGGCTTCTCTTAATCATTCCTGGTTTAATACTCTCAGTTTTCTCATTTTACACTAACAACCCATGGAGAAAAGCCGTTATAATAGCCCTAGCCATTGCATTTTTACTAGGAATTGTATCAACTACAGTCTGGGATCAAATGCTTAGAGATTACCAAAAAGATAGAATAATTGCTTTTTTTAACCCTATAGGCACAGAAGCAGACATAGGGTTTAATGTAAATCAATCTAGAATAGCAATAGGGTCAGGAAGGCTCTTTGGTAAAGGGTTTGGGAACGGTACTCAAAGTAAGAGAAATTTTTTACCTGAACATCAAACAGACTTCATATTTGCATCTTTTGCAGAAGAGTTTGGTTTAGTAGGCAGTCTCTTTTTAATGTCTCTGTACGGCTATCTAATAGTCTTATGTTTCTTAATAGGTATGAATACCTCAGATAACCAATTTCTTTCTCTACTGGCCCTTGGAATGGGCGTTAAAGTACTCCTTGAAGTGTTCATTAACATAGGAACAAACACAGGAGCCATACCCGCTACTGGTATACCTTTACCCCTTATGAGTGCAGGGGGAAGTATTTCCGTAATGACATTTGTATCTCTGGCTTTAGTAAGGACAGAGGGCAGGTCTACAAAACCCATAGTCATGCAAGATGATACGTAATCTTGATCTAGTGGTAAAAAATGATCTACAACCTTCTTGTTTAAGTTGACTTTTTAATAATATTAAACTAAAATCCTTTCTGATGCCAAACACAAAGAAAGCGACTAACAAAACTAAAGAAACTACCGAAAAGAAAAACGAAAAGTTTGCAGTTATTAAACTTGCAGGAACTCAGTTAAAAGTTTTTGAGGGAAAAGAGTACGAAGTAAACAAATTAGAAGGGCAAAAAGGAGACAAGATTGAGATAAAAGAAGTACTACTTACCTATGACGGAAAAGAAAGTAAAGTAGGTAACCCCTTAGTCAAGGACTCCAAAGTCACTCTAGAAATTACCTCTCAGAAAAAAGGTAAGAAAATAGAGGGTCTAATTTACAAAGCAAAATCTAGATACAGAAAGCATTACGGTTATAGACCCCTAATAACAAGAGTACTTGTTAAGAAAATATCGTAATGTCAAAGCAATATTTTTTCCAAGCAGGAAGTTTTCCAAACTTGTCATATGTCGAGTTGATATCTGTATTTGAAATATATGGCTTAAGTAAGGATATTATTCATTTCTTCACAGAGGACATTTTTCTAATTAAAAGTAAGGATATCTCTGAGGAAGTTCTCCTTAAAATTTTTAGCAGATTAGGAGGTTTCATTAGGTTTGGAGAGATTGTAGATTCCACAGACACATTCTTGAAGGAATATGAAAAAAGTGGAGACAGGGTTGTCTTTGGATTAAGTCTTTTAGGAGAGTTAGATAAAGAAAACAGAAAAAAAGACGACAATTTTCTTAAGAGATTAGCTAATGAAATAAAAAGAGGTATTAGGGAAAGTGGTAGTTCTGCCAGGTTTCTAATACCTAGAGGATCCTCTTTAGAATTAAATGCTGCTCAGATTGTAAACAATGATATTTTAGAGAAAGGTTTTGAACTTTGCATACTAAGAAAAGGTGACAGGGGTGTGAGTGAGGAAATATATGGGAAAACTCTTGGTATTCAAGATTTAGAAGGGTATATAGAAAGAGATATGGAAAGACCATATTCAGATATTAAAATGGGAGTTTTACCTCCTAAACTTGCAAGAATGATGATTAACTTCTGTTCCTTAAAGGAAGGAATAATATGGGACCCTTTCTGTGGATCAGGCACAGTTTTAATGGAAAGTGCAATACTAGGGTACAACTTCTTAGGTTCAGACATAGACGAGAACGCTATTTATTACAGTGAGGAAAATATTAAGTGGTTAAACGGACAGGGTTATTTGGGTAATATTGTATACGAAACCTTTCAATTAGATGTTACTGACCCAGATCCTGAGGTTATTAAAAAACTAAAAAACACAGAGATATCTGCTATCGTCTGTGAACCTTTCATGGGCCCTCCTCAGACTACTCCTCTCACAAAAGAGAAAGCACAAGGATTGCTAGCATCAGTTAAGTCTTTGTATAAATCTCTTTTTGAAATGTTAGATGAAAAAATTGGTGTTAGAGGTATTAAGATGGTTATAATAGTCCCTTCATACAAGACACAGAAGGGTTGGGAAACATTTAGTATATATGACATCATAAGTAATAGATGGAATCTTTTAAACTCCGATTATTCTCCAACTAAGGACTTGAAGTGGGGTCGTAAAAATAGTATTATCACTAGGAACATTTACATACTAGAAAGAACTTAGTAATTTAGATAAATTGTATTATATTTAGCAATGTCAAAAGTTTCAGCTGCAGCGACAACATCAAATTTTAGTAATGTTGCGGGAAAACGATTAGGAGTTAAAAAATTTGCAGGTGAGCAAGTTAAACCAGGTAACATAATTGTTAGACAGAATGGTTCTGTTTTTCATCCTGGAGTTAATACCTACATGTCTAAAAATTACTGTATTCATGCCAAAACAGGAGGTATCGTTCAGTTTAGGAGAATGACTGGTTTCAAGAGAGGTCAATTCTACATAGATGTGATAGAATCTAAATAATATGCCTAAATCTAAATTTGTACAGATAGAGAGCAAGAATGCTCTTTTAGAGCTATTAAGAGAGGGTAGAGATTTTGATAAAATTTTTGTTGCAGGAGGTGCTTTTAAGGATGACAAGAGTAAAGAGATTTTTCAATTAGCTAGGAAAAAGAATATTCCAATAATTAAGGTTCCAAGAAGATCTATTAACAGAAAATTAAGAACTTCTTCCTCAGAGAGTATAGTTGCTCGTATGTATTCACAGAATGCATGGACCCTAAACGAATTACTAGACAAGATATATGGGAATGATAAGCAACCTTTCTTTTTGGTTTTAGACAATCTAAAATATTCCCAAAATATTGCAGCTATAATGAGAACTGCTTTTGGAGCAGGAGTTAATGGCGTAATAGTAAATCCTCAAAAGAAGAGTCTAATTTCAGACGAGACTCTTAGAATTTCTATGGGTGCAGCAGAGAGAGTACCTTTGGTAGAAATGAAGCTTTTTGATGCTCTTAAGACATTAAAAGAGAATGACATTAAGATTTATGCAGTAGATATGGAAGGGGAATATTTTTATGATGTAGACTTGACAGGACCTGTTGCCTTTGTTTTAGGTGCTGAGGATGTTGGTATTTCTCCAGGTATTTCAGAGAGAGTAGATGCAAGTATATCTATTCCTATGAGAGAGGGAGTAGGATCTTTAAATGTAAGTGCTTCTGCAGCAGTTTTAGCTTATGAAAAGTTAAGACAAGAGGTTAAGGGTAAGTAGTTTTTAAATCAATTTCTCCATTAATTCTTTAAGTTCTGACCTTGTGTTATACCTTATTACAACCTTACCACCTTTGGTCATTTTAGTAATATTTGCAGTGTAACCTAATTTCTTACTTAACATCTCAGAATATTTCTCTGTTTCTTTATCACTCTTTTTCCATTTCTTTGTAGTAGAACCCTTCCCGTAGTTTATCTTCCTAACTAAAGCCTCTGTCTCTCTTACACTCATACCTCTTTTAACTACTAAGTCTGCAGCGGCTACTAAAGATGTTTCATCTTTAATACCAAGTAAAGCTCTAGCATGACCTTCTGTTAGTTTTTCATTAAGTACATCCTCTTTAACCTCTTCGGGAATAGTAAGTAGTCTAATTTTATTAGTAATAGTTACCCTGTTTAGACCGACCTTCTTTGCAATGTCATCTTGAGATACTCCAAATTCTTCTATCATCTGTTGAAAAGCATATGCTTCTTCTAATGGATTAAGGTCTTTTCTTTGAATATTCTCAATTAATGCTAATTCCAACATCTCTTGTGGAGAACTTTCTTTTACAACAATGGGTACTGTCTTAAGACCTGCTAATTGGGCTGCTCTTAGTCTTCTTTCTCCTGCAATGAGGAGATATTTATCTGAGTCTTTATCTTTTGTAATTATTAAAGGTTGTATAACACCCTTTTCTCTGATGGAATCAGCTATTTCAATTAACTGCTCAGGATCAATATGCATCCTAGGCTGGTAGGGGTTAGGTTCTATATTATTTATGTCAAACTTAGGGTTATATGCACTACTTGAGTTATCTATTTCTTTTGCATCAATTAATGCAGCTAATCCCTTTCCTAATCTTGGTGTGTTGTTCATAGTTTTTAAATTATTAAATTAAACGTCAAATCTTTTTATAAACTCTCCAGCTAATTTTTTGTATGCTAAAGCTCCTGTAGATTTGTTGTCATATTGAAATATGGTTTTACCATATGAGGGAGCTTCGGAGAGTCTTACATTTCTAGGTACTATGGTATTAAAAGCAGTATCTTTAAAAAATTCCTGAACATCACTTACTACATTTTCAGATAGTTTTGTTCTACTATCATACATTGTAAGTATTACTCCTCCAATTACCAATTTAGGATTAATACCTTTAATTAATTTGGTAGTTTCTATTAATTGTCCTAAGCCCTCTAAAGCAAAATATTCGCACTGTATAGGTATTAGAAGGCAGTCGGAAGCACTTAAAGCATTAATTGTAAGCAGTCCCAAAGATGGTGGGCAATCAAGAATAATATAATCAAAGTCCTCGTTCATTTTAGAGAGGGCTTTTTTAAGTAAAGATTCTCTTGTTAACATATTTACCATTTCAATTTCTGCTCCAGCTAATGAAAGATGTGAAGGTACTAAAAAGAGGTTGTCTGTAGAGGTGGAGACAAAGACTGAGGATATTGGTTCTCCTTCAACGAGTACATCGTAAACGCTTTTGTAGGGTGCTTCATCAGAAGAGTTCCAACTTTTTTTGTCAAATTGTTGTGTAAATCCAAGTCCTGAAGAAAGGTTTGACTGTGGATCCATGTCTACGACTAGAACCTTTTTTTTCTTCTTAGCTAAACTAGCACTAAGGTTCATTGCAGTAGTTGTTTTTCCTACACCCCCTTTTTGGTTTGCAATTACGAATGTTTTCATGTTTTTACTTTATCATGTTTCACAAATGATTTCTATATTCCAGGGTAATTTTCGTGTTGAACGACTCTAAATTCAGAGAATGGGAAGTATACAACCCAAGCTTTCCCTTTTATATTACTTTCCTCTATGGAACCAAATACACGAGAGTCCGAGCTGTGGGGTCTGTTATCTCCACATACAAAGTATTCTCCGTCAGGGATTGTTTTAGATTCTCCTTCCTTTAGAAAATCTCCTCCATTAGTATACACAGTGTCGTTTAGGTAGCTTGATTCATCTAAAAGTGTCCCGTTTATGTAAAGTTGACCATCTTTTAACATAACAGTGTCTCCAGGGAGTGCAATTATTCTTTTAATGAAGTCTTGTGTTTCTGAATGTTTAAATATTATGACATCTCCTCTTTGTGGATCTCTAATTCTGTATGTAATTTTGTTTGCCATTAAATATTCTCCATTTTTGTATGTAGGATGCATAGAGTTGCCTATGACCTCGTGTGGGGTCATTACAAATATATACAGAACTATGGATATTACTAATGCTACAACTACCGTTTCCAAGAAGGATATTATGAATTTACCAATAGAGCTAAAGACAGAAGATACTTTCTGTGTAGGTGTTTCTATTTTTTCTTCTGCTTGATACATGATGTTCCCATTATACTAAATTATTTTGTAAAGTCTTTAATAATAGTAATCGAAAAGAAGGAATTATGCAATTAATTATTATTTCCTTTTTACAAAAGGCAGATTTTTGTTATAATTGTAAATGGAAAAAGAAAAAGGCTTTCCCAGTAAAAATTTTGACAAAGATACAATACGTCAGTTAGCATCTCAGGAGAATGCAAGAATGATTCTCAAAAATGTTATTCTTGTTAAGGTTTTAATCGAAGGCGGTCCTGACTTGATGTCGCTAGTATTCGAGGGGAAAGTTAAGGATTATGTAACTCTAGTTTTTTTAACTGCTCAGATGAGTAGGTTAGGGACTGGGTTAGAGCATCTAAACTCCATCATAGAAAATATTTCAGCAACACCATCTTTTAGAAACATTAATCAAGAAATCTACGAAGATGTCGTTAATGCTTGTTCGGACATATGGAAGGCTATTGAGAGTGAGGAGCTTGATTTTTCTGGGTATTTCAAGGATGCTTCTGACTATGACGATATTGTAGGCTATATGTTGGATGAGAAAAAAACAAAAGACGATTTTTTTTTCAATGAGGGGGGATTTGATGCCTTTAAGGAGAGTTTTGATTCAAAGAGTTAAATACCGCTACGGGGAATCGAACCCCGGTTTACAGGATGAAAACCTGTTGTCCTAAACCACTAGACGATAGCGGCACATCGAAAAGATTTTACTATAATTAAACCTTTTTGTGAAGTTAAAGAGATTCTTTCTTGTTAAGATCTTTTAGTAATTGTTGTTCTTCTGCAAATGTAGCTCGTTTGTATTCATTCATTTCTTTACTAAAAACATATCGTCTTTTACATTTACACTGTAGCATTACTCTTTTTTCAGATAAATTACCTGATTTACTTGCTTTATCTAAAGGATATGTACAACCTGCACAGAGTCTTTTTTCTAATAGTACTTCTTGAAATGGTCTTATTATCTTTTTAATCATGTTGTAGATATTAAATATATATATGCCGAAGAGAGGACTCGAACCTCCACGGGGTATTTCCCCACATGCTCCTAAGGCATGCGTGTCTGCCAATTCCACCACTTCGGCATAAGACAGGTACTATTTTACTAAATATTGAGGTTTTTTGATAGGGTGGTGATATAATAGGGGTATGGATAGGAAAGAAGATGTTTTTAATGAGATATATTCTGTATATAAGGATAGATTATCTAATTTAGATGGCTCTCATTCTCCACTTTTAGTATGTTTTGTTGGTGTTCCCGGTTCGGGTATTACAACTATATCAAAGAGATTGGAAGAAGAACTTAAGGGTGTAAGAATAAATTCGGATGATGTACAGAATATTTTACAAGTGTACAGGGGTAAGGAATTCTACAAAGGCTTTATTTTAGAAAAAAGAGAATTCATATATTGGTTAGTAAGAAAAATAATAGGTGAATTTAAGAATAAACTTGTTATTTTAGATAAGGGAATAGATAGGTCGTATGATGATGTAAAGAATTTAGCGAAGGAATTAGATATTTCTTTTGTTGTTATATCTTTAGAAACAAGTAAAGAAGAATTGATAAATAGGTTAAATAATACATATGGAGAGTATGCTAAAAATTATATTAATGATTTAGATAGATGGATAGGGGAGCACAAAGAATTTAAGGAAAGTAATAGGTATGATATTAGTATAGATACAAAAGAGAATAATGTAGATGGGGTGGTAGAAAAGATTAAAAATTTTTTGGAAAAGAATTCCTAACTCTCCTCTATACCTCCAAACAATTCTCCATACACCTTAACATACCCATTCTCACTGTGTGGAGCATTCTTAATAACTTCTTCTTGCTTTAAACCTTCCTTTGCAACATCCTCTCTTAAATCATCAAAAGTTATTCTCTTCTTCATAGGTTGTACATTACTAGTATCTACATCCTGAAGAACAGTTACAGACTCTAAAATTGTTTCCATCTGTGGTGTAAACTTCTTTAACTCTTCATCAGTAAGAGATATTCTAGAAAGCTCTGCTATATGTTTAATATCTATTTTCATTATTTTAACTCCCTTTTTAAAATATCTTTAACCTCATTTGGATCAGCAGTACCCTTAGTAGCTTGCATAACCTGACCTACTAAAAAGCCTAAAGTAGCTCCTTTACCACCCTTGTAGTCTTCTACAGCCTTACTATTCTCTGTTATAACTGTATTTACAATCTCTGAGATATTTTCAGAACTATTCTTTTGTTGTTCTTTTATATTTTCCAATTCCTTAGGTATATCTTTCTTATTCTCTAAACAATCTCTTAGAACCTCTTCTGCCTTGTTCTTTGTTAAAAGACCATCCTTAAAAGCAAGAATGAGTAGGGTAAGATCTTTTATATCAATATCTAGATCTCCTATTGCAAATACTGTACCCATTAACCAATTAGAAGCTTCTAGAGCTGCTTCCTTTTCGTTTAGATGTTTACTTAGTTCTTCTTGTAGTTTTTCAAAATACAAAGAACTCTCTCTTGTAGAAGATATTACCTGAGCAGCATACTCTGAGATGTCCCATTCGTTAATATATCTTTCTATTTTTTCATCAGGGAGTACTACCATCTCCTTAGAGATTCTCTCTATATCCTCTGGCGTTATCTTAATAATAGGAATATCTGGGTCTGCCATATATCTATAGTCATCTGCAGTTTCTTTACTCCTTTGAAACTCTGTTCTGTTTTTGTCTGCATTCCACCCTCTTGTTTGCTGGCTTATTTTCTTTCCCTCTTCTAACTTTTTAATTATTCTTTCTACCTCATACTCTATGGATTTTTCTACTGCTGTAATTGAACCAATATTCTTTACCTCTACTTTAGGATTTAGTTTGTAATCTCCAATTGGCAATATCTCACCATCTTTGTATTCCCATTTACCTTTCCCTTGAATCGAGATATTTGGTTCACATCTCATCTGTCCTTTTTCCATATCGGCATCTGAAATTTTTAAGTATCTAGCAATCTGTCTAATTTTTGTGGCAAAATCTTTAGCATCCTTAGCTGTTCTTATACAGGGTTTGGTAACTATCTCTATTAGAGGTACTCCTGACTTGTTGTAATCTATTAAGGAATACTCTTTCCCAGTATCACTTTCTGTATGATGTGTAGATTTAGCAACATCCTCTTCTTGATGTATTCTTTCAATTTCTACTCTTGTGTCCTCTGAGAGATCAATATAACCATCTGAACATATTGGTCTTTGGTACTGACTTATCTGGTAACCCTTAGGTAGGTCAGGGTAAAAGTAATGCTTTCTGTCAAAGTGTATTTCATTGTCAATATCGCAATTAGTAGCAAGACCCATTAGTATACAAAGCTCTATTGCTCTTTTGTTTGGTACAGGTAAAGCACCAGGTAAACCTAAACATACAGGGCATACATGAGTATTTTGTTCTTTTTGGAAGTATCCAGTAGGGCAGGTACAAAACATTTTAGATTTTGTATTAGTTTGTATGTGTATTTCTAAACCAACGATAAGGTCGTATTTATTTTCGTCGTATTTGGATACATCATTTTTCTTTTTTGACATGATGTAATATTATCAAGTTAAGATTGTTATATCAATTCCTCATCCTTAGGAGTCATCTCTTTGGTTAGTACATAGAAGGTTCCTCTACCTCTACCTTTCTGTTTAATGTATTTTTTCTCTACCATATCCTGTAAATCTCTATATGATGTCATAAAAGATACTCCCATTAGCTTGGTATATTTACTCCTAGTAATCTTTTTATTTAATTCTAAATAGTCCAGTAATTGTATCTGCCTAGCATTAAGATGTAGTTCTAACGAACCTTGTTTTCGAACTTTGCTAGTATGAGTATCTTTAAAATCTTTTGTAACTTCTACCACACTCATAGATACTGTGTACAAAAATGCTTCTAAAAATGTAGTAAAGTCCAATTTACTCTTAGAGAGTTTAAAAGCAGAAAGAATATCTTCAGATATATTCTCAATACTCTTAAAGAAAGGAATAATGTTATTTGGGTTGTACCCATACTTTTTCGTTAAGGTTTCTACCATAAGTATTGCCGTTATTTGATTACCACATAAGAATGGTGCTTTATCTATGAATTCGTAGAGTAGTATACCCAGTTTAATTAGCTTATGGTTGTTATCTGTACTGTTTTGTATCCAATCAAAAAGCTCATTGAAATGATTGTTCATATCTAGGCTAGGATAGAAATCTCTTTTTTTGTACCAAGTATCATATATCTCATTTGGTTTTTCAGAAAAACTCCTTATCTTAGACAAATCCCATTCATCTACAATATTTTTCATTACTAATTTATTAATATGTGATGCTAGGTCTACGGAAGGTTTAAGGGAGTTACTATCATTGTATGACTTAACGAAGTCTTTAGCGTTTCTAAAGTTAGTAAAAAGTTTTAACTCTTTCTTCTGAGAGGGCATTTCTTGTCCTCTTTGTATAAGTAGGGCTTGGTTGTACCCAATACTGTTACCAACTAACTCTCCTAGGTTATGTGTGTCTTGTGCACCATATTTTTCTTCAAGGGGTAGTTTATGTTTGTCTGGTAGTTGGTTGTGTTTAAGGTTGTTAATACTAAGTTCATATTTAACTATGTAGTTAAGTATTAGGTTTGTAAGTGTGTATTTAGGTGTTCTCATTAATTATTATTTTTAAAGATATTCTTTTAACTAATCACTTATTTCTAATTTCTCTTATTAGAGAAAAGCTGATGGATGGTTTCGAACCATCGACCGTTCCCTTACGAAGGGAATGCTCTACCAACTGAGCTACATCAGCAAATGTAACAGTATTGTAACAGAGATGTAATAAATCGACAAGAGATATCGTATAAAAACGATACCTTCTTGTCAATATTTAAGGACTATTTAGTAAAGATACTCTGTAATAGTAATGGTTGTGAAGTCTTGGAATGGATTTGTATCTAGTGTAATTCTAATGTTTCTTTCTCCATCTTCTGGTTCAAATTCTAAACGACCTGAAATCCATCCATCGGCACTTTCTTGAGAGGATCGGGAGGTAATAACCCAACCTCCTTCTTCAAGAGCACTCTCATACCAATTTAGTATTTCTTCTACAGTAGAGTTTATGTCAATCTTTACATCGACAGAATAATCACTGCTGTAGCTGGACGCAGTAACTATTCCTCCAGGTAAAGGAATGTCATCAGGGAAGTTACTGTTTATTAAATTAGCTTTTTCTAATTCACCATCTACAGTTTCTTCAGTACTCTTTTTGTAAAGCCATGTATCTTCCTCTTCTCCTTCCTCAATGTCATATTCCTCAGATATTTGTTCTACCCACTCTTGTCCTTGGTCTAAGGAATCTACACCTCTCTTAATCAAACCTCTTACAACTAAGAATGCTGCTACTACTAGTACTATTAGGAATACTACAATCCCAATAATTACATAGAGTAGGGTGTTTGATTTTTTCTTAGGGGTAGTGGTGGAAGTAGTCTGTTCAGGTTGTTTTACTACTTCTTCTTTTTTAATTTCGGCCATTTAAAATATATTTATAATTTAATTAGATAGGGATACTATCATGTTAATATTTTTACATTATATTTATAGGGTGTCAAATGGGGTCAGGCCTTATACAATTTCCTAAGATTATGGGATAAAAAATAGAAAAGATTTGTTATGCTGTAGGGCTTAATTTGGTGCCAGACCCCTAAAGAAACTATAAGTTAGCGGGATGAAAGCGAGAGACGGGGTTCGAACCCGCGACCTTCTGCTTGGGAAGCAGACGTTCTACCAAACTGAACTACTCTCGCATATTGTTATTTTACAAAGAAAAAGGGACTATTTCTAGCCCCTTCTTTTGTTAGGTTTCTGCATGAACAAATTTAAAGTTACTTACTAACCTCTTCCTTTACCATACTCCAGTCAGATTTTAACTGCTCCCCTAATCTCTTAGCTACAGAAGATGTAACTTCTGCATCCTGTTTAAATTCTTCTACAACCTCAGATACCAATGCTTTGTATCTACCTTCATCTATCTTTTCTCCAGCTCTTTTAACTTGAGCAATCTTTTTATCTACTTCTTTTCTAGCTTTGGTGTATAGATCTTCTGCCTTATCTTTTAAATCTACTGCTAACTTCTTTATGTCTTCTCTTGTTTCTGCCCCTGATTTAGGTGCTAAGAGTATCCCTGCAACAGCACCCGCTACTGTACCTATGAGTAGTCCTTTAAAGAAAGATTCTGTATTATTTTGCATATTATTAATAAACTTAATTTAAATATATATACCTATATATTAGAGCATAAGGGGAATCCTGTCCAGTTAGGTTTGGAAAGATTTTAGAATGAGATATGCAATTATGATAAATATACTTGGTATTAATATTGCTCCCAGTATTGTCCAAAAAGAATACCTCTGAGGTTGTATTTGTTCTACCTCTTCCTGTTGTAGAGTATCTGCTAGAGATTCTCTTTCCTCTTGGGTATCCTCTTCTTCATTATCATCCTTTTGCTCCTGAGAGTCGGGTATATTCATCTGAATATCTTCTTCCATTTGAATGTCTAATTCATTTGTTTGTGCAAAAGAGAAGGTAAGAGGCAAAGAGAAAAAGGTAAGAATTAGTATAGTGGTTAGTAAATTTTTCATATACATATGGTAGCATATATCTATATGATATATCCAGATACAAAATTAGAAGAAAAATTATGGAAAAAAGGACATAGGTTAGTGTTAGGTATTGATGAGGCTGGTAGAGGACCCTTAGCAGGTCCTGTGGTAGCAGGAGGCGTTGTTATTAATGATCTTAGTCAGGTTGTACCTAAGGTTAGAGATAGTAAGAAAATGACAGAAAAGCAGAGGAATGAGGCATATATTGAGATTAAAAAAAACTCCTTAGCGTACGCTGTAGGTATGGTAGGTCCTAGGGATATAGATAGGATGGGGATACAGGACGCAGTACTTCAAGCAATGACTACTGTTTTAGAGGTAGTAGAGAGGAAATTGGGGAAGAAGATAGACTACATTATTGCAGATGGTATGAATATTTTACCTATTAAGAATTACAAGATGGATAGGATTAAGAAGGGGGATATTTATCATTATTCAATAGCGGCAGGTTCTGTATTAGCAAAGGTTACTAGGGATAGGATTATGAGGGATTATCATATTAAATATCCTAAGTATGGTTTTGACAAGCATGTTGGTTACGGTACGAAACAACACCTAGAGGCTTTAAAGAAGTATGGTGCCACAGAGATACATAGGAGGAGTTTTGGTTCGGTTAGCGATTTTCTTCACTAAGGTATATGTAACCTTGTAATATGTAAAAAGATAGTAGTATAATAGCTCTAGTTCTTTTAGTAGTGGGGCGCTAGCTCATCCGGTAGAGCAACTGCCTTTTAAGCAGTAGGTGCTGGGTTCGAGTCCCAGGCGCCTCATTCCCCGATACTTTTCCAATAGTAATGTACTCTTTCATGTCTTCCAAAGCCGTTTTTTGATTGGTTGCAAATTTCTCTCCATCGAACTGCAAACCTTCCGAGAAAAGGAATTTTTGCAACTCGTTTTGAGATGTAACTTCTAACTCACCCCATACCGAGCACATATTCTTTAGGAAGTGGGTAGAATACTCTAGTAACTCCTCATCTATCTCCTCTGTAGGTTTGTATTCAGATAGTTGGTAGCCTATTTGGGCATATTCGTTTTCTAACTTATCTAATTGCTCCTTGGCAACCCTAGCAGGAAGTATCCCATCTCTGTTTTGTAAGGCTATGGCGTCCTGTTCTTTAGCTATCTCTCCCAGTCTGTTTTTAAGCTCTTTTAATTCAATCTCGTATGCTTTGTTTCTCTCTTCCCAATTGAGCTTTATAGCCTCCTCTGTGAGCTCTACAATCGATTCTGAGAGCTGTATTTGCCTTAGGAAGTCCATGAATGCCTTGTGTACATCTTTACGCTTAAGGTTAACGTTTTTACAGGTAGAACACTTGTAATAGGGGTACTTTTTCTTGCTCCAATTGGCTGTTAGTTTCTTATTACATTTGGGGCAAAGAACAGTCCCTCTTAATGGAAAATCAGGGTGTACTTTACGATATACAGGGGGGTTGTGATTCTTACCATCTACTATTCGTTGTACTTCATCAAATATTTTGGGTTCTACGATAGGGGGAAAGGTTCCTTTAGTGTAGATTTCCATATTAGGGACACTTATAAAGCCTTTGTAGATTGGTTTTCTAACTAATCTATGGAAACTGGCCTTTGGGTATAGTCCTCCCTTGTTGTTCTTCATACCAAGTTTATGTGCATATCTTCTAGCATCTTCTATGGTGTGTCCTCCTTCTGCTAAATAAGCGAATATCTTACGAACTATGGGGGCCTGATCTTCGTTAATTACTAGATTAGCCTTTCCTCTTCCTCCTGTTTGTGTATATCCATAGGGGGCTGCATATACCCATCTGCCTTGCTCTAAGGCTTCCATAGTTCCATTACGGGCTCTTTCTCCTCTTATGTCATTGTCTAATTGAGCTATGTTTGACATTGTATTCTCGATAAACCTACCTACGGGAGTTTCTTCAATGGGTTCAGTAACGGAATGGACGGACACTCCAAATCTGGCTAGAGCTTCCCTTATTGATTGGTAGTCATATACATTTCTAGAGAGTCTGTCTATTTTATGGATTATTAGTGTGTCAATCTCTCCCTTATGAGTACCTACATAATGGAGCATCTTCTGTAATTGAGTTCTGTTCGCTGTTTTAGCACTCTCTCCTTCCTCGATGAAAGGATCTCTTACTAGGTTAAGTTTTTCCCTTTTAATAAATTTGCGACATTCCTTTTCTTGAGTAATTAAGCCAGTACCATTTTCAACCTGTTCTTTTGAGGATACTCTGCAATAAACTATTACATTTTTCATAGCTCCTTTTCCTTAGAAGTTATATATGAGTTTATAATAATATTCGCCAGTTTATCAACATGGTAGAGGATGGTAGGAATGTCTTCCTCAGGATAGCCAAGAGATTTGATTTTCTTTGATAGTTTCTTATACTTCTTATCATTTAACTTTTCTATTATATTTTTAGTACCCATTATACAGTCGAGGATCACTCAATTTAATTTCCTCGACTATGTATAAGCTCCTTAGAGCCTAATTTTCATCATCATCATCATCATCAACCCAGTCTATAAAGATTCCCGCACTTTGATTTTCATTGTATTCTTGAATGTCTTGTCTTTCTTTTGGTTTCCCTACGTTCATCTCGATAAGCCATTTGAATATGTCTATTCTTTCCTTTACATCAATTTCTAAATTGTAAGCAATTTGTAAGATTTCTTTGATAGAATTCTCAACCACCTTGTATTCGTGGCATATTCCTAGAAAGTCTTGAATAGAAATGTCTTGAAGAATTTTTTTATCTTGGGAGGTTGCTTTTTTCTCAGTAGATATCGAAGGCATAAATCTTACCCTTTATAGGTTAGTTAATTTAATTCCTCGACATATATATATTATACCATATGGGATTTTGGATGATTTTGGTTGTGGATAACTCGGTTTGTAATGAGGATTATCTAGGGGAAATACCTATTTTATAGCTATTTTCTACTCATACATTGGTTGTAGTAATACTCTCTATCTTCCCTTAGAACTGCATTATTCTTTAATACACTTTCATACTGCTCTATATCTTCCAAGTCCTTTGTAGTGGGAGAAGTTTTTTCTCTTAGTATATTAACTTTAGTTTGCAGATTGTCTCTTGCCATTTCAAAAGCTTCTTGTTCACACTCTCTTATAATCCTTTCCTTTTTACTTGCACTACTTTCAAATAGTAAATATGGCCGATCTTCTAACACATTTCTAACCACTAAAAACACTACAACCCCTACAGCTACTGTAACGACCCAAGTTAGTGGAGTGGTTTCTTTTTTGTGTTCACTCATTGTTTTGCTTAATTAAAATTAAAACAAATCTTCTTAAAAACCTTTCGGTATTTAAGAAAGAAGATCCTTCATTCTTTTTGCAATTTCCTCCCTTTTTATTTCTCCCCTTCTTCTTTCAGATTCCCTATCTTTTCGTTCTTCTTTGCTCATATTGTCATATCCCCCATAACAGGCGAACCAGAAGTCACAGTAATCATCGTACAGAGAGAGATTGTATTCCTTCAGTTCGTCTTCTATTTGTTTCAATTTTCTTCGCTTGTTTTTAAATCTCTCAAGGCATCTTAGGTAGTCTTCGGTGAAATTTTGCAAATCATTAAGTTCTTCTTGGTAAGTTTCTAAGGATTTGGAATCATCCTGTATAATTTCTTTAATAACTTTTATTTCTTCTTCGGGGAGATTATTATCTTTTAGTTCAAGTTTCTGTTCATTTATGGCTTTCTCGTATTTTTCAATTTCATCTTCAAGATGCTCTTGTTCAACCTTGTACCAGTACCTTGCAACTTCAGGGGGACCTTGGAAAGGACCAAATAAACTTTTATATTCCTTATACATAGTAGATTTTAGCCTATTATTTGGAATAATTCTAGTGAATAAATAACTTAATTGTAATCACTCTTCTACAATCTGTTAAAATGGTTTTTCACTTTTTCTTTTTCTTCTTAGAATCTTCACGCCAATTTCCCAATAGATAACCAATTGCATCTATCTTTTCACATAATATATCTTTTCCAATCCATTCCAATAATTGTACAATCCTGTCTAAGAGAGCACAGATAATTATTAAAAGCACAATTATTATCCCACTAATTATATAAAACCACATAAGGCTTAATAAAAAATTTAATTATAAAAACCCTTGCAGGGTATAGTTAATGATACAAATATTTTAATTTGCAATCAACATAAGAGGGCTTTCGAAAAAACTGTTTCCATCTCAACTTCTTCGCAGAAGAATAGTATAATAATGTTAATGAATATAATTAAGTTTTATTTATAGATTTTGTCATGTTACCAAAAAAATTAGAAGGCATTACAAATGTACATGTGATTATAGATTATGCGAATCTCAAAGCTTCTGCTCATTATATGAAGAGATATACAAACCTCGAAATTCTATATGAGTATTTAACTAGTCTTGAATATGTATCAAAAGTCTCAATATATTACGGAACAGATCCGAGGAATCCAAAATCTTTTAAGTTCATGAATTGGTTAAGAAAAACAGGGTATGAAGTAATTACCAAGGAGGTTAAGTATATAAAAATAAATATAAAGGAATTAGTCTCTATGGGACGAAATAGAATCCTCTTAGAGAAGTTAGATAAGGGAGTTGTTGAAAATTTTTTACAAGGAATTGATACCCTAGACCAATCAGAGAGATATCTTGAATTAAAGAAGTGTAATTTAGACATTGAAATAGCTTTGGATATATTTCAGAATCTTGATTTATATGACGGCTACATTTTATTTTCTGGGGATGGTGATTTTGAATCAATAATAAAACTTGCGAGAGCAGAGGAAAAACATGTTACTGTAGTTACTCTGAGGAAATTTCTTGCAGGGGAGTTAATAAAAAACTCCGATAAATTTATAAATCTTAAGGCATTTTTATCACTAGAGGGCTTCCTGTATGATTTTCCTCCTGACGACTCTTCTATAGAAAAAGAGGAAGCAGAAAGCTAATAAAATAAAACAAGGGGCTTCCTTACGGAATACCCCTTGAAGAATTGTGTTTGATTATATGTTTTTATATCTCTGTAGTCAATACTTAATAATTCAGTTTTACTATCACACTGTATATATATCCTGCTTAACAGATGATATATCTAAACGCTTTAACAAAGAACCTAGTTTCAATAGCTTTTCTACAATCGGTTGCAAAACTATATCACTCTCCTCATCCCACTAACTTATAGAATATGTTTTTATCCCTCTCTACACACAGCAAAGTTTAATAGAAATAAAAAAGGGGAGTGTTGCTTACAGTACAGAAACTGTAACCTTCCCTCCCTCGTGATAGGGTATTATTTCATTAGGGCAATTGCTAGTCAACAAGATTTAATAATTATTTCAATACATCTAACTCTCCTCCTAACCTCCAATAAGCTACACCGGCTATACCATATTCTTTTGCAATATCTCTTCTCATTTCAACACCCCTAGGAGTTTGGAAATAAGCTTTACACAAAAAGTCACCATCACAAGTAAACTCTGCATATCCCTCTCCTATATCTTTTTTAAAAATATTATTTATACCCTGGCTATTAATAATGGCACTCTCTGTAGTTGTATATGTAAAAGCAACTGTTCTGTCACTAGACCATTGGTAACCATAAAGATGTACACCCAACCAAATCTTTTCTTTAGGGATATTCTTTGTAGCATAATCTAAAACTTCCTCTATCCAATTAATAGGTCCTATTGGACCGGGAGTCTTAGAAGACTGTAATGTGTAATCATAAGCCATAATCCTAACTTCATCAGCATACCTGCCTATCATAGTGTAATCTTGTACAGTCCTTGTTTCCTGATGGTCATTATATGTCGCATTCCCCCATTGAGCAAAGACTGTAACAGAAAGTATTTTATTTCTTTTTCTTAATTCCTTACCTAAACTATTTAAAAATTCTAGAAAGTTATCCTTCTCGGAAGTATTTATCATTTCATAATCTAAATCTATACCATCAAAATTGTATTTCTCAACCTCACTTACAATTGTATTAATCTGTCTCGTATAGGATTCAGTAGTAGCAAAGCCAGCCCTCATAGATTCAAAATCATAAGATCCTACTGTAGGTATAACTCTAATACTGTTTTCTCTACAGTACGTTAGAAGTTTATTAATATTTGTATCTGACACACCCCTTGACACTACATTTCCACTCTTATCTACGGTGTAAAGAACTGGCATAACTGTATCTATTATTCCTTCGTTATTTTCTAAACTCTCATAACCTAAATCAAAACCCCAATTAGGTATCCAACCAGATTCTTTTAATACAAACTTTTGTTCTGGGATTTCTTCTTTAACCTCTTCTTTTTTGTCATTTTCTTCCGTTCTTTTATAATCCTGGTCCTCTAAATTATTTATATTCGCAGGCTCATATGTTTCCCCAGACATAGAATCTTGAGATTTGTCAAAAATATTCTCTTGAGAGATGTAAAGTAGGGTAAAAGAGGAAAGTACAAGGAAAGCTCCAATAACTAAACCAATTATTGGGAGTGTCTTAGCAGTTTTCATATTTCATTATATATCACAAAGAGATTCTTTTCTCAAAATCTGTAAAAAGTGTATCAAACCTAAGGTTTTGGTAATGCTCTTTACTTAAATATATACTGTATGGATCTCTGTGTAATATTTTCTTTCCAGTTTTCCAATCTCTACTAGCTTCTTCAAAATGAAGGTGTGCTTCATCCCAGGTCTCAAATTTCCTCATATTAGGTCTTCTTCTGTTCTCCCAATATTTTAATTTACCATGTATTAATGCAGAGGTACCCGTATACCCAATTATGTCTCCTTGCTCAACCCATTTAACATATCTATCTCCTTTTAAAGTCAGGTCTTTGAGTTCCTTGGGTGTGTAAAGGTAGGATTCTTTTTTGTTTATATCATCGGAGAAGGAATAACCGTATAACTTTTTAATCCACCAATATCTTCTTGTTAATTTCTGTGTTTCTTTTATTGCTTTTTGTAATTGAGCTTTACTTTTTTTGTACTTCCTTCTTGTATTATTTTTTCTAATAATTTCTTTCTTAAAATTAACCTTAATAGGTTTGTGTGTTTTAGCATATATCCCATCACCAAATTTAGAGAGATGACCATACTGTGTAATTCTTCCACCTTTAATTCTACATACCTTGTATGGATGATATATTTGTACGAAGTAACCAAGGCCAAAAGAAAGTGGTTTTCCTTCGTAAAGTTTGGGAGTGTTATTTTCATTAAGGAGTGTGAATCTATGGTAGCCTGCTACAGCATAACCACTGGCAGTGGCATATACTGGAGTTTTCCAATTACATGCGTAGTCTATAGCTTTGTGGAAATAAAAGCCATGTACACTTCTCTCTTCTTCACTGTAAAGAAATCCTTCTGCTATTTGTCCGTTTTGTTTAAGGGGGTGTATTAGGTATTTGTAATCCTTAATATTTGGGGCATATCTTTGTTTGATAGTGGCCATATATAATATTATACAGGATTGAGGAGTTTGTTTTTAAATTTTTAACTTTAACCTATCTAATTCTTTCTCTAAAGTGTATGCTAAGTTCAAAATGGTTTGTTCGTCAAAGTAATTACCTATGAACTGTATACCCGTTGGCATTCCTTCACTTAATCCTGAGGGTATTGTAATACCAGGTAATCCTGACTCAGAACTACTCTCTGCTAATACATCTGCTAATTCTCCAAACAGTGGGTTATCTGCATCTTTGTCTTTAAGGGCTATGGATGGTGTAGTAGGGGCTACTATGGCATCATATTTTTTTAATACCTCATCCATATCTTCCTTAATTAATTGTCTTACCTGTTCAGACTTTTTAAAATATTCATCAGCATAACCAGCAGAAAGAGAAAATGTTCCTGTCATTACTCTTCTTTTTGCTTCTTGTCCAAAACCTTGACCTCTTGTAGATTCATAATATATTTTAATATTTTCATTTTCACTTCCTTCTAACCCATACCTTGTACCATCATATCTTGCAAGATTAGAGGATACCTCACTTCTACATGTTACTGTGTATACTGCTATACCATACTTAGGGTCTAGTACATTAACTTCTTCTACGGTTACTCCTAACTTTTTTAATATCTCTACTCCTTTAAGTAGGTTTTCTCTAACTCCATCTTCTAATTCCATCTCTAAATATTCTTTAGGGAGTGCCACTTTAAGTTCTGAGATATTTTTACTGGTTAGGTTGTCAAAGTAGTTAGGTACTTGCTTTTTAGATGATGTAAAGTCATTAGGGTCATGTTCTGCTAAAATTTCTAACATGTATGCGGCATCTTTCACATCTTTTGTTAAGGGTCCTGGAGAGTCCAAAGATGATCCCATTGCAAGTACTCCATATCTTGAGACTCTTCCGTATGTTGGTTTAAGACCTACTATTCCACACCATGATGCAGGTAGTCGTAAGGAGCCTGCTGTTTCTGTTCCTAGGGTTGCTGTACACATGTCTGCTGCAAGGGCACTTGCAGAGCCTCCACTTGATCCTCCGGGTAGTCTTTTAACGTCCCAGGGGTTTCTAGAGGGTCCGTAGAAGGACGTAGCGGTACCAGATCCATGACAGAATTCGTCTAGGTTTGTTTTACCAATTATTATGGCTTCTTCTTTTAGAATTTTTTCAATGACTGTAGCGTTGTACACAGGCTTGTAACCGTCTAGTAGGTGTGAGGCTGCTGTAGTTAGTATGTCTTTGGTAGAGAAGATGTCTT
>CAYGOB010000008.1:0-21969 GCA_964351475.1 uncultured Candidatus Saccharibacteria bacterium
TAGCAGAGCATTATACTGATGAGGAGGGTTATTTAATTGAAACAGGAGAGAAAGCAAAGAAGGGTGCTATTGCAAGGGGTGAGGACGTGTCAGATTGGAATTCTTTAGAGAGAGGTAAGATTATTAGGAAGAATAATATTTTGTATCTTACGTGTGGGCCAATAATTGCAATGGTCCTAGAAGGTCATGGGGTGATAGAGGGGGTTAGGAAGCTTCTTGGTAGTACAAGTCCAGCGGCAGGGGATGTTGGTACTATTCGGGATGACTATTCTTTTGATACGTTTGCATTAGCAGATTATGTAGCAAGAGCAACTAGAACTATGATTCATGCATCAGATTCTATTGAGAATGCAAAGAGGGAGATAAAGATTTGGTTTAAAGAAAAGGAGTTATGTTCTAATTACGAGACAGTAGCAGAGAAAATATTTTACGATGAGGGTTGGGATCATATTAAAGATTAGAGACCTAATATTTTCTCAATCTCTTTCTTTTTCTTTTTATCTACCTTAGGTTTGTTTTCTAAATCTTGTAGGAATTCTTTTAACTTTTTAAAATCTTTAACCATTGTTTCTTTTAGGTTAGGATTGTACAAAGCAGCAGCAGGATGGTACATTGCAAAGACAGGTATGCCAGTAGGGTGAGAGAAGGATTCTCCATGGTCTGTAGATATCTGTGCACCTGGAGCGAATTTGTTTAGAGCATGTCTACCTAATGTAACTATAACTTTAGGATTTACAAAGAGTAATTCACTGTTTAACCATACTCTACATGCTTTCTTTTCCTCAATGTTTGGCTCTCTGTTTTGAGGTGGTCTGTATTTTACAATATTACTTACGTATACCTCCTCTCTTGTAAGCTCTATGGTCTTGAGTAATTCATCTAGGAGTTTACCAGCAGCTCCTACAAAGGGTCTGCCTTGTTGGTCTTCATTTCTTCCAGGGGCTTCTCCAATGAAGAGGATACCAGAGGAGGGTGGTTGTATTTCATATACTGGTTGGGTAGCACTTTTTTTAAGTTCACAGGTGTTGTGTACAGCGTAGTATTGGTGTAGGTCTTTTAGAGTTTTGAAGTCTGTTTTCATGGTTAATTATACAAGAAAGAGGGGTTTGAAGTTTAGGGATAAAAGTTTATGAATATATATTAATTATTCTTCACCCTTATTTCACCATCCTTGATATATATTAAGAACATATTTAAATTGTAATTTACTTAAATTATGAAAAGAGCAGTAATATATTCAGCTCTGGGACTAGCAATAGTTGTAGGAGGCTTGTATGCAGTATCAAATGTGTATGCAGAGGAACTAGGGTTTAGAGGGAATGTTTCTGAGGAAGTAAGACAGGAACATATTGCCCAAAGAACTGCAGAAAGGGCAGGGGCAGTTATTGAAGCTATGGAAGATGGTGATCTTACCCAAAGACAGGTAGAAATTCTTAATGCAATGGAAGATCTAAGACCTATGGGGGGAAGAGGTATGTTTGGAGCAGGTAGGGATCTTACAGTTGAGGAAAGAGAAGCCTTGAGGGAAGAAATCAGAGTAGAGAGAGAAGGTTCGATGCTAGCTGCTTTAAACGAGAGTGGTTTGCAAGTAACTCAGGAAGAATTGGAAGAGTTAAGGGAAGTTAGGGAAGAATTAGGTTTGATGGGGAATCAGAGTAGGAGAGGTCGTAACGGTCAAGGAAAAGGGATGTATTAGTTTGTAAATATAAAGTTTTCTTCATGAGCTTAAAATACCAGGGTGATTCTATCACCTTGGTATTTGCATACATAGTATAATTGAATATATGAAAATACTTTTAGTAGAAGATCAAAGTGAATTAAGAGAATTAATTAAAAATTTTCTTAAGAAAAACGGATATGTAGTAGATGAAGCTTGTGATGGTCAAGAAGCTTTGGAAAATATTAATACCAATGAATATGATTGTATTCTTCTTGATCTTAATCTCCCAAAGGTTGATGGAATAGAGGTAGCGAGAAGAGTTAGGGAAGAAGAAAACTCTGTACCCATAATTATGCTTACAGCAAGATCTCAAATGTATGATAAGCTTACAGGTTTTGACACGGGAACTGATGATTACATAACTAAGCCTTTTGATATGAAGGAATTGTTAGCCAGGATAAAGGCAGTACTTAGAAGAGGAAATGGAGAAAATAATTTGGTTTTAAAATTCGCAGGTTTTAATGTTCTTCCCCAAATGAATATACTAAACAAGGGAAAAGAAGAAATACAATTAACTAACAAGGAAATGGGGGTATTGGAATATCTCTTGGTTAATAGAGATAAGGTAATTTCTGCAGAAGAGTTGTTAGAACACGTTTGGGATAGTGAAATAGATATGTTCTCTGATACTGTTAAAACACATATTAAAACATTAAGGAAAAAGGTAGATCCAGATAAAAAATATATTAAAACAGTAAGGGGGAAGGGTTATATTTACAAAAATTTTTAATTTCACCTATGCTTCACCTTTGTTTTGTTAAATTGATAACAAATAAATTTTAAAACACGGCTATGAGCAATATTTTAGAAATAAAAAATCTCACTAAAAAATACGAAGATGCCCATATGAAGGTTACAGCCTTAGATAACGTTTCTTTTACCTTGAGCAAGGGACAAGATTTAGCAGTACTAGGTCCTTCTGGGTCAGGGAAGACAACACTTTTACAGTTAATCGGGGGATTAGATGAAATGACAGAGGGAAGGGTTGTAGTTAATGGCAAAAATTTAAATAATTTTAACGACCAGGAGATGTCTGAATTTAGAAATAGGACAATGGGTTTCATATTCCAAATGATAAACCTACAATCTTTTCTTACAGCAAAGGAGAATGTGATGGTACCAATGTTAGTTCTCAATACTCCTAGAGATGAAGCTAGTAGGAAGGCAGAGGACTTACTCAAGAAGATGGGGATGTTAGATAGGGCTGATCATTTACCTTCTCAGCTCTCAGGAGGAGAACAACAAAGAGTCGCAGTTGCAAGAGCATTAGCGAATGATCCGTCATTAATATTTGCAGATGAGCCAACAGGTAAGTTGGATAAGATAAATGCAGATATGATTATAGATATGTTGGAATCTATTTCTAGAGAAAAAGACATGAGTGTAGTAATGATAACTCATGACGAGAATATTGCTAAAAAATTTAACAGAGTTATATATCTGGAAGCGGGTTCTATAAAAAAAGATATTAAGTTTAAAGATAAGAAGTAAAATGAAAATATCTAATGTATTTTTTTTAAATCTGAGAAAATTAAAAAGACAGCCACAAAAGGCATTTTTTCTAATAATCCCAGTTACCTTGTTAATGGCATTGAGTATTGTGATATCTAGTCAGGTTAATAATATTAACGAAGCTTTAAAGGAAAGTGTTTTTTCGACTATCTCTGACCAATATACTCTAATTAACCTAAAGGCAGTGCAGGAACAATTTGATCCCTCTTCGATGTATAGGGGCTCATCGAGCTTTGAAGAAAATAAATTCTCTATATTAGATGTAGAGAACATAAAAACTATAAGTGGGGTTAAGTCAGTTTCTTTGCAAAATAATTTACCAATCCAAAGAGTTAACACTTCAGATCTTTTCCAAGGGCAAGCCATTACTTTATCAAACATCACAACGCTTGATTCTGAAATATCTCCTCTTTATACAACTTACAAGTTTAAATACGAAGAAGGGAAACCAATACCTATACTTCTTTCTGCCAATTCTTTTACCTATACATATCAAGATTGGCAAGGTGAAGATACCATAACTATAAGTATGGAGAATATGGGAGAACAAGGAAGAGGGGGCCAGGTTGCTAGGATATCAGTAGAGAAAACCGAGGCGATAGAGTATTCGAAGGAAGAGTTAATTGGTAAAGAATTCACCATTTCTTTTGGTGGGTTGGAAGGGATTAGGGATTTTACGACTCTTATGGATAGAGAATCAAGAACGGTTACCATAAGTAAGCTTTCTGAAGATGAATATAATAGTCAGTTGAGTGAAAGAGAGGAAGCAATTTCTCAATATTGGGATTATGAAAAAATAGCTACTCCTCTAGAGTACTCTTTTGTTCTTGTGGGGATAATAGAAGATGAAAATTCTAATATAAATTATCTCCCTAGTGAATTTGCAGAAATTCTTATGAAGGATTTAATATCCAATCAAATTGAGGCCAGAATAGTAAATGATATTCCTGTAGAACTTCTTAGTACTGATTTTATGGGTTTAACATATAACGGAGATGAACTTGTATATGGAACGGGGGGAATGCTCTCTCAGATAGGTGGAAGATTTGGAGGAGGGATGGGGCTCGGAGGGAATCAGCAAGCACCTGGAGGCATGAATTTTTCTGCTTACAATATCCCGGGATTGGTTATTGATATAGAGGATGATCAAGTACTAGGGACTTTAGACGATGCGGATATTTATTCTATTTCCAACAAGTATGCAGAGGGTATAAGTATTGTAACTAATTCTGTTATGGACAGGTCCGATGTGGTGCAATCTCTAAATAAAATGGGTTATGCCTACCAGGATTTAGGCGATTTAGAAGTGTTTGAAAATCTTGAAAATACTCTAGAAAGAATATCTAATCTTTTTTTGACAAGTTTTATAATTTTAGTAAGTGCCATAGTAGTTATGACAATGGGGAAATTAGTATCTGAAAGTACAAGAGAAATTGGTATATTTAGAGCTATTGGGATGAAACAAGAAGGTATCCTTAAACTTTTTATTTTCCAAGCATTTCTTTTGGTTTCTATAGCGTATCTTGTAGGTATAGGATTGGGGATTGTGTTAAACTTTGCTTCTGCGAGGATAGTCTCCGGTTGGTTTGATAGCTTTGTGGAGGAAACAGTATCTCAAAGTTTTAATGTAGTTAATACTGTAGAGGTTTCCTTATTTAATAATATTAATTTAAATTCTATATTAATGTACACAATTTTGCTTTTTGGAATATCTTTGATAATATCGATAATACCCTCTGTTTCTGCTTCTAGGATAAGTCCTGTAGAAGCTATAAAGAGTGAGTAAATATATGAAATTTACAAAATCTTTAAAATTTAAATTAACTATTTGGTATTCATTAATACTCTCTGTATTTTGTATTGTCTTTGTAGTAGGTATCAACATATGGTTAACCAGGTATATGAATACCTTAAGAACAGAACCAGAGGCGTTCGGCAGAGGATTTTTAATAGAAAGAGTGGAGAGGCCTAGACTTAGAGTTCTTTCTGAAGAGCAGAGGCAATTAGTTATGGAATCTAGATTAGAAGATCTGGATAATATAAGAAGAATATCTGTGTATATGGTCTTTCCTTTAGTGGTGTTAAGTTTTGGTGGGGGCTATCTACTCTCTTCTGTTATGTTAAAACCTCTTACTGATTTAAACAAACAAATTAAAAAGAAAGAAGCTCAAAATCTTAATGAAGAGATAAAGTATGAGGATAAAGGAGACGAGGTCTCAGATTTGATCAAAAGTTTTAATAAGATGAGTTCTAGACTCTCAAGAGTTTTTGAATCACAAAAACAGTTTGTTGAAAATGCCTCTCATGAGCTTAGAACTCCCTTAAGTGTGATACAGGCAAATATTGATACAATTTTGGATGATAATAAAATATCTAAAAAAGAATTAAAAAGATTGATTAGTAATTCCAAAAAGCAGATAAGTTTTATGAATGATCTAATAGAAGACCTTCTTTTACTTTCTTCAGTATCTACATCAAAGTTTAATATAAAATTTAAAGAGGTAGATGTATCTAGAATAATAAAAGCTTCTGTTAATGCACTAGAAGACAAGGTTAAGGAGAAGGGATTAACATTAGAGATTAAGGGCCAAAAGGAGAGTTGTTTAATAAATGGAAATAGAATTCTTCTTGAAAGGGCTTTTTCTAATATTCTAGATAATTCTATTAAGTATTCTAAGGGAAAAAATATTAATATTGAGATAAGCTCTGATCCAAAAAATATAAAGATTAGTTTTAAGGATGATGGTAGGGGTATTCCAAAAAGTAAGACAATGAATGTTTTTGATCGTTTCTACAGATTAGACAAGGGTAGATCTAGGAAGGAGGGTGGTAGTGGGTTAGGGTTAGCAATAACTAAGGAAATAATAGAGAGGCATGGGGGGCAGGTGTATGTAAATACTAAGTATGGGAAAGGTGCAGAATTTGTAATTAAGATTCCAAAATTTTCTGAGTAGGTTTATCTGTTGTTAAAGGTGAGTTTGCAAGGAGTAATAATTTTAGTTTCCTGCGTGTCCATTTTGTTCAAAGTTCTTTCCACTATGTTCTACTCCCTTAGGAAGCTCATAATCTATATACCCAAGATTTAAACTATCTTCTCCTAGTAGTCTTGTCATATAGTAAGATACTCTGTTCCACCAGATTCCATCATCCCAATTGTCACCGAAATATATCCCCCCTTTAAACATCTTCATTAAGGACTTGATATCCTGATAATCAGGATTATGTCTATACCTCATCAGTGCCCACGTACCAATTTCTATACTAGCTTTTGTGTCATTTAATAGTTGTTCTTCATTGTATTGTGGAAGATTGTTTTTTCTTGCGTCATCATTGTATTCCCCTAGGTGAAATTTTGGTATTACTTGAAACCAACCTCTTGCTCCAGAAATTTGATTTGGCCCTCTATTTGTTCCACCATAACTTTCAGTCATAGCAATTGATATAAAAAGAGCAAGGTATTGTTCTCTTGAGAGTCCCAGTATTTGGTTGTAATGATCATCAAAGTAGTCATTAGCCTGTTTGAAAAAATACTCCTTTCCATGTTTAAGATTAGAGTCAGACCAGTAATTGACAGCTCTATCCCAAATCTTATCTAAACCTCTCTCCACATTACTACCTTCTACAGATTTTGGTATGGGATTTCCAACCCCCATAACAGAAGCGGTTTTAATATAAAGATCGTAACTTTCTCTCAGGAAACTACCTTGCGTTACCTCCTTATTGTCTTTTATGTGAGTAAATAAATCATCCCCACCATAATACTGAGCCAAACTTAATTGTAGGAAGTTTTTGTTTTCTCCACTTTTATTTATCTCTGGTATACAACCATAAACAAGGTGATTTATACCCATTTGAATATTAAATATACCCTCTATTTCAGAAACAGAGTATTCATATTTATCTCCTAGTTTTTTTTGAACTGTATCTAAAGCTTTAGATGGATAAAACTGCATAGGTCCAACCCTATCTCTTACAGCATATGGTGCTTGGTTTGGATTTACTTTCTGCCAATCTCCGAGATTTGCACTTACTATGGAAGATGAAAGAAGTTTTAAAGCATTAGGATTTATACCCAACTCTCTTCCTAGTTTTTCGGAGTTTGTATGTATTTCTGGTAAATATCTTTCAAATTCAGGATTATCTCCAAAGGGTTCATAGTTAAAATTACCTTGTTCATCTAAATACTGATCTTGTATTTCCCCAAATTGATTGTTTAATTCCTTAATGTTTTCTTTAAGGTTGTCTTTTTCAAAAGAAAGGGAGCCCTTTGGGTCACAGGCTGTTAAAGCGGCACCAGCTAGGGCTAATGCTCCTAGTTTTAGAAATCCTCTACGGGACATAGTTTTGTCTAAGGGATTGTTAGTACTTTCTTCATCTCCTAGTGAATGTTCCTGTGTGAGACTTATTATTGGTTCGGGCATGTTTTAGTTAGTAAAATGTTACTACATCATTATACGATATATTTCATTTCTATTTAACAAATCTAGTGTTAGAGGGTTTTTGTACATGCTATACTTTTTGCACAATGGAAAGACTATCTATACAAGAGGAAATAGAAGAAACAGATATTAGTTTACAAGAAGAGAATGAGAGGATTGTTAATATGGTATTAGAACAATATCCCAAACTTTTTAAAGAGATAAAATTACAGGATGGTACTACCGCAGCTATTTTTTACAATGATGTACGCATTTCTAAAGAAGACAAGGAGGTATTACCTCCATACAGGTGTATATCTTTGTCTAAGTATGGTCTTACACAGTTTAATGCCTCATGTGAGGGTCCTTTGGGTTGGGAGCTTACTAGGAAGGCTGTAGAGTTGTTAATAGAGGTTAGTAATGGTCAAGAGGTTAGAGATTTATTAGTTTCTGAATGGAAGAATTGTATTAGGAACAGGATAAATAAGGGGCTTTTTCCATTAAAAAAAATTCTTAGAACAGTTACAGTTACTGGGAATAATATTAAGGATGGGGTAAGAGAGTTTTATATCTGTGTAGGAAGTCGGACTTGCACCGAAGATATGCTAAACACCTCATCCTGATTAACAGGGTAGATTGACTTGCATATAGAGAGGTTCTACCAACTCACACCTTCCTACGTATATATTATATCGTTTATGGAGTGTTTTTTGAAGATGTGTGTATTAATACAATTCCTCTTCGATTCCCATTTGAGGGGCTGTTCTTTTAAGTTTACTCTTAGCAGCAGCTTCTATTTGTCTTACCCTTTCTCTTGTGACACCCTCTTGTTCTGCAACTTCCTTAAGGGTATGCCAGTCTCTCTTCTCATTTTTTTCGTTAGGTATAATTCCTTTTCTTAACTTCATGACCCTATCTTCTCTGCCAGTTAATGAAGTGAAATGCAACCACCTTTGGATTCTTTCTTCCTTGTCTCTTACAAATACGGTTTCTTCGACACTGGGAGATTCATCAGGAATAGAACTTAAAAGAGTAGAAGTGTCATCTTCGTCGGAATTGTCAAACTCTTTGTCTAGCGATAGGAGTTCTCTCTGATAGTAGGCCATAATTAGATTGTCTGTATTAGTTGGGAGATTCACCCCTATATCTACGCAATACTCTACAGCCTCCTCAATATTCATTTCTATGCCTTCTTCTTTCTCCATTCTGTATTTTGTTTTTAGAACTCTATTGAGGGCTTGGTTTATATGTACTGGTTGTTTGATGTCCGATTTATTATATGCACAATATCTTTGTATATACCGTCTTACCCACCAGGTGGCATATGTAGAGAATCTGTAGTTTTTGTCAATGTCAAATTTCTCTAATGCTTTTAATAATCCTAGACCACCTTCTTGGACTAAATCGCCCCTTGGGACAAGGTGTTTGTATTTTTCTACTTGTTCTCCTACTAATCCCTGATTGAATTGAACTATGACTCCATTGACCTCCCTTATTATCTCTTTTACATGATTACTTTCCTCTTCTCTTTGTTTTTTTACTAATGCCTTGTTTAATTCTACTAACAAGGTTTTTCCTCCTAGAAGGATTCTCTCTTCTTCAATTGTAAAAAGCTGTTCAGGATCCCATAATGAAAGAGGATCTTCATTAGATTGTCTTTCGTAGGCTTTTGATCTTAAATCTGTAATAGCCCATTCATAACTGTTTTGAAGAATGGTCATGGAAGCTACTAGGGTATTGGGATTAATACTTAAAAGGTCTTCTACCTTTTCGTATGTAATTCCTTTCTTAGGTTTTAAGAACTGTATTACTCTTTCTCTATCTATATCTTCATTTAAGGGTATTTCATTTAGGGCTTGCATATCCCATATTAGAGCGTCTTTGTAAATTGTTGAAGCTTTTTTGTTACCATTGTCTGCGTATGATTCAAGGGGTGCAGGAAGGAATGAGAGTAGTTTGTAGTTTTCAAGTTCATAGAAAAGGTTTAGGTCTAACGGGTCTGTACAGTTTTGATATCTTTCTTTTCTAATTAGTTTCATTTCTTGCAAGAAATTTTCTGTAGGAGTAGAGGGTATGTTTGTATCCTCTAATTCTATTGTATTTAATTCTATTGAGGTTTCTGTCATTGCGAGGAGATTATATCATAGAGTTATGTTATAGGGGTATGTGAGTGTGTTAAAATAGAGAATGAAAGAAAATAATAATACAGAAAAAGATTCTAAGGAAGAGATGTTAGATATTGTAGACAGAGAAGGCCATATTATTGGTCAAGCTAGTAGGTATGAATGTCATCGTAATCCGGAGTATCTTCACCCTGTAGTACATTTTACATTAATAGATATGTTTTCTAGGAGCTTACTTTTTAGTAAGAGGGCTAGTACAAAGATTCATGATCCTGGTAAGAATATGTTTTTTGGAGAGCATGTAAGGTCAGGGGAGACGTTAAATATGGCGTTGATAGGGGCAATATGGCAGGAGCTTGGTTTTAGAACAGGAGCTTTTCGAGATTTAGGGAGTAAGTTATTTGAATATGATAATCAGAGAGAGTTAGCTACCTTTTATTTAGTTGATTACAGAGGAGAGGAATTAAATATAGATAATAGGGAGATAGAGGAGGTTTTTTGGATACCTTTAGATAAAGTAAAGGATTTTAATGATAATGTAGGGGATATTACTAAGTATTGGATAGATAGAATAGATTGGGAGAGGATAAGGTGTTAGGTATTTAAGATGTTAGAGTAAGAACGTTTTTTAGAGGGTAATAGTTTTGAAGATAGTATAAGGAATGCAATTTCTTTAAAGGGTGATGTAGATACATTAGGTTGTATAACAGGGGGTATATCTGAAGCTTATTATGGTTTAGATATTAATATGTGGGATATGGGGAAGGGGTATTTGACAAAAGAGATGTTGGGGGTGATATCCTGAACCTTCTTAAGGATAGGTCTAATTGTCTTGTTGTAAGGGTATTATGAGTGTATAATATTACCATGCAAAAACAAGGAAACAACTTGTCCGATACAAAAGGTATCTTCTGTATTAATTGTTGTGCCGGCTTGAGTTTAAATCTCTCTCAAAGGAGGGGTGATACTCCAATAGTGTGTTCTAGCTGTAAAGAATCATTCTCTTTGAAGCAAGCGGAAGAGTTTCTAGAAAAGATTAACCCTCTTTCAGAAGGGAAATGCCCAAATTGTTTAGAAGAGTTAACATTTGATATTAAGGAAAGAGTGACAGAGGATTTAATTGAATGTCCTTTGTGTCAGGATAAATTCTATATGAACGAGGTTATTTCTCTATCATCGGGAAAAGAGGAAAATGAAGACGAAGAAAAGGATGAAGGGGTGATAGAGGAGAATGTTCAATATGTAGAAGATGAAGCGGCAGAGACAACAGAAAATCCACCGGAAGGGGCTTTCTTTTTTTATAAAAAAGCTTTTAAAGAATATGCGAATTTTAAGGGTAGAGCAACAAGGCGTGAATATTGGTCATTTTTTATAATAGATATCGTAATTACAGGGATTCTTTATCTTCTGCTTTTCACAGAAGTTGATTTTTGGATTGCCATATATTTGATTTATATGTTTCTCTCAATAACTCCGGCTCTTTCTGTATTAGTAAGGAGATTGCATGATACAAATAAAAGCGGCTGGAATTTTTTTATATCTTTGATACCTATTGCTGGTTCTATTATCCTTTTGTTATATCTTCTAGAGAATAGTGATCCAAAAGCAAATCAGTATGGACTTCCTCAAGATTAAGTTCTGTAGATAAAAATGAGAAAGGGAGTTTGAATAGTTTATGTTATATGGAAGCATCTAATTTATTAAAGGGATATATATGAAGTACCTTATTGGAATATTTGTGATACTTATCATTGTAGTTTTAGTTTATGGAAATAAAGGTGATAAGGTACATAATGATTTTGATCTAGGTTATAAATATGCTTCAGAAAACGACATTGATAATTTTAAAAAGTGTCAAGAGATTTTTGGTACAGGAGATGCAGAGGATGGTTGTAATGAATATGTGAAAGAGTATTACACAGGACATAAAACTTTTTATGGTTATGAGTGTACTGAAGATTGTAGTGGACATGAGGCAGGTTATAGTTGGGCTGAGAAAAATAATGTTAAAAATAAAAGAGAATGTGAGAGCCACTCAACTTCATTTACAAAGGGATGTCTTATATATTTAGAGCAGAATTATTGAATACGATAGGAAGGGTGTTACCAGATATAAGAGAGGGGAGATATTAGATATGATTAAGGGTATGGATATTGTGGAGTTTGGGATAGAGGGGGTGGGTTAGGAGGGGATAACTAAACAATATCAAAATGTAAAAAACTATTATTGATATACGAATATTATTTTAATTGTTTTTTTAATTCAAAAAATAAAAGATTCCCAAGACCGTTTACTTGAATGGATCAATTTTACTTACACCAGCCATTGACTTTCCTGTGTAAATATTGTATAATTTGAAGATCATGGAAAACACTCTTGGTCCCAGAAAAAAGTTTAAAGATTTGCTCCTAGAATTTTTATCTGAAAGGGAGATTGAAGTGTTAAAGTATAGATATGGTATCTTTGGTAAAAGTGAAAGGACTCTAGAATCGATTGGGAGGGAATTTGGTGTCTCGAGGGAAAGGATAAGACAAATACAATCTAATGCTATTAAAAAACTAAGAAGGAAATATGTTACTCCTATTTCACCTAACAAACTCCCTCTTTTTTTTGTAGCAGAGACAGAGAAATCTGGTTTAATTAAACTTTCAGTAGACATAAGCAGTTTAAAGTATGAGTCAATATATTTAAATGATCAAAAATTTTTCATAGAAAAAGGTTTAAGTAAAAATTTATATACTGTTTTGGATGAAATAAATTCTCTCCCAAGGAATTTCTCCTTTAAAATGAAAAAAGAAAAACTTTTCGAATTGGCACAAGAATATGATTTTCCGGATCAACTTCTTAGAGAGGTTATTAAATCTTTGAGGAAAAAACGATTTAAATCTGAAATTGTAAGAGACATCATTTTAGAGAATGGATATCCTATGCATTTTACCGAGATATTTGAATTACTTCCAGATAGATCTCAGATTAGAAGTCCTAGAGATGTTTTAACTAAATTACAGGTTGAAGATGATATGTTTGTCAGAATTTCCAATGGAACGTATATGGTAAAGAACAAAGAGTACAACGAATCAGTTCCTTTTATTAAAGATATAATAGAAGAATATCTTGAGAAGAACAAAGAAGGGACACCAGAGAAGATTTTCGATTATGTTATTAAGCAAAGGCAATGTAGTAGAGCATCTATAAATATTTTTTTAAATACAAATCCAGAATTTGAGTTAATTCGTAGTGGGGTATATTCACTAAGAAAGGTAAATAAAAAAAATCACCAGGCATTTAGATTTAGGGAATTACTTGAAATTCAATTCAAAGAATCTGAATTTGTGGAAATAGGTAAATTTATTAGTATCATACAAAAAGATCTCCCTGAAATAAGTATAAAAGAAGTATATATGTATTTAAAGAGAGATCCCAAAATCACTGTTAAAGATAATTTTATTCTAAAGAACAAATGAAAGAAACAGTTAATATAACTCCTGATATTTCTTTATTACCAAAATTAGGAAAATCGGGTTACTCAACTGCTCAGGCAATTGCTGAACTGGTGGATAATTCAATAGATGCTATGAATATAGATAAAATGGTTGGAGAAATAAATATTACTATAAACAAATCTTTTATAAAAATATATGATAATGGAAAGGGGATGAGGAAAGAAGAACTTATCAATTGTCTGAAACTTGCTAAATCAGACAAACATAGTCAATTAGGAAGGTTTGGATTAGGTTTAAAAACTGCAGCATTGAGCTTGGGTTCTAAATTTACAATTACAACCAAATCGGAAAGGGAAGATTATATGTACACAGTTGAGTATGACGAAGAAATATGGGGAAGGCAACAGGAGTGGTTAATAGAAATAGACGCAGAAGAGAATTATGGAAAACTATCTTTTACTGAAATAAAAATTGAGGGTTTAAAAAATAAAATCCCTTTGAATACCTTAGACAAGATTAAATTGGATATCGGTCAAAGGTATGCCCCATATATGCAGAACGGGGAAATTGATATATATTTGAACAAATCGAAGTGTTTATCTTCCCAACCTGTACTCTTAGAAAATTCAAAAAGAGATATAGAAATACCTGTTGTTTTCGAAGGTAAAAATTATGGAAAAATTGAAGGCTGGGTGGGATTGTTGAAAGAAGGTTCTAATAAAGGTAATTATGGCTTTACAACATATTGGCTTAACAGAATGATTACAACCTTTGATAAAATTGCGATAGGAGAGCATCCAACCATATCCAGAATTATCGGTGAGATACATCTGGATTTTCTTGAACCTACTCATAATAAAAGAGAGTTTATAAAGGAATCTCCATTATATGAATATGCTGTTGAATTATTAAAGAATGATTTAAAAGATATAATTTCCGAGGCTAGAAAGAAAGCAAATGTGGATACAATAACGCCACAGATTCAAGATAAATTAGAAAAGTATTCGGAGGCAGTTTTAGAGATACTTAATACCGATGACTTCTTTAAGGAATTTACAGCAAAGATTTCAGTAAATAAATTTAAAAGAGACGATTTAGGTTCTAATATTGTTGATATTGATGTTGAGAAGAGAGATGCAGGAGAAGGGACAGAAGATATTAATAATACAGAGAAGGAGCCATTTAAAGATATCCGAAAACCGAATGAGGTACATAGAGCTTTGAGACGAGGGATTAAGATTAGAGGTAAATATTTTAAGTTTATGTATAAATACCAAAACCTTGGTCGTGAGGAATCTATGAAAATAGGTACTAAGAATATGAAAACAAATATAATTGAAATATATATAAATATTGATTTTCCAGCATATGAAGTAACAAAGGATAAAGCTTACTATGGATTTTTAAATATTGCGGATTATCTTGCAGAATTGTATTGTGACGAAGTAGAAGGTAGTAATTACCAAGAAATAAGAGAAACCATTTTAAGAAAAGTAGGAGATTATATTCAAGACATTGAAACCTAAAAAGGTGTTATAAGAAAAAGATAAGCACAACTAATTTATAACAGGGAGTATATCTGAAGCTTATTATGGTTTAGATATGGATATGTGGGATAAAGGGAAGGGATTTTTAACAGAGGAGATGTTGGGGGAGGAATGAGGGGAGGAATTTAATTTTTATTCTTGAGGTAAAACGGATATAATGAAAACAGCTTAAAATTATAGAAATATTATTATAGACAACAATAAGTTAAAGAAGATTCTTAAAGACTCTGACTATAGCCTTTCTTTATTCGAAACAAAGTATCTATCCGAATTAGAGAACAAAATAACTGAAAAGAATGGTAAGTTTTATATTCCTTGTGTTATTCGTGATAAAGAAATCCTGTTAAAACCAGAAGAAGTTGTTCGACAACTTTACACGATGACATTATTAGAAGATTATAATTATCCTAAAAAAAGAATTAAATTTGAACATCCTATTAATTTTGGTCGAGAGGTGAAATCTGCGGATATTGTTATTTTCGATAAGGATCGTCCAACCGTTGAATACATTATAGTAGAAATAAAAAAGCCAAAACTACAAGACGGCAAAAACCAACTTCGTTCATATACCAATGCCACAGGTGCACCTATCGCTGTTTGGACCAATGGTGGACAAATTTCTCATTACAATCGAAAAGATCCAAACTATTTTGAAGATATTACTGATATTCCTCAAGCTGATCAGATGCTCGAAGATGTTTTAAAAGAAAGATTTACTCTTAAAGATTTAATTATCAAAGATAAGATCCCAAATGAAGGTAAGTCACTTAAAACCATTATTCAGGAAATGGAGGATGAGGTTCTGGCAAATGCAGGCGTGGATGTTTTTGAAGAAGTTTTTAAACTGATTTTTACTAAACTGTACGATGAATACAAGAGTCGCAAAGATAAAGAGATAATCAATTACTTTCTACAAAAAAAACAATTCCCTATGATTGTGGCCGATAAACCGGATATTGGTTATAAAGAATCAAGAGAAAAATCATATGATGATTTGAAAGAAATTATGGAAGAAATTGATGATAGTAGTTTTCGTGTTTTGGAATTTAGAAATACTGGACAATCAGAAGGCGAACTAAAGAAGAAAATTCAAAAGCTTTTTGATGAAGCCAAGTCTAAATGGCCGGGTGTATTTGATGAAGCAAGCCAACTTCACCTTTCTCCTTCTCATATCTCAGTAAGTGTTTCCAGTCTCCAGGATATAAAACTCTTCAACTCAAACCTACAAATTATAGATGAGGCTTTTGAGTATTTGGTTAACAAATCATCCAAAGGTGAAAAGGGCCAATATTTTACACCTCGTCATGTAATTGATATGTGTGTCAAAATGCTTAATCCTAAGGCTGGGGAATATATGGTTGATACAGCTGCGGGGTCCTGTGGATTCCCTGTACATACGATCTTTCAAATCACTGGACATCTATTTCAAAATACAGACATTTCAGAAGAAGAAAAAGAAAATATACTTAAAGTTTTTGGTATTGATTTTGACGAGAAGGTTGTTCGTGTAGCTCGTACGCTCAATCTTATTGCTGGAGATGGAAATACAAATGTCTTACATCTTAACAATCTTGATTATGAACGCTGGAATGAAAGTGTAACTAATCGTGATTGGTTAGAAGTGTATGGAGCAGGATTCAAACGTCTTGAAGCATTACAGAAAGATAAAAGTTCTTATAAAGAATTTAACTTTGATATTGTAATGGCAAATCCACCTTTTGCTGGGGATATAAAAGAGTCAAGAATTATTCATAAGTATGATTTGGGGTACAATCAAAAAGGAAAGCCTAGGTCAAAGGTTGGAAGAGATATTTTGTTTATTGAAAGAAATCTAAACTTTTTAAAACCAGGTGGAAGAATGGCCGTAGTTTTACCACAGGGAAGATTTAACAACACTTCGGACAAAGCAATTCGTGAATATATAAGTGAAAGAGCCAGAATTTTGGCGGTAGTAGGACTTCATGTAAACACTTTTAAACCACACACAGGAACAAAAACCAGTGTGTTATTTGTGCAGAAATGGGATGACAAACTTTGTCCAAAACAAGAAGATTATCCGATTTTCTTTGCTGTTTCAGAAAAATCTGGAAAAGATAATTCTGGTGAATATGTATTCGTAAAAAACGGCTATAATCAACCGAAATTAGATAATAAGGGGCATTTGATAATAGATCATGATTTACACAATCATGATGGTGAATTGCTTGATGGTGTAGCTGAAAAGTTTATAGAATGGGCGAAGAATGAAAAATTAAGTTTTTGGAAATAAAAAATGACCGTAGGACGAATCAAAGAAATTAAAGGTATTGGTACATTCACCAATTTTTTAAATGGTGCTTCTTTGGGTTTTGAAAAATTAACTTTCATTTATGGATTTAATACTTATGGAAAAACTACTTTAACAGATATTTTTCAGTCCCTTAAAGATAATAACGTACATATTATTAAATCACGCAAAACGATACCTAGAGAAAACACACAACAGAAAGTTGTTTTTACGGAGAAAAACACCACTGAATCTGATGTCAAATTTGAAAACGATACTTGGGGTACTAATGGTATTAATAAAAATTTAGAAATTTTTGGAACAGACTTTATTCATAAAAACCTTTTTACCGGATTAATTATCGAAAGAGAAAACAGAGAAAATTTTACCCAGTTCGTGTTGGGTGAGCAGGGAGTAAAACTCGCCAAAGAAATCGCGGGAAAAAGAAAAATATTGGGTGATAGTAAGAGGAATTTGAAACTAGAAATTCCTTACTTTGTCAAAGATAAAACTGATGAAGAAATAAAAAACTTTATAGATTTTTCGGTTGATGTTTCTAGAAAGGATGAAATCGAGGCACAACTTATTGATAAACAGAGAGATTTACATAGACAGAAAGAATTAATCAAAGAACCAACAAAAATTTTAAATCTACAAGAACCAGAAGTATTTAATGAACCTGTTATAAATATTATAGAATTGCTTAGAAAAATAAATTTTTTATTACAAAAGAATTACTTAGATATTAAAGACGAACTACTTACAAAATTGGAGCAACACATAAACACAAATTTCGCTAATATAGATAATGCTGAGGACTGGATCAAGGAAGGAATGAAATTTTGTAAAAATGCGGAAGATCATAACTGCCCTTTTTGTGGACAGTCTCTCAAGGGCGCAAAAGATTTAATCGATATGTACAATTCTTATTTTGATAGGGCATATAACGTCTTTATAAAAGAAGTAGAGGATGGTTTATCATCTAATTTAGCCACTATAGAAAAAATTGGTTTTCGATATAAAACTCAATTACAAGATTCCTTAACCCGGATTAATCAATTTAAAGATCTAATTACTGATACTAATTTTACCAATAAAATTTCTGAATTGGAAAACAAAATATATTCTCTGCAGGAAAACGAACTTCATTTGAGCAAGGAAGTTCTTTTAAAAGATGTAAAATTAAAATGTGATCTTAAAAATAAAACTCCACACAAAAAAATAGATAGTATTAATATCGAAGATTTTGAATATTTGGTAAATCAATATTTTCAACTACTTAAAGAAGTAAAACAAATAATTGATGATATTAAGATAGAAATAGCTAGATTCAAAGAATCACATAAAAATATACAAGAAATACAAAAAAAGACAGATGAAATAATAAAGGAGATTAGTGATCTCGAATATCAAAAAGCCAGGATAGTCCTCGATGTAGAATGCCAAAGATATAAAGAATCACAGGAAGAAGTTATGCAGATTGAAGAGGATATTGTCTTGCTTCAGGAAAAATTAAAAACAGATCAGTCTACTTATTTAGACAGCTATTTTACGAAGATGAATAAATTATTTAAGAAGCTAGGAAGTAAAAATTTTACTCTAGGAAGAGGCATTGACAATGCTGGACATATGCCTGTTTATTTTCTGAAAGTTAAATTTCATGGAGTAGAGATATCGAATGATCAGTTAAAAGCCGTATTTAGTGAATCTGACAGAAGAGCATTATCGCTTGCAATTTTCTGGGCAAAAATTTGTTTGAAAACTGATGATGAAAAAAGAAAGAGCGTTATTATCTTGGATGATCCAGTAACTAGTTTTGATGACAACCGAGTGACAAACAGCATCGCTCTTTTTAAAGAAAAACTAGAAAATATTAACCAGATGATAATACTTACACATTACCCAAATTTAATAAAGAGATTTTGTGAAATGACAAAGGAGGTACAAATAACTACTAAGTACTTAAAAATTGAACAAAACGACACAACTAGCTTATTAGTTGAATGTAGAAGGGAGGAGTTTACACAGAGCGATTACGATCGAATTTTTTTGAAAATCTACGGATTCATCAATAAAATACATTCAAATTGTATAAAAACAGATTTACGACCGTTTTTCGAGAATCTTTATTTACCGACTATTTTTGCAAAACAGATAAAGGATAAACAGGTTGATTGTAATGACTTGAAAAGTATGATTAACGGGATTTTTGAGGAACAGGCAGTTAAGACAAAATTGCATGAATTCAGAACTACATTAAATCCAGACTCTCATTTTTTTACTTTAAATAACGATGAAGATGTTAGAAATTTTGCAAACGAAATGATGAACTATTTGTATTCTATAAAAATTGTTGGGGGAAATTAGTATGCAATATTCAATTGTAAATTTGATTGTGGTAAAAGAGAATATTGATTTTAGGTATGAGCCAGAGTTTTGGTTGCCGAATTATATTGAAGAAGAGTATCAATTAGCTCAGATAAAAACAGTTCCATTGAGTGAGTGTGTAGTTTTTTCAAATGGCCGTGCGTTTGAATCAAAGGAATTTTCTATTGATGGGGAAATTTTCATTTCAAAAATTGGGGATGTTACTCAAAAAAGAGATTTTTATTTGTGGGAGAAGGTCCAAAAAAACCACTTTAAAGAATTAAATGCAAAATATCTTGAACATAACGATATTTTAATGACGCTGACTGGTGATCCTCCTGATGTTGGAAAAGTACAGTTAATATTTAATCCACCAAAAGAGAAAGTATCGTGGAATCAAAGAGTTGCACTTCTTAGATTGAAGGAACAAGACAATATCTCCTCATCAGAATTTTTATTTGTGGCTCTATCTTCAAAATATTGTAGGGATCATATTGAGCGCTGGGCAAAAGGTATTCGTCAAAGAAATGTCGGGAATCCAGCAGTATTAAGTATGGCAATTCCTGTATTGCCAAAATTGCAAAATACTTTAACCGAATTAGTCGTAAAGTCATATGAGTTATTAGAAAAATCTAAGTCTCTCTACTTCCAAGCCGAACAATTACTTCTTTCTGAACTTGGACTTTTGAATTGGAAACCAAAGTACGAACTTTCCTTTGTAAAAAACTTTTCTAACACTCAAGAATCGGATCGTTTTGATGCCGAGTATTTTCAGCCCAAATACGAGGAAATCATCGAAGTCGTGAGAAAATATAATGGTGGCAATGATGAGTTGGGGAAATTGGTAAAAATTAAAAAAAGTGTTGAGCCGGGGAGTGATGCCTATCAAGAAAGTGGAATCCCTTTTGTCCGGGTAAGTAATCTTTCAAAATTTGGATTGACAAACAACAATCAACAGTTTATATCGAAAGAGCTGTATAAGGAATTAGAATCATACCAGCCTGAAGAGGGTGAAATTCTCCTTTCAAAAGATGCAACGCCTGGGATAGCTTATTTTCTGAATGAAAATCCACAAAATATGATTGTTTCTAGTGGAATTTTAAAATTAAAAATAAATAACAAGCAAGTATTGCCAGAATATTTAAATCTTGTTTTAAATTCTGTAGTTGTACAAAAACAAATTGAGAGAGATTCTGGTGGTTCAATTATAAATCATTGGAGACCAGATCAGGTAAAAGCAACATTGATTCCAATTTTGAGTCAAGACAAACAGAAAGAGATAAAAGAACTAGTAGGGCAATCATTTAATGACAGAGAATTATCAAAAACTCTCTTAGAAATTGCAAAAAGAGGTGTAGAAATGGCAATTGAACAAGATGAACAAGTAGCGAAAGAATGGATAAGCAGAGAAACTAAAAAATCATCTAGCTTGTAAATACAAACAACTTCCTTTTAAAAAGAATTTCTAACTATTATATTCTTGTATAAATTGTCCAAAAACTTTTTCAAAACTCTCTGCTTTTTTAAGAAGCCATTCAAACTGTTGTTCCCAATCTTCTCTATTGTATATATCACCCTTTTTCTCTATCTTAATTCTACTAGCCTTTTTATCCTCCAATTCCATCCAGATTAATTCTTCTCCTAAGGCGTCTTCAATAGCATCCTTTTGTTCGTATAGAGTCTGAAAAAGCTGTTTATCATCATTAATATATAATTCAATAGCAAATTTTTTCTTTGTAGAATTTACAGTCCAAGCTAAATGGCACAGAGAACTTCCAACGCTTAGATCATACCAATGTTGAGGTCTGGGAGTTCGGAAGCTTAGATTAGAACCATTTTCTTCTCCAAACTCTTTAAAGTTTTGCCAATATTCTAGTTGTAACAATTTGGTATCGGTAAGTTGATTGTTTCCTCTCTTTATTGTTTTGCCCCAATTATTTGGCTTACATATGACTTGGAATTTCGGTGCTGGAATAGAGTCTCCTATCTGCCATATTTCAATCTTTACACCGAAGAAGAAGGTTTCATCATCTGAATGTTCATTTAACCAGTCAAGGGCATTTCTATGCTCTTCTCTGATGTCTTTAAAGATCCATACCACATAATTGGCATCATGTCCTGAAGCGTAAGTAATAATTTTCCCAAGATGATCGTGATTTGTCATCTCAATTTGGTTTTCGATGATTATTTTCTTACCTGTGTTACTTTCTTCTGCAAGGAGATCTAGATTAAAATTTCCAACACGAGCTTCATTTTTTAAAACGTCTATTTCAACTCCAAGTTCATCACTTAAGAGGGAAATATTTTCTGGTCTTGCTAACCATGTACTAAAATCTCTCTCTTCGTGAGCCCAAATATCTCTAATATTCATTTTCTTTAATTTTCCTAACTTTGTCATTGCTTTTATATTAAGAAATTTTATTTTGTTACATTATACATTATTGAAAAAGCAGAATAACTATTATTTAAAATGGCCAAGAACTAATCAATTAAATTTTTATTCTCCAATTTCTCCTCGTCACCTCCCCCTGTAAAACAAACGCAAACCCTACCCATAATAAATAAGGTATCT
>CAYGOB010000009.1:0-21308 GCA_964351475.1 uncultured Candidatus Saccharibacteria bacterium
ATATTATATATCTGAATTGGATCCTCAAATATCCCCAGAGATTTTTTATATTTCTCATGAGCAAAAGATATATTTTCAAAAAACAGTTTCTGATTTAAAACTCCTGCCAATTCATTTAAATATTCCAAAACTTTTGGTAAATTCTCTACACGACCTTGAGAAGCAAAATATATGATGTCAGGGTGTAAAACTATTTCTTGAGCCTTATCAGGATGTTCTAAACTTCTTCTTACTAAGAGATTTGTCATATATTTAATAGGATCAACACTTTTACCGTCTGTTTCTTGAGTCCCATTGAAATGACCTTTGTCTTTTTTATATGTTTGAGGTAGATACTCCCCATAAAATTTACTGTTCTTTGGGAAATTATTGTAAGCTCTTGCTATTTTTTGTCTTTTTTCTATATCTAGCAAATTAAGATTTTCTTGTAAATCTTGAAAGGACTTCTCTCTGTTAATCTCTTCTGTTTGGGGAATGAAATACCTACCGTTATTACTGAAATTAACTTCCATAGAGTTGGGTTTTTGCTCCTCTTCTATGTGCATGATAGAAAAAGGAGCGTGATATATCTGCAAAGGAGTAGTTGTAATAGAAGGTTCGTGGTCTAAATCTTCTTGTGGGTACGAGAACTCTGTACTATCTATCATTTACTTTTTTATTAAAATTATTATATTCCTCTATTGTATTAATACTTACGTGAGAATTAACTTTTTTATCAACACATTTTACTATCTTCTCATTTTTTAACATAATCTCTATTAAATCATTATCTCCAAACAGACCTAGGAAGTTTTGTTTTAATCCTTCTTCGCAAATTTTATTAAAATTCTCTATATTTATTACATATTCACCTAAACCATTCTTGTAGAGACTTTCTTTAAGAGTATCCTTGTAAAAATAGTCCCTTTCGTTAATTTTACATCCTATTACATTGTTATTATGGTCAACTAACAGATTTTTAGGAACCTCTATGTTGTTATCTGTAAGAATGGAGAAATCTATTTGTTTATTTTTTGCAGTATTTAGATAATCTTCACGATCAAAATCTATTAAAGTATCTCCATTTATTGTGTATAGGTATGTTTTATCTGGAATATTATATTCGGTTATTAAATTAAGAATAGTTTTTCCATGACCAATTAATTGAGGTTCATGTATTAATGTTACCTTGTTTTTAAACTTAGATTGAATATCTTTAAAATAATTATATCCATATGAATAATTAACGTAGATATGTTTAGCACCCAAAGCCAATAATTTTTCTATATTTATTTCAAGGAAACATCTGTCTTGATATTTAAGTAGTATGGGTTTTGGAATCTCGTTAGTGTAAGGGCTTAATCGTGTTCCTTTTCCTGCAGAGAAGATGAATCCTAGAAGAGGTTGAGACATTTAGGTTGATTTAAAATTTATATTTTTTAGAAACTTCTTAAGTATACAAAATTATATATGAAAACTCTAAAGAGAATACAATCAAAATATATCTTCATCTATATCTTCCTACTATCATATGCCCAATGTAATAATGCCTGTCTTTGTTTTTTTCTACAATCTAAATCCTCTGGTAAACAATTCTTCTTAATTGCACCTACATGCCTTTTCATAGCCTTCCATCTTTTAATTTGTCTTTCATCCTTAGGAGGTATTCTCCTACCCATATAATATCTACAATACCATTGAAACCATCCTCTAGGATCTTCATGATATATCCAACCTTTCTTTTGCCAATGAGATAGAGGCATACTAGCATCTACTTTAAAGTAGTTAAGAGATATGTCTTTTTTCTTTGGAGAGAGCTTAGCATTAGTAAACCAATCATTGGGAAATTCTTCTTTACAATCTGTCATATATTTACCACCAAAGACTCCTAATTTCAACATGTCTTTAGGTGTTAACTCAGGCTTAAATTCAGGGTCAAAGCTTTTACCAATGCTCTCTGTTAAGTAGTAAGTGTAATTGGTTTGCATTTTGTCGTTTACAACTACTTTCCTCATACCTTTAAGGGCATATGTTTTCTTTGAAAGAATTTGATGTAAAGAATTGGTAATATCCCTAAGGTATTAAATATGAATATACATATAAACCATTTAAGCTGATCATTTTTTCCTGCTTTCCATAAAGCTATGCCCTTCCATACACCTTCCCAAATTGAAAGAATAATTAAAAGTATAGGTAACCATGTTGGTAGATTATTTAATGTTTCTATTTCCATATTAATTATTCTTAAGTTAAGTAACTTATTATTTAAAAAGTATCTAAATTATAGGAGGTGTAACACCATCCTGGTCTGTGTATTTACTTTTTTTATTTCCTACTATTGGTTCTGTTAACTTTGCAAAAAGATATGTACCAATTCTTTCTCCTTGGTGTAATACAATGTCAAAATTACCTAAGTTCTTTATTTCTAATACCGAATTCTCTTGACTAAAAGGTACTCCATCTAAAACAAGAGCTGTTAAATGAATAGTCATTCCTGCTCTTGCGTATGTAGATCTCCCATCTAACATAGTAATGATGTCTCTGTCTGTTCTAAGACTCTGTTGAGTAGAACCCAATACAAAGTCATTTGGTTTTAAGATGTATGGCTTTTTAGAAAGGTCATGCTTGTCATATTTTAACTCTTTGGGATTGTTAGTATCAAAGGTTTGCTTTGATTTTGGGATTAGTAATTCATCCCCTAGGTTTACAGTAATACCTTTCGTTTCAATATTTAGCTTACCATTTACTATGATTTTCCCTTCGTGTATGTATTTACTTATTGTTTTGTTAGAAAGAAACATATTGGCAGTTACATATATTATGTAATACATATTACATCATATTGGTTTTAATTTGTATATTTTAAATTCAAGATTTAATGGTGTACAATAAAAATAGAATATATAAATTAAAAAGGTAAATAATATGGGATATATAGAAGATATAGAGAAAAAAACTCTAGAGAATAATAACTTCAGAGAAGTGCTTTTTACTGGTAAACATATGCAGTTAGTAGTAATGTCTCTTAAACCAGGGGAAGATATTGGTCAAGAGGTACATGAGACAGTAGATCAGTTCTTTAGAATAGAGCAAGGGGAGTGTAAAGTAGTTGTAAATGGTAAAGAGGATGTTTTAAAGGAAGATATGGTTGCAATAGTTCCAGCAGGGGTGTTGCATAACCTAATAAATACTTCTAATGTAAATCTTAAACTTTATACTATATACTCACCTCCTAATCATCCAGATGGGACAGTACATAAGGATAAGGCAGAGGCTGAGGAGTATGAAAAAGAGCATCATCATTAAAAATAAGGTAGGATAAGGTGTTTAAGAAAGTCTATGATAAGTAAGAGAACCAAAGGAAGAAAAACTTTCTGAAATTGACCGAACATAACCATTGTGCTAATCTTTTGATATATTAAATAATCTTTTAAATATATCTAATGAAAAAAGCAATATATATACTAATAGTTTTGGTACTTGTAGGTGGTCTAGCCTTCTATTTTATTTCTTTTAGAAATTCAGAGGAAGAAGCAAGCATAGGTATACAACCAGGGGATGAATTAAATTGGTCTGCACATTTCCCTGATATGGTACCGGAGTATACAGACGGAACTATTAAAGAAATGACAATAGTAGATCCAGAGTTATCTAGATTTCAGGAAGAAGTAGCTGTTACTGTAGAGGATACAAGTCGAGAAGAGTTTGATACTTATGTAGAAGATTTAATCTCAGACGGTTGGATGCTTACATATCAATCTCCAGAAACAGAAGCTTTTTACAATGTACAACTTTCTTTAGAGAATCGAAGGATTAGTACCAGCTTAGATGATTCTGGTGTCTTAAGACTAAGTACCTATACAGTAGAAGAGTAAAGTTATATGAGAAAATTAACTAAGAAAAATATTATTGTATTAGTAATACTGTTTACTTTCGCCACCATGATTGTTGCTGCAGACCTAATTCTTGTTCATACAAGCTTAAAAGAGACAGGTGTAGGTAGAGGTTTCTCTAGATATTGGAGAGTCCAGGAAGTTAGTGAGTAAATTTTGTTAATGTACTTCTATACCATATCATGCTATACTCCATCTTCGTTTAATGTAGATCTTACGAGATAAGTACCTTACGGTTTAAATTTTATTTTCGGTTATCTATAAGAAACTGAAAATAAAATAAACAAATACAACCGTGAGTAATAATCACAATAATAATGGCGGTTACCGTCATAACAATAAGAATAGAAGATACTCTCATTCTAGAAATAGAGGAAGAGGATACAATGCTAAGAAAAATACCATAAGCATAGATAAGCTTGTAGCTAAGGCTATAGATAGTAAGCCTTTTAATATGTTCGTAGATGACTACGAGTATTCTCAATTTGATATTACTAAAGTCCTTAAAACAAATGCTTATGAGAAAGGATACAGTCATCCTACCAAGATACAGTACAAGGCAATTCCGGAGATTATAAAAGGAAGAGATATATTAGCAACTGCAAGTACAGGTTCTGGAAAAACTGCTGCTTTCTTAATTCCCCTTATAGATAAGGTGGTCACAGACAGAAATAACAGAGTCCTTATTGTTGTTCCTACTAGAGAATTAGCAATGCAGATACAAAACGAATTTAAATCCCTATCTAAAAATACGGGTATAGGAAGTGTATTAATAATGGGTGGTAATAGTATGAGGACACAAATAAGCATATTAAAGAGAAATCCTCAATTTATTATAGCTACACCAGGAAGACTCAAAGATTTAACTAACAGAGGTCTAGTAAATCTCTCTACTATTAACAATGTTGTTTTAGATGAAGTAGATAGAATGTTGGATATGGGATTCATACACGATATTAAATTTATAATTACTAAATTAAACAGGGATAGACAATCTCTATTTTTCTCTGCAACGGTAGATAGAAAGTCTGAAGAAATTGCTAATACCCTACTCCACAATCCTGTGAGAATAGAAATAGAGGTACAAGGTCCTGGGAAGAATGTAGATCAGGATGTTGTTAGATTACAAAAGGATCAAAATAAGTTTGATGTTTTAAGAAAGCTTTTACAAAAAGATGAATTAGAAAAGGTATTAGTGTTTACTGCAACTCGAAGAGGTGCTGATACTCTTTGTAGGAAGTTAGGAGATAACCAAATATATGTAGAGTCATTACATGGTAATAAGAGACAGAATCAAAGAACGAAGATAATTAATAGATTTAAGAAAGGTAACGTAGATGTCTTAATAGCTACAGATGTAGCATCTAGAGGATTAGATGTAGATAATATATCTCATGTTATCAATTATGATATGCCTCAATCTTATGACGATTATATTCATCGTATAGGAAGGACAGGAAGAGCTGGTAAAAAGGGTTTTGCTCTTACATTTGTTTAAACTTAAACTCAGTAATATGCAATCATTTCTCATATGTGCTATAATGAGTAATAGTTATGGCAAGATCTAAGTTATCTTAAAATAATATCTTAGAAATTACATAACTATTTATTTTATTTATACAGTAATACCATGCAAAAAGGTACAGTAAAAACAGTTACTGACAGAGGTTTTGGCTTTATCAGCCAAGAGGGTTCTGATAAAGACATTTTCTTTCACGAAAATTCTTTAGAGGGAGACTTAGCTGAGAGAAAACTTCAAGTCGGTGACAAAGTATCCTTTGAGGTCGAAGACACTCAAAAAGGACTAAATGCTATTAACATCAGTTTGTTAGAGGAGTAATTCTTTAAAATCGTGTTACAAAGTGAAGAGGAGGTACTTGTATCTTCTCTTTTTTGTTTCTATTGAGATATTAATAACAACGTATTTGGTTACAAAAACAAGGGTTTTGGAAATTTGTTATGGGTATAGAAAAGCAAAAGAAGAAGCACTTACTAATTAAATAGTTGAAACTGGTTAGGTTCCTGCTTCCTCTCTCTATCAATCACCACCGTAGCAATTGAGTAAGTACATACTAGCATCCTATTGTAGATATGTCAACTCTTTTTTTCTTAATCTTTAATAGGGATAAAGTTTATCTTTTTAATTGGTTGTTAAAGGATATTGTACTTGATCTTCATTCTTAAAATCTTGAGCACTTTATTATCTATATCCATATTTTCATTTCTAACCTTCTCTAAAATGTACTCGTACACATCTCTTTGTATGGTTGGAAATCTATTGCTATATTTACTGTATATTAAAATGTCATGCCCTGCTAAAAGAGCTTGTTTTGCAATTTCTGTGTACTCCCCTATATTATCTAATGCTGCCATTTCCATATCATCAGATATTACAAGACCTTCATACTCAAGATTTTTGATTAAACGGTTGGTTATAATCTCTGAGGATATTGTAGAGGGATTACTATCAATATTAGGGTACTTAATGTGTCCTACCATTATTGCGTCTACAGGAGTTTTTTTAAGTATCTTACTAAATGGTTCTATGTAGATATCCCATTGATTATTTTCAATATCTACAACTGGAAGGAAATAGTGTGAATCTGGTGAGGTATTACTATGTCCAGGGTAGTGCTTAGGTACAGAAATAATATTTGAGTCAGTATATCCTTGTATAGAAGAAATACTTTTTTCTATTACTTCTTCTTTACTTCCTCTATATACTCTGTTGTACATAAAGGAATTACTGTCTGTAATATATTCCACTACTGGAGCAAAGTTTATATTTACTCCGAAATCTTTAAGTATTTCTCCCCTACTCTTTGCTACTTCATAACCTTCCTCTTTTGTATGTATTTGAGATTGTGCTTTAGTTAATCTTTCATCCCATTTTATTCTAGATACTATCCCACCTTCTTGGTCTATTGATATAAAAAGGGGAATTGTATTAGTTGTTTGTATATCTGTTATGAGATTTTTAAGTTGTTGTTCATCTGTTATATTCTTACTTAATAGTAATACTCCTCCAATTTTATAATTTTGAAGAAATTCTCTTTTTTCTTGGCTTAAGGTAGTACCATCAAAACCAAAGATAAAGAGTTGTCCTACCTTTTCTTCTATACTCATGGTGTTTAATAATTCTCTTACTCTTTCTTCTTCCGGAGAGAGTATTTTTTCTTGAACTATGGAAGTGGGAGGAGGTTTGGGAATAGATACTCTTTTTTCCATATCATTGCTTATTTCTTCATTACCTATTCCAAAGAGAGAAAGAATAATAGAGAAAAAGATAGGTAAAATTATTGATAATAGGTATTTCATATTTAAGTATATTATACAGGAGAGAGTGTCTTAGAAGTTTAAGATATTTAGTAGGTAATCGTTGTACTTAAATTTTGTGATTGGTAGGACTTGTTTTAGTATAGTATAATAATAAAATAATTAACGGGTACATACCATGGAAGAGTTTGAATTAAAACAAACCCTGCCTACTAAGAGACCCCTTTCTCCTTTAGAATCTTTCTCTGGTGATGCAATAAATAATTTGTATAGAAAACTTGAAGAATTTCAATCAATAAGTTCTGGTTTTCAAATAAGGGAATTATTAAGCTACGAGGAGGATCCAACATTACAGGGTATGGGAGATGTTTTAGATAGTACTGTAGCACCGAAATTGGGTAAGGAAGATCCTGGCAGTTTAGCAAAAGATCTTAAAGAGGATATTTCAAAGTGGAATGATCAATGGAAGAGGGTTCTTAAGACTGTGTTATTAATAAAGATATTAAATAATGAAGAGTATAAGAAAATTAATCCTGAGGTTTTAAAAGAAACTTATTGTCTAGGTTATATTGAGGATTTAGCATTTATCTGGTTACTTGGGTTAGAGGTTAGGGATTTTAAAAAATGAACAATCTCATTTTATGTCAGTTCTGGTTTCTGCTGTATTATTTAGGTAGGTTTCTTTTACAAAGGAGTTAATGCTGTAGTGGTTTTTATGAATATGAAGGAATCGTATCTATCTTTTAGTATTGTGGGTACATAATGATTTTGATCTTGAGCAGGGTTATACACAACTCCCTTAGCTCTATGTCCCAATTTTTGAGTAAACCTCTGTGGTAGATTATCTTCATCTAAGAAAAATATAAAAGAAGGTTTTTTAATTTCTTTCAAAAAACTTTCTATACTTCCTGATATAGCTTTTGGTAAGTTTAACTTTTGTAAGTTGCCACCCCACTGAAAACTAGCAATTACTTGACCTTGGTAAGTTCCAAAACCTACTATAAAGATATTTTCTTGTAGATATTTTTCTCTTAGTAGTTGTCCAATATTTACCATACCGACTTCGGTCATTTGTGTAGCCTTTGCATCTCCTACGTGCGTATTATGTGCCCAGATTATACCCTTAGAATTGTCTTGGTATTTATCAGAAAGATTTCCTATAGTTTCTTTCATGTAATTGACTCTTGTATTCCATGATTGAGAATCCTCTACAACTAAAGCTCTAGCATACTCTTCTGCATATTCTACAGCAAGAATATTTTGTCTTATTTCAAAGAGTTTTTCGGAATCTAAAACATCTTTTTCAGAATATACTGTATCAAATTTTTTTAATGCGTTGACAGTCTTATCTTGACAACTAACCTGATTAGAGAAATGTGCTTGTGCGTATCTTTGCATATCAGCATCATATTCCTTTAAGCAATTATATGCTTTACTTATTTCTTCTCCCAAATCTGAATTAATCTCTAGAAGTCTCTCTATTGCTTGGTTTATGGATTCTTCAGGATGTTGCATATCCATACCATATATCCCTACTCGTTTTGTTATCGGTAAGTCCTTGTTATATTCTCTTACCCATTCTACCAACTCTAGAAATTCTTCATTGGCCCACATCCATTGTGGCCATCTATCTGCCATAGCTAAGGAATTTTGTCCAGTAGAAAAAGTATTGTCCATTAGTTTGACATACCTGTTAATATTGTAGATATTGGGCCAGTCTCCTTCTATGGCTATGAAGGAAAAGTTGTTTTCTGTGATTAATCTCTGACTTATTTTAGCTCTCCACAGGTAGTATTCTGATGTTCCGTGAGAGGATTCACCGAGTAATACGTATTTTTTATTTTTTGTTCTCTCTATTAGTTCGTCTAAGTCTTCTAGGGTTTCTAACTTAAGGGTTTGCTTAGATAGTAATTCTACTTCTATTTGTTTTTCTTTGGGAATTTGGGAGTTTTTTGGGAGGATGATTAGTACAGTTCCAAAGAGGGTTGATACTAGGATTAGAATAAGTATTATTCTTAAGGTTTGAGTTTTCACGGATCTTCATCCCTCTATATAATTAAAATTGTGATTCAAGGGTGTATAGGGGTGTGTATTAATGGTCTTTAGTTTTTATAAGTTCCTAACACACCTAACAGTTTTGTTAATAATGTTATTTATTAATAAAAGTATATTGGAAATGAAAGGGTATGTCTATGGGATATGCGGTAGATAGTAGTAGATGTTGAGAAATTAAATTTCTTGTTTGTAATTTTAATTTGCACCCCCTACTCTAATATATTAATATTAAATATATTAGTTAATGATTAAATAGTATGAGGAATCCTTTAAATAGGGCAAGAGCGCTTGTGCAGGAAAGGGAAGGATTTCTTTTTGATTTTGATGGTACACTTGTTAACCTAGATAAACTAAATCTAGATTCTTTTAAAGAAGTTTTTAAAAAGAAGTTTGGTCTAGTATTTACCAAAGATGATTTTATGCAATATATATCTGGTAGAGGTTCTAAGGATGGAATGACTATGTATTTGGATAATCTAGATATTGAGGATTATGATGTTGATGAATTAAATAGGGAATTTAGTTCTGTCAAAAAAGATCTAATTGAAAACCATCTTGAGGAAGAAGTCTTTTTAATTCCTGGTATAGGTGAAATTTTGGAATACCTGTCGAAGAATAAAAAGAGGATGATTGTAGTTACTTCTTCTCAGTATGATTATGTAAAAAAGATATTAAGACATTTCAATTTGTTTTACTATTTTGAAAAAATATATGATAGGGGTTCTGTAAGGAGAAGCAAACCTGATCCCGAGATGTTCTTACAAGGGGTTAAGTATACAGGGCTTAGTAAAGAGGAATGTATTGCTTTTGAAGATTCTCTTTTTGGATTAGAGTCTGCAAAAGGTGCAGATTTATATACTATTGGTATTTTAAATGAAGGTTGGAATGAGGAGTTTGTATATGATTTAGCAGATGTTGTTATACAGAATTATGAGGAATTAATTTAACATTACTACTATGAAAGAAAGAAAAATCTTAGGATTAAAAGTATCTGATTTTGTCTTCTCATTAGCTATATTTTTTGTAATACTTTCAACATTACTATTCTTTTTAATAGATCTTAGAAATATATTTGGTTTAAGAGATTTACTTCTTTCTGCAGATAGGAGGTATTTCTTTTTTGGTTATCAACCTTTTTTCTTTCAGCATTGGGGAAGAAACAGTGGTTTTGCTGAAATAATACAGTTTTCTTTCTTAGGTTTGAGTGTTATGTTTGCAGGATATAATAGTGGTTTGCTGTATAGAAATAAAAAGAAACTCTCCAAATTCTGGTTAATTATGTCAATAGTACTACTTTTAATGTTACTTCAAGATGCAGGAGATATGAGACATCTCCCTATGAGTTATGTTATGTGGGCGTTTGGAGAGATTGACCAGGGTGTAGCAGGGACTTTAGTAGAGTTGTTGTATTTTGCAGTATTAGGGGGAGTACCTCTTTATGCATTAATTAAGTATTGGAAGGATATTAAGGTTTATGTAAGGAGTAAATATTATCTTTTAATTGGTTTTTTCTTTTATGCATTAGCAGGAGGTTTGTCTTTCATAGGTACTGCTTTTGAGGGTTTGTTGGATAGGAATGTGTACAATATCTTAGGAGAACATATGTATAATTTTGCATTGAGTATAGGAGATAGTAACCTACAAATGGTATGGAGTGAGGCTTCTTTTAATATACAGTTTTTTTTAATGGATAGTCTTTTAGAGGAGAATATTGAGATAATTGCAGCTGGAGCATTGCTTGCATCAGTTTTAGCTTTTTGGAGGAGCTATACAAGAAATGTAGATATGTCTTAACTTTGATACAAATCTATTCTACTCTCTCTGCAACCCCGTCTACTTCAGATATTATTCTAATGTTTCCTTCTTGAATAGGGTGTCTTTGGTTTAAAGCTTTAGGAATTATTACACATAAAATCCTGCTATTGTGTTTTAACATCATGATAGATTTCTTAAAACCCTCTATATTTCCTTCTTCATCTATACATCCGCTAACTATTATTGCAGAGTTTGTTACACACCCAAATTCTTCTTTAGTAGTGCCCAAATTAAAAACAGTAAAACAATTATCTTCTCCAGACATATACCCTACGTCCCCCTCTCTGACGATTCCTGTGTTTACATGTTCAGAATCCATTACTATCTTAAGATCCTCAGTTTGAGTGTGGAAGGACTCTATTGTATCTATTACTAAAGAGCCAATATATCTTGGATTCATTTTGTCGTAGTCTATTCTCTGATTATTTGCAAGGTAGCTGCCCCCTATATTAGGAGGGTTAAGTCCAAAATATATGGGGTATTCTAGTTCCTCAAGATTATCTATGTCCTCTTGTGTTAAGAATTTGGACACTTCTATTGGTAAACCCTCTATTTTGGTATGTCTATTTCTGAAGAAAAGGAAGAATATTCCTGCTAAAACTAATAATATGAAGGAAATAATTACTATTGATTTTACTATTTTCCTCATAACAACTGGTTTTAATTTAGATATACTATTTTCCTTTTTATTTTAAGTTAAGTCAAGTCAATACTCTTTATATCAGTTATAATTTTGAGAGAGTTTATAAATAGAAAGATAGAAGAAAGATTAATGTGGGGTGGAAGATGGGATTTGAACCCACAACCCTCGGTTCCACAAACCGATGCTCTAACCAGTTGAGCTACATCCACCATAATAAAAGGTATCTAGCAATTATACTACATTAAACCCTAATAATCTAAGAAGTTACACCCACACATCTCAATCTCCTCCTCTCTTACATCCTCTACATTTCTTAAAATATTCTTAGTAAAGTTATTAAAATAAAGATAAGGACACTCATAAACACCCCTCCTTGTATCCTTAACCCTTATATCTAAGAAAGAACCAACAACATTACCAATATCAGCACCCTTAGAAATATAATTACCCTTAGAAAGCTTAGAATTCACTATTGGAGAATACTGAACAGATATAGTGGAGCTAATTTCTATAGTCACAATACTCTTATCAACCTCTTTTACTATCCCCTCACTAGAAGAGTACACATTTGAGGCCTCAAACACCTCTATACTCAACCACTCATTACCATCCTTACAAAACGGTTTGATTCCACCCTTAGCATACCTTAAATTCCATTTCTGAATAGGAGAATCTAAAACCAAATCTGAGCTTCCAAGAGTATTCTTGTTCTTATTAGGAACTATCACGAAGACGTATATTAATATAAAAAGGAATGCCACACCCATTAAAACAAACAACGTTATCGAAGTATTTCTATTTTCATCCATATTATTGTGCTTTAGTTGGTACTAAACCTTTAAAATTTAATCCTTCGGGTTTAATACTTACATCATCTATTCTAACAGTATCCCCAGCAGCCTCAAGCTTGTCATTTGCTGTACTAAGTAAAAACTCTGCAACATAGGAAGTTACTGTATCTGGAACTGTTAAAGCACCTGCTTTAATTGTAGAAATACTTCCATTTATTGAGTTATTGGTTGCCTTAGAAATACTCCCTACCATATAGATAGGAAAAGTTCTTCCCTGAAAAGACAACGTTGTAGAAAGCTCTGCCTGACCATCCCCCATCTTAATCTGTGTACCAGATATACTGGCATTAGAAAGATGCTGGTTAATATATTCAAAAGCCGCAGAAGCCTGAGCATTACCTACCTGTACATCTACCTCGTGAGGATCTGAAAACATAGGAGTTGGACAATCTATACACAAAACCGAACCATCTGCCTCTAAACCTATCTCATTCATAAGGTCCATATAATCTTGCTCTGTATACTCTACCTCTAAATCTACAGGCTCCATAGCCTTAAGTACACGCCTATACCCAAAGTAAACACCACCTGCTAGAAGGGCCAGAATAAATAAGAGGACTAGGGAAACAATTAAGCAACCTTTACTACATCCAGACTTTCGCTTTGTAGGCTTTTCTTCAATAACTGTAGTTTCCCCTTGTACTATCCTCTCTCCTCTTAATGGACGACCTTTTAAATCTGTATCTTGTTTATTTAAACTCTCTTGTTCCATACAACTAAGGTATTTAAATTTATTATATATATTGTAAACTAAATTTTAACTATTTAACAGTCACAGACTTAGCCAAATTTCTAGGCTTATCTATATTATTACCTAAAAGCAATGAAAGAAAGTAAGAAATTAGTTGAAAAGGTATTACATTAGCTATACTCCCTAGAGAATTTATCTGTGGAGTAGATATGTAATGATCAAATACTTCTAATTTAGAAAACTCCTCACTACCTACCCCTATCGTTAATGCTCCCCTTGCCTTAACTTGTTCCATTGCACTGATTAAATCCTTACTGTCTTTACCATTCTCATTAGAAGGAATTATTCCAAAAACAGGAGTACCTTTTTCAATTAAAGCTATTACACCATGCTTAAGTTCTCCTGCACTAAAACCCTCTACATGCTTGTAGGATATCTCTTTTATTTTAAGAGCTCCTTCTAAAGCAATAGCTGCATTTTCTCCCTTTCCTAATATAAAGAAGTGTTCATTATTTTTTAATGCGGTACAAACATTACCCTTAATATATTTAAAAACTTTAGGTTTAAATATATTATCTAAAGATTTAGATAACTTTTTTAATCTTCTTTGAGCAGTTGTGTACTTATCTGCAACACTCATAGCAAGAAGATAGCCCCATGCACTCTGTGCAGTAAACACCTTAGTTGAAGCTACACAAATTTCAGGACCTGCATTTGCATAGTATTCAAAGTTAGACATTCTGGATATGGTAGTACCGTACATATTTACAATACTAGCTATTTTACAACCTTTTCTTTTAAAAACTTCTAGAGGCTCTATTGTATCGGCAGTTTCTCCACTTTGAGAAACAGCAATTATTAAGTCCTTGTCTGAAATAACAGGAAGGTAAGATTTAAATTCATAGCTTTTAATATCTAAAGCGTCTACATTTGCTACTGTTCTTAAAAAGTAAGCCATTTGAGCTGCAGCAAACCCTGCAGTACCCGCTCCTAGTAAATATACTTTCCTAGATTTTTTTATTTGTTTTACAAGGGGAGATAATTCTTTTTCTTTATAGTCTGTAGCATAAAGTATTGTTTTTTGTTGTTCTACTATTTCCTTTAACATAAAATGGTCATATTTACCCTTACTAATATCTTCATATTGGTATTTTAATGTTTTTATTTCAGGTTTCTTTTTCTTTTTACTTTTAATGTTGTGTAATTTGTATTTATTGTCCTCTATTTCTACCATGTCATAGTCATCTAGAACTATGATTTTTTTTGTATGCGGAGAAAAGGACAAAGAGTCAGAAGCTAGATATATTTCATTCTTTCCTATTCCCATTACTAGAGGTGATCCATTCTTTATTGCATAAATTTTGTTTTCTTTTGCATCTAGAACTGCGACAGTGTTACGCCCTTCTAATTTTGTAACGGCTTTAATTAAGGATTGTTTTAATGAGTTACCTTTCTTTATTTCTTTTTCTACTAATTTAACTATAACCTCTGTGTCAGTTTGAGATATAAAGCTTTGTCTTTCTTTTTTAAGTTGTTTTTTTAGAGAGTCAAAATTTTCGACTATTCCATTTTGAACAAGTGTAAAATCTTTTCTAGTTGAAATATGTGGGTGTGCATTTGTCTTAGTTACACCTCCATGTGTGGCCCATCTAGTATGTCCTATTCCGATAGTACTCTTTGGTAATTTGTTAAGTTTAATATCTTGTCTAACCATCCCAACATTTTTGTATTGGTGTATTTTGTTTTCATCTAGCACAGCTACACCCCAAGAGTCATACCCTCTGTATTCTAATCTTTTTAAGCCATTAAAAATTAAATCGTTTGCAACTTTTTTTCCAGAGTATCCGTATATTCCGCACATAGTAGTACTGTAGTAAAAGATTATTTTTATGGGGATTGACGGTTAAATTTTGTGAATTTGATTTAACCTTTAGGCTAGCAATATAGCCTAGGAGTACCCGCTGATATCTCGATGACTCCTACCTCGTAGCAATATCCTTAGTATTGCCCAGCCGCTTTTATATTAAATACCCTGAATATATGTTACAGGATTTGGAGTTTAGGTCAACATAGAAGAGATTAGTTGGTAGGATGTTAAATTCTTGAGTAAGATGATCTACCTTTTACAAGAGTACTGGCCACGATCCCTCCTATTATCCCAGTCATAAATTGCATTATCCCCATTGCACTTAAAAGCGCTTGTGGAAGACCAACTATTCTAAAGAGGATGTACGTACATGTAAAAAGAAATACTGCTTTTAAAAAGGCTGCATAATAAATATTCAAATAATTAGTTTTTATGTATTTATAAACAAGTACATAAAGAGCGTTGGATATAGCAATGAAAGGAATTAGATAAAGTAAAAAATTTGTAGCTCCTCCAAATAGTAAACCATGGAGATATACAGATAAAGAAGGAAGTATTAAAGCGGGTATTATCTCTTTGAATTTGTATTCGGAGATTGAAAGAATTAGTAAAAAATTAATTAAACTTCCTACTAGGAGTTGTGGACCTTGTATGAGAAAGGGAATAGAAAAAGATAAAGCATAAAGAAGAGGTAGTTGTAGATATTTACTTTCTAATATCGAAGTTTTCTTAAATAAAGGTATTAACATATTAATTAATTCTAAACTATTTTAAGGTAAAGGCAAAGCCCTATGTTTTCCCTTTTTAAAAAGGATAACTGTCTTTTTACATGATTATAGGTCTGGTAGGCCTGTCCTATATGTTATATATTAACTTATGAACTTTAACTTAAACGAAAAATACCTATGTCTTCTTGCTCCTTCTTTTGTTTCAGAGTTTGATTATCCAGAGACTGTCTACAGACTTAGGAAATTAGGTTTTGATAAAGTTCTAGAGTTGACGTTTGGTGCGAAAATGACCAACCTAGCCTACTACACTATTCTAAAGGAAAGTATAGAGAAGAATGAAAAGAAAACTTGGATAGCTTCTCCCTGTCCTACATTGGTAAATTTTATTAAGGTTAAGTATTCTCACTTAGTTGAGAATCTTGTTCCCGTTCACTCACCTATGGGTTGTATGGGTTTGATATGTAAAAAGTTTTATCCTAAACATAAAATAGTTTTTATTGGTCCTTGCGTAACTAAAAAATTAGAAGGTAAGGAATTAGGGACGATAGATTATGTAATGACATTTAAAGAGCTAGAGGAATTGTTTAAGGAGAAAAATATTCCTGAAAAAATTGTAGAGTCTGAATATTGTGTTAGTTTTGACAAGTTTTACAATGATTATACTAAGATCTATCCAATATCTGGAGGTTTATCGAGTACCCTTCACTACAAGGATATCTTTAAGGATAGAGATATTTTAATTAAAGAGACCACCAAGGATTTGACTAAGATATTTGATGGATTTAAAGATGGTGTATACAAGCATTACAAGTTTCTTGATTTATTGACATGTGAGGGAGGATGTATAAATGGACCTGGAATGGTAGGTAACTTATCTATTAAAAAAAGAAGAAAGAGAGTATTGGGTTACCGTGACTATGCATGGAGGTATGAAAAGGATGTAGGAAGGGCCGGTCGAAAGTTGGATGTAGAAGATATTGATTTTAAGAGAGAATATTAAATTGCTTGACAGTTGGTCTTGTTTTAGATAGATTGGTCAATAACCTCAAAAAACAAGAACATGTCAAAATACATATTTATCTCGGGGGGTGTAATTTCTGGAATCGGAAAAGGTGTGTCTGCTGCCTCCATAGGGTTTATCCTTAAATCATACGGTAAAAAGATCACTATGATAAAAGCAGATCCATATATTAATATTGATGCTGGTACTATGAATCCCCTAGAACATGGGGAGACTTTTGTTTTAGAAGACGGATTTGAGACAGATATGGATATTGGCACATATGAGAGGTTTACTAATCAATCGTTTGCTAGACCTAATTCTATGACTCTAGGGGCTGTTTTAGAGAGAGTTATAAAGAAGGAAAGGTCTTTAGAGTTTGATGGTAAGTGGGTTAGTTTGGACCATCATGTTCCAGAGAGTGTTGTGGATTGGATAACAGAAGTTGCAAAAAAGGATGAGTCTGAGATAACGATTATTGAAATAGGGGGAACTGTCGGAGAGGTGGGGAATGGCTTAATGTTGTCTGCAAATCACTCCATCAAATTAGCTAATCCTGAAGATGTAATACACATTCATGTTACATATCTTCCAGTACCACCTATGTTGGGAGAAATGAAGACTAAACCAGCACAACTTTCTGTACAAAAGTTAAACAGTTTTGGAATTCATCCTGATTTCATAATAGCTAGGTCCGAAGTTGGTTTAGACGATGAGAGAATAGATAAGATTAGTAGGTATTGTTACATTCCTAAATCTCATGTTATATCTGCCCCTGATATAGATTGTATATATGACATTCCTCTTAATTTTGAGAAGGCAAATATTGGGAAAGAAATTCTTAAATCATTAAGTATGAAGGAGACAGAAAGTACTCCGTTATATACAAAATGGAAAGAGAAGGTTCAAAAGATTAGGAATCCCAAGAAGAATATTAGCATTGGAATTGTTGGGAAATACTACAAGAGTGGTAATTTTGATCTTAAGGATTCGTATGTTTCAGTTTTAGAGGCTCTTAATCATGCAGCTTGGGAATTCTCTGTAGATGCCAAAATTCATTGGATAGTGGCAGATGGTTTAGAAAAAGACAAGAAAAGACAAGAGGAGATTAAGGAGATGGATGGCATTATAGTGCCACAGGGATGGGGTTCAAGAGGTTCGGAGGGTAAGATTAAGGCTATCCAAATAGCAAGAGAGCATAAAATTCCTTATCTTGGTCTTTGTTACGGTATGCAGATGGCTACTATAGAGTATGCTAGGAATGTGTTGGGTCTTAAAGATGCAAATTCTCAAGAGGTTAATCCAGAGTCTAAGAATCAGGTTATACATTTAATGAAAGAGCAGCAGGAGTTAATTAAAAAGAAAGAGTATGGAGGTACTATTAGATTGGGAGCATGGCCATGTAAGATTGAGAAGAATTCTGTAATTTTTAATTTGTATAAGAAATTCGGAAACGGCTTGTATAAATCTCTTCCCACTGTACAGGAAAGACATAGGCATAGGTATGAATTTAATAATGAGTATAGAGAAGTTTTTGAAAAGTCTGACTTCAAATTATCTGGTAAAAGTCCGGATGATATGTTAGTAGAGGCTATAGAGCTTCCTAAAGAAATTCATCCGTTTTTTGTAGGTACACAGTATCACCCTGAATTAAAAAGTAGATTTTTAGAACCACATCCTTTATTTATGGGATTTATAGAAGCTTCCTTAGAAGAATGAATTTAGAGTGTGAAGAAAGTTTACATCTTTATTAAGTGCTATAATAGCTTTTTACTTCCAACATAAAACTTAGCATCCACCACCACAGCCCTTTCTTCTGTTACCATTACTGGATTAATATCCATACTAACAATCTCTGGATATGATACTAACAATTTTTGTATATTCATTATTAATTCAACAATCTTTTCTCTAGCTAAAGGAGGTTTTCCTCTATAACCATCAATAATTTTTGAGACTTTCGTCTTAGATAATATTGCATTAACCTTCTCTTGAGATTCTGGGACTAGAATATGTCTAATATCCTTGTATATCTCTGTATAAATACCACCCTGCCCTACTGCAAGCAAATGACCAAAACCTAGACCGTCTTTTTTATAGATATCAACATCACCTTCCCTATTTGCTCCTATGAAAAATTCTAACTTTCCTTCTATCATCTCTTGAATCAATATTTTGGGAGCAACATTACCAGTTGTTTTTGTTATAGTTTCTTTTAATTCTTGGTATTTCTCTTCAAACTCAGTAATTGTTCTAATATCTAAAAACAAAGCTTTAAAATCTGTCTTGTGTGCTAGGTCCTCTGAGGTAGCCTTCATAGCTACAGGAAACATTGTTGAAGCAAATTCCACCCCCTGTTCTAAACTACTAACAACTTGTTGTTTGGGTGTGTCAATATTAAATTCCTCTAGTAATTTAATTCCTAAGTCATCAGGAATTACTTCATCTTTTTCTTTAGAGAAATATTCATTTATTTCTTTCTTGTACTTTGTTTTTTTAGAATAGTCATCACTATCTACAATCTTTGTTAATTCTTTATTTTCTTCAAACTCTGTTAATTTGGATATTAAACGCACAGCTTCCTGAATATCATTAAACCAAGGGGCTTTGTCTTCCTCTAAAATCCTTACTCCGGATCTAATATCTTTTCCTCCTATAAAGCAAGAGAAGATCGGTTTAGAGGATTTTTTAATAATTTCAGTTATAACATTAGCTGTGGCCTCTATTTCTGTTATTAATTGAGGTGTAAGAATTACTAGAATTGTGTCAACAGTTACCTCGTCGACTAGCTCGTTTATAGCTAATTCATATCGATCACTTTTTGCATCACCAAGTATATCTATTGGATTGGAAATACTGGCTTCTGAGGGAAGTACTTTTAGTAGTTTCTGGGTGGTTTTTTCTCCTATTTCAGCAACTTCTAGATCCTCTTTTTCTATTCTGTCAACTGCCATTATTCCTGGTCCTCCAGCATTTGTTACTATCCCGACCTTCTTCCCTTTTGGAGATATTTCCAGGTCTATTAGTTGCATAAGTTTAAAGAGCTCATCGGAATTTTCTGTAAATATCATATTTCCTTTTTTAACAGCAGCAATAGTAGTATCAAAAGATGAGGCTAATGCTCCAGTATGTGAGGAAATTGCTTCTTGAGATTTTTCTGAACTTCCTGGAGCAATAATTAAGACGGGTTTTTTAGCTTTCTGAGAGAGTGTTACAAATTCTTTCCCATCACTAAATTCTTCTAAATAAAGAGCTATTGCTTTAACATTGTTGTCAGAAACAAACTGTTCCATAAGTTCATTTTCATGTATGTCTGCTTTGTTTCCTAAGGATACTACATGAGAGAATCCTAGACTCTTTTCACAGGCCATATCTAATATTGCTGTACAAAATGCTCCTGATTGAGAAATGAAAGCAATTTTACCATCGCCTGGATTTTCTCTAGCAAAAGTTAGGTTTATTTTAGCTTTGTTGTTTATAAATCCTAAACAATTGGGACCTATTAATCTAATTCCTTCTCCTTTGAGTTTTGTTGTTATTCTTTCCTCTAATTCTTTTCCTTGTTGTCCTACTTCCTTAAAGCCAGCGGATATTATAACCACACTTTTAACTTTTTTAGTTAAGCATTGGTCCACAACATCCTCTACAAATTGATAAGGTATTGCAATACAAACCATCTCAACGTCCTCGGGTATTGCTAATATGTCGGGATATGCTTTTCTAGCTTGTAATTCTTCATATTTTGGATTAACGGGATATATTTTACCGTTATATCCTCCAGATATTAGATTTTTTAAAATTACAGACCCTATTTTTTCTAAATCTTGTGATACGCCAACTACGGCTATTGATTTGGGAGAAAGTATTGATGTTTCCATTTCTTATTTAAAATATTTTAAATACTTTTTAATATCGTGTTGCTTTACCTCATCTGTTAATTCTGTAAGAGGGTCTTTTCTGCTCTCTAGAGATTCATAAAAGGTAGGAACCTTTTCGTCCTTAAATATTATACCTGTGTATGGATGGGAGTCTTCTGAAAGTAAGTCTTTGGCTTTTTGAAAGGAGGTGTTGTCATAATTGTCTAAATCAGAGACCTTTTTAATGTTTTGAGTTGCCCATTCAAGAGAGAATTCTTTGTTGTATTTAGGACATAGTTGCATAATTTCAACAACACTACATCCTTTATGTTCTACGGCTTCTTTTATTATGTCAGACATTTGGGACGGATCCCCTGAATATGCTTTTGCAAAGAAAGAAGGATGTAGATTTAGAATGAATTCTGAAATATTTAAGTTTCTCTCAGGTCTGCCATGTGGTAATCCAAACATTGGTTTCCCTTCCCTGGTTGTTACTGTCGCTTGTCCTGTGGTAAGAGCAAAGTTTTCATTGTTATGTATCAATACTGTTATATTGTAATTAGCTCTAATAGCATGAACTAAATGATCTAGTCCTTCGTGGAAACAACCACCATCTCCTATATCAGCAAATACTGTGATTTTTCTGTTTGCTA